>LAEA01000039.1 GCA_000961745.1 Rhodospirillaceae bacterium BRH_c57 | reverse complement strand
GCCCCGCCGCGTCCCCCGGATGATCGCGCAGGTGTGCGGCCAGGGCCGGGGCCTGGCTGTCGTCGAGCATCTCGAACGCCACGGCCGGCTTGCGCCCGGCCGCCACCATGCCGGCCACCAGACGGGCCCGCAGGGTGTGGTGGTCGGGGTTGTCGTGCTTTTCTCCCAGCATCACAAACCGCGCGCCCGTCAGTCGCCCGATCAGGTCGGCCTCGCTGATGAACGTGCCGCTGGCGGTGTCCCACAGCCGCCCGACCAGGGGGTGGGATGTCTGATGGCCCGCAGTCCACCCGCTGTCGGGCGCGGCCGGCGGCGGGTTGGGGGAGTCTGCCAGGGCGGCGGCGGGAAGCATCACCAGGGCCGCCATCAGCGGAAGCAGTCGCGGGGCCATCGTCGGTTCCTTGCGTAAGGCGGGGAGAGGGGGGCGGGAAAAGAGGCGGGCGGCAAGCGTGTTCAGTGTAAGGTGTGGCCTCTGCCCCTTCACGTCAACGTGTGGCCATTGGGCGTGCTGGTTGGGTTGCGCCACGACGGCCGAGGTGCCAGACTGCCGACCCTTTTTGCTCGGCACATTGGAGCCGCCATGCCTTCCCTCGATGTTCCCGCCGCCGACGCCGCCTTCGTTCAGGCCGCGTTCGACGACACGCTCGCCCTCATCGAGGCGGTGCGTGACCATATCGCGGACGGCGCGGTGCGTTATGCCGATGTGGAAATCACCCCGACGGCGCGCATGAGGGCCTCACAGGACCTGTCGCGGCTGACCAACCGGGCGACGGCGGCAATCTCGTTGCTGCTTCTGTTCAAGGCGTTGCAGGACGGCCAGGACGTCGGCGTGGCCGACATTCCGGCCCAGGTGAACAGCATCCTGGACGACATCCAGCGGCCGTCCTTGGCGCTGGCGGGGACGGGGGGCGATGCCGACGCGGTGCCCGAAAGCCTGAACATCCTGCTGCTGCGCGGCGAGTCCATCTTCGAGCGTATGCCGCTTGTCCGCGCCCGGCTGCTGGCGCTGCTGGACCAAGCCCCCGTTCTGTCTCCCGCTCATTCTTCGTGATCGGCCTCGCTCAATAGGGCGCCGAGGCGGTCGTCGATTTCGCTGAGGGACACCGGCTTGCGCAGGACGTGATCGGCGCCCGAGCCGATGTCCTCCAGGTCTTCGCGGTCGTGCAGGGGTTGCCCGGTCATCACGATGATGAACACCTGCGGATAGGCCTCGGCCAGATTGGCGATCAGTTCCTTGCCGTTGCCGCGTGGCATCCGGATGTCGGTGATGACCGCGTCCACTTGGGGCGAGTTGTCGCCCGACAGGGGCATGTCGGCGTTGCAGCGGGCGACGATCTCCAGCGCCTCGATGCCGCCCGACGCCTGACTCACCCGATAGCCATGGGCGCTGAGGTGGTCGGCGACCTCGCGGCGGGCCAGTTCCTCGTCGTCCACCACCAGGACGTGCGGTCCCAGGCGTGCCGTTGTGATGCGGGGCACGGCGGCGGCCTTCGGCGCCACCAGGAGTTTGTCCTGGGAACCGGTGGGGGTGGTATCGCCGGCGGCAGGTCCGATGTAATCGGCCGGCAGCATGATGACAAAGGCCGCGCCGCCCAGATCGTCGGACTCGCCGATGTCCATGGTGCCGTCCATGGACCGCACGATGCCCAGGCTGATGGACAGGCCAAGGCCGGTGCCTTGACCGGCCGGCTTGGTGGTAAAGAACGGCTCGAACACTTGGTCGCGCAGGGCCTGGGGGACGCCGGGACCATTGTCCTCGACACTCAGGCACAGGTCGCCGGGCAGGGTTTCCGGCACGGTCAGGCGCATGCGGACGAGGCGGTCGTGCTGGTCGGCCCGTAGGCGCAGGGCGTGCAATGCGTTGCCCAGAAGGTTGAGCAGGACCTGTTCGAACTGGCGGGTCCGGCCGCGTGCCGTGCAGGTGGCCTCGGGCAGGTCGAGTTCCAGACCGATGCCCGCCGCTTCGAATCGTTCCGCCATCATTTCGGCCGCCTTGCGCACCGACAGTCCGACGTCGAAGGGCGGCCCGGCGGTGCCATCGACGCGCCCGGCATCGCGGCGGCTGAAGGTCTGCATGAAGTCGATGGTGTCGAACAACCGTGCCGCCTGCTCCGACACCGTGCGGAAGCGTTGGGCCAGATCGTCGGTGTCGATCGGGTTGGCGGCCAGCCGCAGCAAGCCACCCTCGGCGGTCAGGCGGATGACGTTCATCGGCTGGCTGATCTCGTGGACCAGACTGGCCGACATGCGGCCGAGCAGCGCCAGGTTTGACGAATGCTGGAGCGTTGCCTCCAGCTTCTTGCGCTCGGTCAGGTCGTGGATGACATAGACCGCCGACTGCGCCATGCCCGCCGGATCGGGCGTCACCGAGGCCAGCAGCAAAGCCGGGAAGGCGACCCCGTCGCGGCGGTGGGCGGTGACCTCCTGTTCGCCGCGCTCGCGCAGGCCCACGGGGCTGACGGCCTCCTCCGGGAGGATGGAAAGCTCAACCAATGGGCGATTGTCGGCTTCGCGCCAGGGTAGCAGGAACAACGCCTCGGCATAGGCGTTCATGTAGGTGACCCGGCCTTCGGCATTGATCGCGATGACGGCGCTGCGCACCCGGTTGAGCAGGGCGGCCTGGAACCGGATGCGGTCCTCCTGGGCCTTGCGCTGCGAGGCGTCGCGGATGACCAGGGCAAAGCCGAGCAGCATGCCACTGGGACCGCGCAGGGCCGATATCACCACGTTGGCCCAGTATGTGCTGTTGTCGCGGCGGGCGCGCATGCCCTCGACCTCGATGCGGCCGAACTGTGCCGCTTGGTCGATTTCGCGCTGTGGAAGGCCGCTTTTGACGTCGGCTGCGGGAAATAGGATGGAGACGTGGCGGCCGATCACCTCATCGCGGGAAAAGCCGGTGATGCGCGCCGCGCCACGGTTCCAACTGGTCACCCGGCCATCGGGGCCAAGGCCGAGGATGGCGTAGTCGCGCAGGTTATCGACCAGAAGCTGGTAGTTTTCCTCGCTGCGGGCCAGGGCGCGCGCGCGGCGGTCGAGCACCTCGCGCATGACGATGGCGCCGACGCCCGCCGCCAGAGCCATTACGGCCAAGGCCCCGGCGATGGTCAGCAAGACATTACGCACCGTCTGGTCGCGCGCCACCTGCCTGCGCACCTCCCTGTAAAGGAAGGCGGCGGGATCCAGCGGGGTGGACACCATCCCCAGGCGTATCAGCGTTTCATTCATGCGCTGCCAGCGTTCAGGATTGATGTGGCCGGGTTCGACAACGGAGTGACCGGTCAGGTTCCGCACAGGTTCTATCTGCGCACGATTCAAGGCCAGGGCGTCGATGTCGGGATTCGGGCTGGGAAAGGCGGCGGCAAGCCCGCGCGCGATTTCGTGCGGGTGGCGCAGGGCATAGTCCCATCCGCGCAAGGTCGCGTTGATGAAGGCATCGACCAGTTCCGGTTGGGACGTGGCCAGCGCCTCGGTGGTGAACAGGCTGGCGCCGTAGAAGTTGACGCCATAGTCGCGCGGGCGCACCGCAATCGCCCTCATGCCCCGCTGCTTCAGGGTGAACGGCAAGGTCAACGAACTGCCCATGATAGCGTCAACCGTGTCGTCCATCGAACTGGCGTAGGTCACGGTTGTCGGATCGATGCCCTGGGCCAGCAGCATGGCCCTGAACTCGATGTCATGCGAACTGCCGGGCGGCCGGTAGACGGTCAGATCGCGCAGGTCGGCCAGGGTACGGAACTGCGCGTCCTCGCGCACGTACAGGGTGGTCGGGCTGGTCTGGAAGATGGAGGCCAGGACAACCAGGTCCTCACCCTGGTCGCGGGCCAGCAGGATGTCGGCCGACCCGACGCCGAACTGCGCGCGGCCTGCCGCCACTTCGGCGGTCGGGGACAGGAAGGTGTCAGGCTCTCCGTTTTTCCCGGTTCGGATGTCGACATTAAGGCCCGCGCCGCTGTAGTAGCCCTTCCACTGCGCGGCGTAATAGCCTGCGCACTCGAACTGTGGGGTGTCGCACTGCAACCGCAAGGCCACAGGGACTTCGTCGGTCGCTTCCAAGGCATCGTCCTGCGTCACTGGGGCCTGCCCATAGGTTGCGGTTGCCCAGCCGAGGAAGGGCATGACCACGCAAGCAAAGATCAGGCGGCGAACGGTGCGGCACATTGACCGAGTATGGCTGCTCCGCCGGATGGATACCAGAGGCTCAGATGCAATTTTCAATCGCTTGATGCAATTGCGGGCGGCTTCTGGCTGAATGGGCGCCGAACCGCGCTCCGTGGACCTGCTGGCACTGCCCATGAAGGACGTCTTCCCCGATACTCCCCAACCCGCCGCGTCTGTCGCAGGAGCGGAGAGCACGGGTGCGCCCCGCCTGCGCCTCGCCGCTGCGGCGGTGACCGGTGCGGTCATCGGCGCGCTGCTGGTTGCCGTGGTGGCAACGTTGGTCGTCGGGGCGTTCCTGCGCATCGTCGGGATTGCCGAGAAGGCCCGCGACGAGGTTGTTCCGTTGGTCCTGGAGCAGCAGGAACAGGCCATTCTCGCCATCGAACTGGCACGCCTGACCGAGGTCATCCTGGGAGCCCGGTCACGCGCCGACCGACGTCAGGCGTTGGAGGAGGTCGAGGCGGTGGCCCAACGCATCGCCGGACGGGCCGACGTGGCCGTGATGAGCCGCCTGGACGCCGCCGTTCATGCCGTGCGGCGCAGTGCGTATCGCGGCGACGTGCTGGACGCCCTGCGCGACTCCGGCATGGCGCATCTGGACCGTCTGGACAGCCTGTTGCCGCCACTCGGCGGGATGCACGGCGGGTCGGAGCCTTACGCCACCCAGTTGCTGTTCGAGATCCGGCACGTTCTCTATCGCGCCGTCGAGGAGGATGAACCGGCCCTGCTGGAGTCGCTTGAGGCGCGCTTTGGCGTCCTCAACGCCGAGATGCGCGATATTGCAGGGGCCACGGCTGGTCCAGAAGCCACGGCCGTTCCGGACACTGGTGGCCGGCCCTTTGACCTGCGGGAGTTGAACGGCTTTGGCGTGGTCTTCGGCCTGCGCCGGGAGCAATTGTTGGTGCAAGGGCAGATGGCCGACGAGGCGATCACAGCGCGCGGCCTGCTTGCCGCCCTGTCAAATGCCCTGTCGGCCGATGCGGCAGCCGCCGCCCTGCAAAGCTCGGACGCCATCGTGGACCATGGCCGGACCGGCATCGCGGTTGGTGTGACGGCCGTCGGGGGCGGGCTGGTCGCCCTGTTCCTGGCCGCATGGCTGCTGTTGCGCCATGTCGCCTCGCCGGTGCTGCGGGCGCACGCGGCGCTGGAGGCGGTGCAGCGCGGCCAGCGCATGGTCAGCCTGCCGCCGGCCCGCCTGGAGGAACTGGATGCGGTTGGCCGGTCGGTCGAGCGCCTGGCCGAGGTCCTGGCCGACATTCACATCAAGGAAAACGCCGCCAACCGCAGCCAGCGCCAGTTGCGGTTCGTGTTCGAGGTGTCTCCCGTGCCGTTCCTGATGGCGCGCGTCGATACCTCGGAAATCATCGACGCCAACGAAGCCGCCCGGAAGCTGTTCCGGGCCACCCGCGAGACCATGGTCGGCCGCATGGCGCGCGATTTCTGGATCGACCCGCGTCGCCGCGACGCGATGGTCGAATACGTGCGTCAGGAAGGCGCCGTGGACGACTTCGAGGTTCATTTGCTGACCGTGGACGGCCATGACTTCTGGGCCATGATGTCGGTGCGCACGGTCGAACTGGACATCGGCCCGGCCCTGCTGACCGGCATCACCGACATCACCGAGCGCAAGGCCTATGAGGCTCGCCTGCATGGGCTGGTCACTGAACTTGAGGCATCCAATCGGGAGCTTGAGCAGTTCGCCGCCGTGGCGTCCCATGACCTTCAGGAACCCCTGCGGGCGGTGGCCAGCCATCTTCAGCTTCTGGAGCGCCGCGAAGGTCCCCGCCTGACCGACGAGGGGCGGGAGTTCATGAACTTCGCCATCAGCGGCGCGCGCCGGATGCAGCGGCTGATTGTCGATCTGCTGGACTATGCCAGGGTCGGTCAGGCCCGTGCCGCCCCGCGCCCGGTGGCCCTGGGAGCGTTGCTCGACGACGTGCGCCGGACCTTTGTCCAGCGCTTCCTCGAAACTGGCGGCACGATGGAGACGGTGGGCGATCTGGGCGCAGTTATGGGCGATCAGGATACCCTGTGCCGCCTGTTCGAGAACCTTGTCGGCAACGCCCTCAAGTACCGCTCGGCCAAGCGTCCGCCCGAAGTCCGGATTTCGGCGGAACGAACCGGCGGTGAGTGGATGGTGTCCGTGGCCGACAACGGGCGGGGCATCGAGGCGGCCTACGTTGACAAGGTGTTCATGATGTTCCAGCGCCTGGACGGTGGTGACGCCACGGCCGGCACCGGCATCGGCCTGCCCATCTGCCGCAAGATCGTCGAACAGCACGGCGGCCGCATCTGGGTGGACCCCATGGGCGGGTGCGGTCCCGAGGGCGAGGGGGTGGCCTTCCGTCTGACTTTGCCAGCGGTGCCGTAGGGGAGCGTAAAAGGCTGAGAACAAAGAAAAAGGCCGCTTCCGGGGAAGCGGCCTATTTTTCTTCGGAGAGTGGCGCGAGAGACGGGGCTCGAACCCGCGACCTCCGGCGTGACAGGCCGGCACTCTAACCAACTGAGCTACTCCCGCCCCGAAGAGGCGCCGTTATATCCAGGCATCGGCATTCGTGCAAGGACTAAATTCGCCGCGTGATAAAGAAACTTTGAACGGCCCGGTTCGGCGGCCAAACTCCGCCGTGCAGGCACGAAAAAGGCCGCTTCCGGGGAAGCGGCCTATTTTTCTTCGGAGAATGGCGCGAGAGACGGGGCTCGAACCCGCGACCTCCGGCGTGACAGGCCGGCACTCTAACCAACTGAGCTACTCCCGCCCCGAAGAGGCGCCGTTATATCCAGGCATCGGCATTCGTGCAAGGACTAAATTCGCCGCGTGATAAAGAAACTTTGAACGGCCCGGTTCGGCGGCCAAACTCCGCCGTGCAGGCACGAAAAAGGCCGCTTCCGGGGAAGCGGCCTATTTTTCTTCGGAGA
>LAEA01000140.1 GCA_000961745.1 Rhodospirillaceae bacterium BRH_c57 | reverse complement strand
AGGGGTAGACCCAACAGTTGTGTCACCAGCCGCCATCTGGTGAGTCCGGATCAGGACCGATCTCACACCTCGATGGTCAGTAACTAGTCGGCGGGGCAAGCAGCGATCTTGTCGGCATGCCACATGACGTTTCCCTTCCTACCTGCGGGCATCACGTCACCAGCCTTGGCCGCCTGCGGTCAATGGCGGCGTCCCGCTCTTCTGGCGTCTGCACCGCGATGACAATCCACCAGCCGATCATCCGTCACCGTCCAGGTTGCCATAACACAAGCTGTCCGGGTAAAGCGCCGTCAACCGCGACAATGTGTCCTGTATCTCTTCCAGCTTGGTCATCATGTAGGACACCTGTTCGTCCAGGTTACCGGCCAGTTCAAACAGGTCGGCCACTTGGCTGCGCGATCTCTCGTTGATGACCGCCATCGCCAGTTGGTGCAGCTTCAGCAGGTCGGTTCGAAGCTGCGGCGGGGTGGCGTATTCACCATCGTTGAGATCATCGCGCAACTCGTCTACGACATCGACCGCGCGCAGCAGCGAGTGCGTCTCGAAATTCTCGGGGGACAGCTTGTCCCATTCTTCGTCGGTGATGCGGGCAGCCATCAGGGGGCTCCGGTCAGGCGGTTGCGAGCGTCAAATGCCCGACCGGCTCGGCCGCCGGCCGTACCTTGATTTCGATGTCGTAGCCGAGGCGATTCAGGCAATCCATCAGCTTGCGCTCGGACAGGTTGGTGAAGTCGCCGCGCATCATGCCGGATACCTTCGGTTGCGGGATGCCCATGCGCTTGGCCGCCGCTTGTTGCGTTAGCCCAAGAGTACGCATCGCCTTCCTGATCTCGATCACTAGGCCGGTCTTGATCTTCAGTTTCTCGGCGTCGGGCAATCCAAGGTCGGCGAAGACGTTGCCCGAACTGCGCTGAACCTCGACGCCTTCAATGGTTCGCTTTTGCATTCCGTAGCTCCTGTGCCAATGCCTCGGCCACCCTCAGCCGGGCGCGAATAATGTCCATGTCTGCCTTCGGCGTGGCGATCCCGCTCTTGCTCTTCTTCTGGAAGCAGTGAAGGACGAACACCGCTTCGACGAACTTCACCGTGTAGACCGCTCGATACGTGCCTCCGGCATCGTCCTCGACGACCTCCAGCACGCCGGCACCGCCGAAGCCCTTGAGCACCTTTGCCGCGTCGTCCTGGTCGCCCATCTGCGCCAGCGACAGCGCATAACCGAAACGGCGGCGCATGTCGGGCGGCAATGCCATCAGATCCTTGTAGCTGCTCGCAATCCATTCGAGCGGTTTTTCTTTGTCGGCCATGCCAGTGTTTTATACCTGTTCAGGTAATAATGCAAGCGTGGCACCTGCAAGGTTGGCGTCGTCAAACATATGTTTCCCGACATATCTGCAACAGTCATGTGCACCAACCTCTGGATGACCTCAACATTGTGCGGAAAACCATGTCGCCATGCGCTACCATACGGAAACCTATTTTTGAGGGTTATCCGCCTATGTTGGTTGGCTACATGCGCGTGTCGTCGGACTCCGACCGCCAGAGCACGGGCTTGCAGCGCGACGCGTTGCTTGCCGCCAGCGTCGATCCGCGCCATCTGTTCGAGGATCGAGCCTCTGGCGCGAAGGATGATCGCCCCGGCTTGGCACGGGCGCTCGAATTCGTTCGTCCTGGCGATGTGCTGGTCGTGTGGAAACTCGACCGGCTCGGCCGCTCGCTGTCGCACCTTCTCGCCATCGTGACCTCGCTCAAGGACAAGCGGGTGGCGTTCCGCTCGCTGACGGAGAACCTGGACACCACGACGCCATCCGGCGAGTTCCTGTTCCAGGTGTTCGGCGCGCTCGCGCAGTATGAGCGCGCCTTGATCCAGGAGCGCGTCGTCGCGGGCTTGGCCGCCGCGCGCAAACGCGGCCGGATTGGCGGGCGGCCGCCGGCGATCACCGGCGAGAAGCTGGATGCAATCATCGCCGCGCTCAATGGTGGCATGTCCAAGGCGGCGGTGTGCCGCAACTTCAACGTCAAGCGCACTACGCTGATTGAAACCTTGGCGCGGGTCGGCTGGCCCGCGCCATCGCACCCGGGAGCGTAGCAGCATGGTGGACGGCAACGCGGAAGATCAGTGGCTGTTGGCACCGGCCGAGCGCGAGATGGTGATGACCAAGAATCGCGCGAACCGCCTTGGCTTCGCCATCCTGCTGACCTTCTTCCGCGAGCGCGGCCGGTTCCCGCGTGACGCAACCGAGGTCGAGGCGCAAGGTGTCTCTGCGCTCAGCAAACAGCTCGGGGTGCCCACGCCAATCGACGGCGAAGCCTTCCTCACGGGCCGCACCGCCGAGCGCTTGCGCGCTGAAATCCGCGTGCGTTTCGGTTTCCGTGAGGCCACTGTTGCCGATGCCGACATGCTGACCACTTGGCTGCGCGATCACGTCGCCGGGGAGGTAGGCGGAGACATCGAGCCAATGATCGAGCGGCTGGACGCGCGCTGCCGCGAACTCGCCATCGAGCCACCGACACCAGACCGGATGGAGCGGCTCGCGCGCAGCGCGTTGCGTGCCCACGAAGAGCGCTTCCACAACGGCACCCATGAGCGTTTGCCGCCCGCGACCCGTGAACGCCTGGATGCCTTGCTGCGCTCCGAGAAGTCGGGCAACGAAGATGCCGCTCAGGACGAGGCATCAGGTAACGCGTCAGCCGTCCTGCTGAAGCTGCGCGGAAGTCCTGGTCGCCCCAGCCTTGCCAGCATGCAAGACGAATTGGCGAAGCTGGAACTGATCCGAGGAGTCGACCTGCCTGTTGATCTGTTCGATCGGATTCCGCCCCGCGATCTGGAGCGCTGTCGGCAGCGGGTATCGGTCGAAGCACCGCATGAACTCCGTCGGCATTCCGATGCCGCGCGCCTCACCTGGCTGGCTGCTTTCGTCTACCTGCGCGCCCGCAGCCTGACCGACGACCTGGTAGACTTACTGGTAGCGACCATCCACCAGATCGGCGCGCGTGCCGAGCGCAAGGTCGAACGGGAACTGCTGGAAGACCTCAAACGCGTCACCGGCAAGCAAAACCTGCTGTTCAACTTGGCCGACGCCACACTGGCCCAGCCGGACGGCGTGGTGCGAGACGTGGTGTTTCCGGTGGTCGGCGAACAGACCTTGCGTGATTTGGTCAAGGAATGGAAGGCCACCGGCCCGACCTACCGCGTCACCTTGCGCACCGTGATCCGCAATTCGTACCAGAGCCACTACCGTCGCATGGTGCCGACCTTGCTGGCCGTGCTGGAATTTCGCTCTAACAACGACCGCCACCGTCCGGTGATGGACGCGCTCGACTTGGTGAAGCGTTTCGCCGGCACCAAGATACACATTTTCCCGGCCGACGAGGACGTGCCACTCGACGGCGTGGTGCGTGGCTTGTGGCGCGAAGCCGTGATGGAGAAGGACGCCGCCGGCCGGGATCGGGTCAACCGTGTCACCTACGAAATCGCGGTGCTGGAAGCGCTGCGCGAACGGCTGCGCTGTAAGGAAATCTGGGTCGTTGGCGCAAACCGCTACCGCAACCCCGACGATGATCTGCCGGTCGATTTTGAGCAGAACCGCGAGGACTGCTACCGGGCGCTGAACCTGCCGCTCGACGCGGAGCGATTCATCGCCGACTTGCAGGCCCAGATGCGCGAGGCGCTTTCCACCTTCGACGCCGGCCTGAAGAAGAACCCCTACGTCCGGCTGCGCGGCAAGGGCGGCGGCTGGATCACGTTGACGCCGCTCGATGCACAGCCCGATCCGCCCAACTTGGCCGCGCTTAAAGCCGAACTCAACAAGATATGGCCGATGACCGGCCTGCTCGATATGGTCAAAGAAACCGACCTGCGGCTGGGCTTCACCGATGCCTTGAAAAGCCCGACTGCTTACGAAACGATGGATCGCTCAGTGTTGCAGCCGCGTCTGCTGTTGTGTATGCACGGCCTGGGCACCAACGCTGGTTTGCAGCGCATGGCTGGGCTGGACACCGGCACAACGGCCAAGGATTTGGCCTATGTGCGGCGTCGCTACATCAGCGTGGACGCGATGCGCCGCGCAACTGCTATTGTCGCCGATGGCACGCTGCACGCCCGCAACCCGGCGATCTGGGGCAGCGGCACCACCGCCTGCGCATCCGACTCCAAGCACTTTGGCGCATGGGATCAGAACCTCACCACGCAGTGGCATGTCCGCTACGGCGGGCGCGGCATCATGATCTACTGGCATGTCGAGCGCAGCTCGCTGTGCATCCATTCGCAGCTCAAGTCGCCGTCGTCATCGGAAGTGGCGTCGATGATCGAGGGCGTGATTCATCACTGCACCGAGATGGAGGTGGACCGCCAGTACGTCGATTCGCACGGGCAGAGCACGGTCGCGTTTGCCTTCTGCCGGCTGCTCGGCTTCCAGTTGCTGCCACGTCTGAAGGCGATCCATTCGCAGAAGCTGTACCGGCCGGAGACTGGCAAGGCCGACGCCTATGCCAACCTGCAACAGATTCTGACCAAGTCCATCGATTGGGATTCGGTACGGCAGCAGTACGACCAGATGGTCAAGTATGCCACCGCGCTGCGTCTGGGCACGGCGGAAACTGAAGCCATCCTGCGGCGTTTCACCAGGAAAAACTTGCAGCATCCGACCTACAAGGCATTTGCCGAACTGGGCAAGGCGATCAAAACCATCTTCCTGTGCCGCTATCTGCATGACGAGTCGTTGCGACGCGAAATCAACGAGGGTCTGAATGTAGTCGAGCAGTGGAACGGTGCCACGGACTTCGTGTTCTTCGCCAGGCGCGGTGAAATGACGAGTAACCGCCGCGAGGATCATGAGGTCAGCATGCTCGCGCTGCACCTGATCCAGAACTGCATGGTCTACATCAACACGCTGATGATCCAGAAGGTGCTGGCCCAGCCGCACTGGCAAGGCCGGTTCACGCCGCGCGACTACGCCGCCCTGACGCCGTTGATTTGGGAGCACGTCAACCCGTATGGACGCTTCGACCTCGACATGAACTCCCGCCTCGACCTGCCCTGATCGAAATGGCGGCTGATGACACGACTGTTGGGTCTACCCCGACAAGGAAGAGGGCGGCGGCGCAGCCTCCGAGCTTCGTGATGATGGTCATCGTTACATCCCCCCGTGAGCGGCGTGCGCGGTGGTGTCGGCGGCGGCAGTGGCGGCGGCAGCGGCCGTCTGCGGCCCGCCCTCGACGATCACCTCGCGGAACATGCCGGTCGCCATGTGGAACATCAGGTGGCAGTGGAAGGCCCACTTGCCCGGTGCATCGACCTCGACCTCCGCCGACAGGGTGGTGCCGGGGGCGATGTTCAGGGCGTGCTTGATGGGGTTCCAGGCGCCGTTGCCGTTGTCGAGGATGCTCCACATGCCGTGCAGGTGCATGGGGTGGGACATCATGGTCTCGTTGACGAACTTGAAGCGCACCCGCTCGCCGTATTGCAGGCGGATGGGTTCGGCTTCGGAGTAGGTCTTACCGTTGATCGACCAGATGTAGCGTTCCATGTTGCCGGTCAGGCGCACTTCAATCTCGCGCGTCGGCTCGCGCAGGGCGTACAGCGGCTTCTGCGCCTTGAGATCGGCGTAGGACAGCACCTTGCCGCCGTTGGCCGCCTTGGGCGTCAGTCCGCTGCCAGGAGCGTAGAAGGGATCCTGGGCGGGGGCCGCCATCTGGCTGTGGTCCATGCCGGCCATGCCACCCATGGTCCCGTGGTCCATGCCCTTCATGTCGGACATGCTGCTGTGGTCCATTCCGGCCATGCTGCCCCCCATGCTGCCATGTCCCATGTCGGCCATGGTCAGTTGCGGGCGGGG
>LAEA01000005.1 GCA_000961745.1 Rhodospirillaceae bacterium BRH_c57 | reverse complement strand
CGATCGACCGATTTGAACTGGTACACCAAGCGCGCCTCCCTGGCGGCGGTCTATTCGGCCACCATGCTCTATTGGCTGGATGATCAGTCCGAGGGCAGCGAGGCAACCTGGGACTTTCTGCGCCGCCGCATGGACGATGTGGTGGCCAGCATCAAGATGCGCCGCACTGCGCAAGCACGCGTGATGAAGGCGGTCGAAAACCTGCCCAACCCCCTTAATCTGCTGCCCCGCCAGCCGGGCCGTAAACGCCGGGCGTGAGGTAAAGGAAGTGAAATGGGGAAACCACAGAGGTCTCATAGGTCTCAGAGAAGTAAGGGGTTTTGGAAAATGCGCGCAGCGCAGTCCATAGTGCAGGGCCATATGCCTGCGGCGCCCTACGCCCTACTCGTCCTTTACTTTTCTGAGATCTCTGTGTCCTCTGTGGTTATTTCCCCTTAATTTTCCTACGCCCCCGTCAAAAGCCGCACAAAGGCCGCGCCAGCGTGTTCCAGCGGCCCGGAGTTGTCGATGGACACCAGGGCCGGGTGGGCCACCCGGAAGGCGGCGGCGCGGCTGAGGCGTTCCTCTATCTCAGCGGAAGATTCGCGGCCGCGATGCTCCAGGCGGGCGCGCAGGACGGCGGAATCGACGACTACGGCAACGGGAATGATGTCGGGGAAGCGTTCGGCGGCGGTGGGCAGCCATTCGCGCGACCCGTTGACGACCACGTTCAAGCCGCTCTGACGCCACGACTCCACCTCGATGCCGATACCGTAGCGGTGGCCGTGGCTGTCCCAGGCCATGCAGAAACAGCCGTGGGCGGCCCGCACCGCGAACTCGGCGTGGCTGAGTGCGACGTGGTTCTCACCCCCGGCGTTGCCGGCGCGGGTGATGTAGCGATGGGCGAAGGCGACCGGCGCATTGGCCGGCAGGTGGCTTCTGGCATGGGCCAGCAGCGAGTCCTTGCCGGCCCCGGACGGTCCCATGACGTAAAACAGACGGCCAGTCGAGCGCATGAGTTCGGGATCCGGGGCAGTGGATGGTCGCGCAGTGTGGCCCGAGCGGCGCCATGGGGCAAGCTTCGCATCGGGGGTTTTTCTCAAGACGAAAACTGTCTCAGGCAAGGGCGGCATGGAGCGTAAGGACCATTGCCGCCGCCCTTCAAACGATGCTTCTTAAGGGCGCAGAGTTTAGAATTTCTGTGTCTCGGGGGGCTTGATGATCCGTAAATTGCCACCGCTCAATGCCCTCAGGGCGTTCGAGGCGGCAGCACGGCTGGGCAGCTTCGTCGCTGCGGCGGAGGAACTGGCCGTCACCCCGGCCGCCATCAGCCATCAGGTCAAGGGGCTGGAGGAGGCGCTTGGAGTCGCCCTGTTCCTGCGCAGCCACCGTGCCGTCACCCTGACCCGCGAGGGGCGCCGGTTGCTACCCGGCCTGAGCGACGGGTTTGACCAGATCCTGGCGGCAGTGGCCGCCGTGCGTCCGGCCACGCGCAACGGGCCAATCCTGGTCAGTTGCGGTCCCTCGTTCGCCACCAAGTGGCTGGTTCCACGCCTTGAAACCTTTATGGCGCACCACCCCGAATACACCGTGCGCGTGGAGGCCGAGGCCCGCCTGGTCGATCTGGCGGCCGAAGAGGTTGATGTCGCCGTGCGCCTGACCGACACGCTTGCCGCACCGGGCCTGATCGTTGAGCCGCTGTTCGGGGAGCGCCTGTTTCCGGTATGTGCGCCGCGCTTGCGGACGGGCCTGCGGCGGGCGTCGGAACTGGCCCTGCACACCCTGCTCCACGATGACCTGATCGAGAAAATTCCCAAGGCCGGGTGCTGGGCGGACTGGCTGGAGGTCGCCGGGCTGACTGGCCTGCAACCCAAGCATTCCGTGCACTACAAATCCACATCTCTGGCGTTGGAGTCGGCCATGCGGGGGCAGGGCATCGCCATGGGGCGGTCGTCCCTGGTCTGCGGCGACTTGCAGAGCGGTGCCCTGGTCAAGCTGTTCGACGTCACCGTGCCCAGCGGGCTGAAATACGTCGCCCTGCACCCCGAAGGCCGCCCCGAACACCCCGGCGCCACCGCCCTGCGCGCTTGGCTGGGCCAGGAAGCGGCAGCCTTCCGCGCCCAGTGGCCGGATTTGGTGATCTGAGGCCTTTGGTCCGCTGATGCGAAGGGCTGCCGCTTCCTGGAGCACCGCTCCAGACCTCCCTTATTTTCTTGAAGAAAGAAAAGGGGTTTGGGGCTTGCCCCAAGCCGCCGGGCGGCAGCCCGTTCGCGTGAGCGAAAAATTCAACCGGCCATCGTCAGGGCGCTCTCGACCTTGTCTAGGGCGGTCTGGATGACTTCGACCCCGGCGTCCGGCAGGTGGGCGTTTTCGCTCAGGTGGCGGCGCCAGGATCGTGCTCCCGGACAGCCCTGGTAGAGGCCCAGGATGTGCCGGGTCATGCGGTTCAAGGGTATTCCGTCGTCAAGCCATGCCTGGACGTAGGGCAGGAACCGCTCCACCACTTGGCGTCGGGTGGGTGGTGGGGGGGCGGCGCCGAACAGCACGGAGTCGGCCTCGGCCAACATGTAGGGTGTCTCGTAGGCGGCGCGGCCGATCATGCAGCCATCGACAGCGGTCAGGTGTTCCGCGCAGTCCGCGATGGTCTTGAGGCCGCCGTTGAGCACGATGGTCAGGTGCGGGTATTCGCCCTTGATGCGGTGCACGATGTCGTGCCGCAGGGGCGGGATCTCGCGGTTCTGCTTGGGGCTGAGGCCCTGGAGCCAGGCCTTGCGGGCGTGGATGATGAAGGTCTGGCAGCCGCCGTCGGCCACGGTGTCGATGAACCGCCGCAGGTGATCGTGGCTGTCCAGGTCGTCGATGCCGATGCGGTGCTTGACGGTGACCGGCAGCGCCGTGGCGTCTTGCATGGCGCGCACGCAGTCGGCGACCAGGGCGGGTTCGGCCATCAGGCAGGCGCCGAACCGCCCGGCCGAGACGCGGTCGGACGGGCAGCCGACGTTGAGGTTGACCTCGTCGTATCCCCACTCCTCGGCGATGCGGGCGCAGCGGGCGAGGTCAGCCGGGTCCGAGCCGCCAAGCTGCAAGGCCAGCGGATGTTCAACCGCGTCGAAATCCAGGTGGCGGCCCTTGTCGCCGAACAGGATGGCACCGGTCACCACCATCTCCGTGTAGAGCAGGGCGTGGCGGGTCAGGCCGCGCAGGAACACCCGTTCATGGCGGTCGGTCCAGTCCATCATGGGGGCCACCGACAGGCGGCAGGTATAGGGGGCGTTCATGCCTCCCCTTTATCAGAGTGCGTCCGGCGGTGCAAACGCAGGGCAATCGGGCGAACCGAATTGTGCAAACGGCAAGGGGGTTGACGCGTAGTTCTTGTTATGTTCCTATCGTCAAAAGGAACATAAAGTGAACTGAAACGCGTTGAGGAGGTCCCCGATGTCGATCAGCACCTTTCTTTGGGAGTTTGTCGCCTTGCTCTCTTTGTTTGCCGTGATCTACTTGTGGTCCCTGGTCGGCTTCGCCCTGCAAGCCTGAACCGTCATGCTGGCTCCTTTAGGCGGTCGAGGCGCAGGCGGTGGCGGGCGTCGGTCAGCCGCCAGGCGCCCAGCATGACCGCCGACAACGCTCCGATGGCCGTGCCGCCGGCGATCAGGAACATGATGAGGATCTGGTACTTGGCGGCATCCGGCGGGGCCGCGCCAGCCAGGATCTGGCCGGTCATCATGCCGGGGATGAACACCAGCCCGGCCCCGGCCATGGCGTTGATGATGCTGATGAGGCCGGTGCGCAGGGCGTGCCGGGTGACGTGGCGCAGGGCCACCCACCGCGTGGCGCCCAGGCTGAGCCGGCCTTCGATGGCGGCGCGGTCCCTGGACGCCAGGGTGGTCAGGGTGTTCAGCCCGATGCTGACCCCGTTCATGGTGTTGCCCAACACCATGCCGAGAAGCGGCAGGGCATATCGTGCGTCATACCATGGGTCGGGGCGGACCTGGGTGGTCAGGGCGAACAGGGTGACCAAAAACGAGGCCAGCAGCATCGCCCCGGTGCCCAGCCCATAGGCCCACCAACCGTCCAGGCGGCGGTCCTGGCGCGCCATCACCTCGCGGCCGGCGAACAGGACCATCATCGTGGCCGCCAGCAGCGTCCATTCCGGGGCGTGGTGGGCGAACAGCCACTCCAGCACCATGGCCATGAGCAAAAGCTGCACCACCATGCGCGTCGCTGCCACCAGCAGGCGCCGCTCCACGCCCAGCCCCAGCCACAGGGACAGCCCGGCGTTGAGGATGACCAGGATGGAGGCCACGGCAAGGTCGGACCAAGCCAGGGCGACATAGGATGTTTCGACGGTCGCCGTCATGGCGCGGCCTCCTCGTGGTGCGGAACCAGGGCGCCGTCTCGCAGGTGGACCACCCCGCTCGAGGCCAGCCGCCGCGCCTGGGCGGCGTCGTGGGTGACCAGCAGAACGGCGGTGCGACCTTCGTGCGGCAAGGTGGCAATGAGAGCTTCGACGAGGCCGGCGCTTTCGGCGTCCAGGGCTGCCGTCGGTTCGTCAAACAGGTAAATGCGCGCCTCGCCGGGCGGGCGGGGCAGGGTGATGGCGCGGATGAGGGCCAGGCGCTGGCGCTCCCCGGTGGACAGCCGTTGCACCGGCCAGTCCAGGGCGTCGGCGGCAAGGTTGACGCGCGGCAACATAGTGGCGGCGGCAGTGGGGTCGGCGAAGTGGGCGCCCACCCTGTCGTCCCACCACCCAGCATCGGCGGCGACATAGATCACGCGGCGCCGCCACGTTGGCGCGTCCATGGCATGGCGGTCGATGCCGTCCAGGCTGACCGCGCCGTCGGCCGGATCGAGGTCGGCGATGGCTCTCAGCAGGACTGATTTGCCGGACCCCGACGGCCCCATGATGGCCACTGTCCGGCCGTCCGGCACGTCCAGGTCGGCCGGGCCGATGGTGGGGCCGTTGGGGATGCGGCGAATCAGCCCGCGGATGGAAAGCATGGCACGCGCCCCTGTCACGAATGGACCAAAGCCCCTTGCGGTCCCAGGTCATGGACCGAAGGATCGGGGCGGCTGGGCGATTTTCTTTGCTTGGGGCCGCACGGTCTATAGAATTAGCTGTCAATGATGCATCGCCACGCGGGAAGGAGCGGTGTGTGATTATTCGGGGCGTCAAAATCGAGGATTCTGTGAAGAAAACGCGCATTGAGGCAGCCTGGTCGGGGCAGGCGGAATGCCGGGGGTGTGGCATTCGCGATCTGGCCCTGTTCGCGGACCTCAAGGAGCAGGACTTCAGCCTCATCCACCTGCCGATTGACGAGATCGCCTACGAGGCCGGCGCCGTGCTGTACAATTCCGGCGACGACGGGCGGGCCGTGTATACCGTGCGCTCCGGCCTCATCAAGCTGGTGCAGTACCTGCCTGACGGCGCACAACGCATCGTCCGCCTGCTGCGGCCCGGCGACACCCTGGGCCTGGAGGTGTTGGTCGGCGATACCTATGAGCACACCGCCGTGGTGCTGCGCCGCGCCCTGACCTGTCGCATCCCGCGCGAGGTGGTGCAGCGCCTGTCGGTCGAGACACCGCGCCTGCACTCCCAGCTCATGAAACGCTGGCACCAGTCGGTGCGCCAGGCCGACGAGTGGCTGACCGAACTGTCCACCGGCAGCGCCCGCGCCCGCGTCGCCCGCCTCCTGCTGTCGCAAGCCGAGGGCGCCAACGATCAGGCGTGCGAATTGTTCTCGCGCGAAGATGTCGGGGCCATGCTCGGGGTCACCACCGAAACGGCCAGCCGCATGATCGCTGAATTCCGCCGGTCCGGCGTGCTGACCGACCTCGAAGCCAATCGCTACCGCTGCAACATTGAGGAACTCCGCCGCATCTCGGGCGAGACGGCGTAGAGAAGTGAAGGGATTTATCACAGAGGACACAGAGATTTCGGTGCAGTGCTGCGCGCAGCGCTTTATACCCCTGCCGGGGTATTTCTGCCTGCGGCGCAGGTGCTCCGCCTTCTCTGTGTCCTCTGTATCTTCTCGGTGTTCCCCCGCTTCACTTCCTTTGGCCACGATCCCCCAGCTGGCGCGGCCCCAATAACGGCTCGGCATGGCGACGGAAGGCGGCTTCGTCGAAGCGGGCTTCGGCGTTGAGGGGCAGGGTGGCGGCGACCCGGAGCAGGGCAGGGTGGATGTCCGGCCCGTCCTCGCCGCCCAGTTCAAACCATGCGCGGGCCCAGGCGGCGGTGGCCATCAGGTGGATGAGGCCGAGCAGGCGGAAGCACACGGCGATGCCGTGCAGGGTGTCCAGTCCGATGGCGCGGTCGAGGGCACCGACCCAGCAGTGGGCGTCGGTGTCGGCGAACAGGATGCGGGTTTCCGTGCCGTCGGGGCGTAGGAACCGCACGCCGCGCGCATCCTCGGGATCAACCGCCAGACCGATTTCGGCGCCGACCGTGGCGGCGTTCCAGGCCGCCACGAGGTCGCGCGGCATGACCGGCGGCAGGTCCTCGGGTGGCATGCCGACCTCGATCACGCGGCCGGAAGGAGGGACCACGCGGTCGGAAGGGGATCGGGATGGGATTACGCGGTCTCCCAGGCGCACGACAGGCCGAGTTCGCCGGCCGTGTTGCTGACCGTGGCAAGGCACGCGCCGGCGGCGTCGGCGTCGCTCAGGCTTATGGCGATGCGGATGATATAGCGGGTGCCAGCGCCTTCGGGCACATGCTCGGCGTTCAGGCGCACGATGTTGGCCTTGTACTGGCCGAACACTTCGGCCAGGCGGGCGATCAGGCCCGGCCGGTCGTCGCCGGACACCGTGATGCGGTGGGTGATGTGGCCGCTGGGGCCGTGCACGGTGGCCAGGGTGAAGGGCGTGACGGAAAGCTGCGCGCCCTCGGTTTCGGGCAGGCTGGCCAGGGCGCTTTCCACTTCCGGCGCGGTCACGTCGTCGGGCAGTTCGCACAGCGCGGTGAACTCGGCGGCCTGTCCCAGGACGGCAAAGGTGGCATCGCCCAGATTGGCGCCCAGGTCGAACAGGGCGCCCGTGACCGCGGCCACCAGTCCGGTACGGTCGGGGCAGGACAGGCTGACGAGAACGGTCTGGGTCATGGTCCGGCTGAAGCCTCGTGAGGGTGGAAATCTGCCAGGGTCGTTTTATCTGGCGTCGTAGATTGCCTTGTAAAGGGTTCCGGCGGTGCGGGCGGCGTTGACTGTCCATTGCCAGTCGCGCTCGGTCATGGGCACCGTGTCCAGAACGTCCATCAGGTGCTCATGCGGGCCGCTGGAGTCCGGGCGCCGGTAGAAAAAGGTCGTCTGCTCGGGCCGCAGGGACAGGCACTGGAACAGTCTTGAACTGTAGTTGGCGCCGAAGTTGGTGGCGATGGCGTCAATCACCGACAGCACGCCCAGGCGCGCCACCGGGGCCTTGATGGCGACATAGTAATTGTAGGCAACGTAAGCCTGGGCCTCGGTGCCGGGGAAGGTGGAGCGGGGATCGGGTCCCTCGAACCCGGTGCGGGCCAGATCGTCGAGGATCCATTCCCAATGCGCGCTGGCCTGGGCGGCGTTGCGCAGCAGCGCCTGCCGCGCCGTCTCGTAGCCATCGGGCAGGTGAGAGGCGGCAAGTGCAGAGATCGACGGACCTTCGTACGTGGTGTGGAACAGCGACAGCAAAAGGCCGTGGTAGTCCGACAATTCGAACTCTCCGGTCAGGATGCGCCGGGCGGATTGATTGTCGGGAAACGCCAGGGTGATGTCGTTGAGGGCGTCGATGAAATCCTTGCGGCTGGTCATCAGGGGCGGTATCCACGTCTTGAAAATGGTCTGGGCCGGGCACGGCGTGCGTCTGACAACTGTATCCGATTCCGCCGGGGATTTCCTAACCTGTTCGCGGCTTATTGAAGACGCCGTGCGAATCGATTACTCTTAAAGAGTAGTAAAGGATCTTTCCAACCGGATTGAAGAAGGGGACGGGCCGTGAGCCTGAAAGTCGGGCAATCTCAGCAAGTGGGTTCAGCAGCCGCAACGCGCGCGGCGGCGGTGCACCACGGCGCGTTTGCCGGCACCCGTTTGGTCGACAAGATGTCCGGGGCGGCCCCTGCGGGGGCGGAGGAAGAGTCTTTCAGGTTCGACGACACTTGGGACGAGTTGCATCAGAACCGCCCGCGCCGCAAGGCCCCCTTGGGGATCCATGGCAATGCCGTGCGGTTCGGCAACGTGCTGGCAAGCGAAGAGATCGGGGCGATGATGGTGTCCTACCGGGCGCAGCACGAAAGCGCCTTCATGCCGTCGCTGCGCATCGGCGCCATGCTGTATGACCACGCCAAGATCGCCATAAGCAGTGGTGGGCGGTCGCGGATCCTGGGCGGCCAGCTTAACCGCACCCTTTAGGATTTTCCCAGGCGGCGCGCCATGCGTCTAAATCTTCGGCCGTGTCAATGTCCTCCATCACGCCCCGTCCGGCATCGCTGCAACCGTCCATCGGTACGCTGACGAGGCGGTCGGCGTGGCGATGCAGGACATCGCGGCCGCCCACATCGCCCGTCACCTCCAATAGCTCCGGAAACAGGGAGCGCGGCCACAGCACCGGGTTGCCCCGTCGGCCGTCCACAGTTGGCGCCACGATGGCGTCCGGCGCGGCGCGGAAGGCTTCCCGCAGGCGCCCCAGGTGGTCCGCCGTCACCCCCGGCATGTCGCCAAGCAGCACGGCGACCCCGAGGGCGTCCGCAGGGACGGCGGCAATACCGGCCCTGAGCGAGGCGGCCATTCCTTCGTCCGGGGTGGTGGAGTGGGCAATCAGGATCGGCAGCCCCGCCACGGCGGTTTCAACCTCGGGTGCGGTATGGCCCGTCACCACGATGACCGGTCTGAGGCCGCTGTCCAGGGCGGCTTGAACGGGCCGCCGGATCATCGGTTGGCCGTCGACAATGGCCAGCACCTTGGTGACGGGGCCGTGGCCCCCCATGCGGCGGCCGAAGCCGCCGGCCAGGATGATGGCGGCGACGACCATTGGCGGAGTTCCCTACTTGCGGACCCAACCGTCCCCTGGATTGACGAAGGTCCCGCCAGGCGACCGCTCAATGAGCTTCTGGCCGGCAATCGCCATCACCGCCTGAACGGCGGTGCCGTTCTGTTGGGCGATGCGGCGGTATTCGTCCATGCGCTGCGCGTTGATCGTGTCGATCATTTGTTGGACCGGGGGCGGCGGCGACTTGACCGCGCCCAACAGGCCGTCGGCCCGTTCGCCGATCAGGCCCGACGATTTGGCCTGTTCCAGGCTCTGGGCAAAGGCCGGGGCAGGGGCTATGGCAAACAGCCCGACAGCCAGCAGGACGGCAAGGAAGACGGTGCGAATAAGGGTCATGTCCAGTCTCCCAAAGGCCTAGAAGAGTTCGGCATTGCGTTCGAGCAGCGTTTCGACGTCGCGCTCGACCTTGATGCGGACCTCCTGCTCGATCTTGACGTTGAGGTTGATGACGATGGGCTTGTCGGGTGCTTCGACCCGCACGGTCGGCTGGCACGCGGCCAGAACCATGCCCGAAGCAACAACAACCAGGGCCACGACTGTAGCACGCATCTGTATCACCTCCCTCTAAACCGGTCCCGGCACCGTCTTACAATCATGGTACATTGTGGCGCCAATCCGGTCGTTTCAGACCACTATTGCCCGTCATCGTCCTATTGTTCAACGCCGAACTGCTCCATATGGCGGCGAATGCGGTCCGGCACCTGATACCCGCTCAGTGTTCCTTCGATTACCTGGGCCAGGGCGCCGCTCAGGGTCAGGTTGAATTCCACCGGATAACCATCGTACAGATCGGGGTTGTTGCCCGCCAAGTGCATCCCGACCTCCAGCGCTCCGGCCGCGCTGCCGGTGATGGTCAGGCGTAGGCTGTCGTAATGGAAATCGCTCAGCGCCTGGAGCATCAGGTCCACCCCGGCCCCGCCCGAGGCCAGTCCTGCCGGCGCCTCGTCCGGGCGGTAGCGGATGGTGCCGGGGCCGTCTGTGCGCAGTTCTCCGCCATGAAACAGGATGTTGCCCTCGCGCAGTTCAACGGGCACCTCGCCGTGCAGGCTGCCCGACGCGCTCAATCCGCCCAACTCGGTCAGGCCGGCGAGCTGGCCCAGTCGCAGGCCCTGGACGCGCAGCACGGTTTGCGCGCCCGATCCGTCGAAGGGCAGGATCAGGGGGTCGGCATGGATGGTGCCTTCGGCCAGCGTCATGATCGCCCGGTCGATCACCGCGTTGCCCTTGCCATCAAGGCGGAACGTCATTTCGGCGTTGGTGAAGGGCACCCCGGCCTCGATGGCGCCGACCGCCAGAACCTGATCGGGCGGCGTCGCCAGCGGCCACAGTTTGGTGAGGGTCAGTACGCCGTGGGTCTTGCGCAGTTCGATAAAGCCGCGTTGGATGGTCAGCCCGTCGAGCAGGACTTCCAGGCGCGGGGTCAGGCCGCGCGGCGTCCACGCGATTGTGCCCTGGGCCGCCATGTCGCCGTCAACGCGCAGGGCCGCGCCGGCCAGCGGCCCATACAGGCTGTCGGGCTGCAAGGCGTCGCCGAAGGTCAGGCGCGGCACGGTGACCTTGGCGCTGCCCTTTCCGGTGGCGACGTCGTGCTGGCCGTCAAGGTGCAGGATGGTCTTCAGGCCGCCCTCGCGCACCTGGGCCTGGAAGCGGGTCGGCGTGCCGTCCCACGGATGTTCGGCCGACGCCTGGATGCGCAGGGGCCGATGCTTCAGGGTGGCCTCGGGCAGGGGCAGGGGCTCGCCGGGGAGATGCGGTACGCGGGCCTCGGCCTCCACGCTGATTCCGGCCGGGCCTTCGCGCACGGTGGCATAGACGCCCGAGGCCTCCATATCCGGCGCCTTCACGGTGCCGTCGGTCAGGGTCAGGGTGAGCATTCGGTTGCCTTGCCCGGCAATCGGAACCACGGCGTCGATCTCGGCGCGGGCGAAGCGGCTGTCCACCGTTCGGCCCGCCGACCGCACGATCAGGGCGGCGTCGGGGACGGCAAGGCGGGCGTGCACCTGGGCGGCGCCATCGGCCAGGGTGAGGGCCACGGCGGCGTCTTCGCCGGTCGGCTCAATGGCCCAGTCGAGTCCCTTTGGCAGCGTGGTGCCGCCGACCGCGACCGGCCCATCCAGGCGCAGGTGGCCCTCCCGTAGCCCCAGGCGGGCGCCGCTGGTGTCCCAGGTCAGGCCGCCGGCCAACAGCATGCGCAGGCGCGGCACCGTGATGTCGTCGATTTGCAGCCCCTGGCCGAGAATGAATACCTCGGCCTGCACGCCGCCATCGGTCGGCAGTCCACTCAGGTCCCGGCCTTCCAGGGTGGCGTGGACGACGCCGCCGACGGCCGGCAATCCGTTGACCGTGCCCTGAAGCTGGCGCAGGGCCACCGACCGGAGCGTTCCGGCGTTGTCCGTGGTCGCTTCGCCGTCCACGGTCAGGCGCCCGGTCGTTTCCCCCATGCGGGCCGAGACGCTGCCCGCGCCCGTAACGTGATACCCGTCGTCCTGGGGGCTGACGAAGACGTGGAGGGGAGTGGCGCCCGCCATGTCGGCCACCACCGTGAGCCCGGCCTCGGCCTGCGCCTGGAGAAGGGGGGGCAGGCTGGCGAGCAGGACACTGTCCAGTTGCCGCGCCGTCATCACCAGGCCTTCCTCGGAGAGGGCCTGGATTTGGCCGTCCTTCACGGTGAGGGAAAGGCTGGTGAACCCGTCGACGCTGGCGGCCAGCCCAGGAATGGTGGCCGCGCGGGCGGTCACTGCCACTTGGCCAGAGCCGTTCAGGGCTTCCCATGCTGACGTCTTGGACTGTATGCCGGCTACGGCGAACGACGCCTCGGCGGCCAGTCCGGGCGCGGTGGCGCTGAGGCTCGCCTCGGCGGCCATGCCGTTGTCTGTCCGCTCTGCCTTGCCATCGACAATGATTTCGGCCATCCCCTGGGGGGACCGCACGACCAGCCGGGCCGCGTTGACGTGCAGGACGTCCATCGGCAGCAGGGCGTCAGTCGTGGCAGGGGCGGGGTCCTCGGTGCCAGTACCCAGCAGATCCGTAATGGGTCCCAGCCCGTCGATGTGCAGGGCGCCGTCAATCCACACCGCTTCGACGCGCGCGCGATCAACGATCAGCGTGTTGAGGCGGCCGCTGGGCAGGTCATAGGTCAGGATGACCGTCTCGGCGCCAGCGGAACGACCGTCCGGGCCAACCTGTATGTCGCGCAGAACCATCCGCGACAGGCCGACCTCATCCATCGTGTACCGCACCGGCGCGATGCCGAGCCGTTCTTCCAGGATGCCCGGCCCCCAGGTTTCAGCTATCCACGGCAGGGCGGCCCATGCCGCGACGGCGACGACACCAAGGGCGGCAAGGGTGCCGGCCAGGAAGACCGCTGGCCGGCGCATGGGCTATCGCGACCCCGCGCCGACGATGGCAGTCACCGCCCGGCCGGCCAGGACGCCGCACAGGTGGGCACGATAGTCGGCGCTGGCGTGCTGGTCCTCGTTCATCCCGTCCGGGCTGGTCGCCACGCCATCCAGCGACGTGGGACTGAACGACGCGGCCAAGGCCTGTTCCATGGCCTCGTGGCGGAATACCTGCCCGGCCGCCCCGGTCACGGCCACGCGCGGCCCGGCGGCGGTGCGGGCAACGAACACCCCGACCACGGCATAGCGTGACGCCGGATTGCGGATCTTGGCATAGGCTGCGGCCTCGGCCAGGGGGAAACGGACTTCGCGGATGATTTCGCCGGGGTCCAGCGTGGTGTCGAAAAACGCGCCGAAGAAATCGGCTGCTTTGTGGCTGCGCATGTCGGTGATGATGGCAGCGTCCAGGGCCAGGGCGGCGGCCGGATAGTCCGCCGCCGGGTCGTTGTTGGCCAGCGCCCCGCCAATGGTGCCCATGGCGCGCACCTGCTGATCGCCGATGGAGGCCGCCATGGCCGCCAGCGCCGGCAGGGCGGCGATGACCTCGGGCGAGTCGGCAATGGCCTGATGGGTGGTCATGGCGCCGATCACCAGGGTGTCGCCGTCGCGCCGGATGCCGGTCAGGCCGGGGATGCGCCGCAGGTCAACGATGCGGTCGTGTTGGGCAAGGCGCATCTTCAGGGTCGGGATCAGGGTCTGGCCGCCCGCCAGATAGGCCGGTTCCTCGGCCGCCGCATGGGCCTCGCGGGCGTCCTCAAGGGTGGTGGCGCGGTGGTAGTCGAACGGGAACATGGTCTGCCGCCTCCGCTAATTCAGCCGTTATCCTGGGCGTGCCCGTCTTGGATGTTCATGGCGCGCGCCCCGGCTTGCACCGCCGTCACGATGGGGTCATAGCCGGTGCAACGGCAGATGTTGCCTTCCAGCGCCGCGTGCACATCCTCAACCGACGGATCGGGGTTGCGGTTCGCCAGATCCACTGCCGCCATGACCATGCCGGGGGTGCAGAAGCCGCACTGCAAGGCGTGATGCTCGCGGAACGCCTCCTGCATGGGATGGAGGGGCGAGTCGGCCGCCGACAGGCTTTCGATGGTGTCCACGGTGCCGCCATCGGCCTGCACGGCCAGGACGGCGCAGCTCTTGACCGCCTGACCGTCCAGGTGAACCACGCAGGCGCCGCACTGGCTGGTGTCGCAGCCGACATGGGTGCCGGTCAGGCCCAGGTGGTCCCGCACGAAGGTGACCAGCAGGGTGCGCGGATCAATGTCGCGCGAAATACTCTGCCCGTTGACTGTCATCGAAACGTTGACCGTCATGTCCGTCACCTCCTTTGAACGTCGACTGCTTTGCGCCACACCCGAAAGTCGGGCGTTGGCGCCGCCGGGTCAAGAGCACTGCGGATATGTTGCCCCGCCGGCCGTGGATGATAGAGTAGGCGGCCCGTGCGCGCGAGGACCCATATGAAGCCGCCTGTCTGTGATACCCCGTTTGATGTTGCCGTCTGGCTGACCGACCGCGCCATGCAGGACGGCGAGTACCTGCAACCCCAGAAGCTGCACCGCATCATGTACCTGGCCCAGGCCTACTATGCCGCCGCATCCAAGGGGCAGCGCCTGATGCCGGCCATTTTCATCACCTCGACCTTCGGGCCGATCGAGCCTTGCACCTTCCGGGCGTTCGAGAACGGGCGGCCCGAGATCCAGGTGCGCGCCGTTCCCGATACCCAGAAACACTTCCTGGACAGCGTATGGCGGCGTTTCGGGGCGCACACCGTGGACTACCTGAACCGCATGATCTGCGAGCATTCGCCCTATCTCGAAGCCCAGATGGCCGGGCCACGCGGCGAGATCAGCCTGGACAGCATGGTCGCCTTCTACGGCCGCCAGCGCCCCGCCGAGGACCAGGGTGCCGGTGGCAGCTCCACCCGCACGCCGCCCTCGGTCGAACAGGTCATGCGGCCCCGCGTCATGCGCTCCCACAAGGGCAAGCCGGTCAATGTCCACCCCTGGATGCCCAAAAAGCGCCTGAGCGACGATCCGAAGTAGGGGGCGTCCGAAGAAAGCCGGGCGTCGCCCGCGGCTTTGCCTCGCCGAGTCACGAGGTCAAGGAGGCTGGCCTCCTTGCGGGTGCGGGCAGAGCCCGCTTT
>LAEA01000109.1 GCA_000961745.1 Rhodospirillaceae bacterium BRH_c57 | reverse complement strand
CAGGCGGGCCGCCCGCCACTGGTCGTCGCGGCGGTCGAGATCGACGCGGACGGTTTCCATGGTGCCGTCCTCGGCCAGCCACACCACGTCAAAGTCGCCCGTGATGCGCAGCGGCGGCAGGGTCACGCCCTCGTTCACGATGGCGGCTTCGGGATGAAGGTCGGGACCGCGCCGCCCGCCTGACAGGAACGGCGTGGCATCAAACGCCGGACCTTTCACGGTAATGTCCCAGGTCCCGTCGGGCCGCACCACGACGGCGCCGGCCATCTCGGTTTCACCCAGTTCGACACGCGAGAACTCGATGCGGTCCAGGTCGGAGGTATCCTCGTGCAGGCGCACCCGGCCCTCGGCGACCAGCGGGCCGCGCGACCCGGTGGGGGAGCGCACGACGAAGTTCGGCACCTCGCGCACCTCGCCCCCGGCCATCCGCACCGAAACACTGGCCTGGGCCGGCACGCCCGGCGCCTTGGTCCAGTCAAAACCGGGGATGCTGATGCCCGCCCCGGCCAGATCCAGGTGGGCGCCCAGGGTGGACAGGGTGCGGCTGACCACGGTCAGTTCGATGTCGGCCTTGACCGGGCCGGTCAGGAACGGCGCGGTGAACGGCGGGAAGTCGAGCCCGAACACATCGCGTTTGTCCTCCTCCACCACCGCCTGCACGGCGTAGTGGCTGCGGTGGGGCTTGCCGCTGAAGATCTCGCGCCACACGAAACCGGCCGGCACGCCGCCGATCAGGGCTTGTCCGCGCGCCTCCAGGCTGGAGGTGTCCACCGCCAGGGTCAGGTTGCCTTCGCTGAGGTCGCGGCCGAACACCGCGCCGGGCAGGAACGCGTCGGTGATGACGGCCGACGTCTCGACCGTCAGGGCATCCAGCGGCAGGTTGGCGAGCAGCGGAAAGGCCAGCTTGAGGTCTGTCCTGACCTTCCCCGACGCCCCCTTGGGCGACAGGCCAAGGGTCGAGGTGTAGCCCAGCGGTTGGTGGTCGATCAGGCGCAGGGCCTGGAGCAGCCCGCCCTCGATATCCAGGTTGATGACGGCGTCGCTTTTATCGGTATCCAGGCCGTGGAAGGCGATGATCCCCCCGGTCACGCGCAAGGGCGTCCCGCCCAGGCCCGGCACCTCGCCGCGCTCCAGGGTCGCGGTGATGGTGTCCAGGGCAAAGGTCACCTCGGCCGCCGCCCCCACCGCCTTGGGCATCGGCGGCAGGTAATCGACATCAACCCCTTCGGCCCGTAAGGTGCCGCTGAAGCTGGTCGGCACCATGTCCTCAAGGGTCGGCCCGGCCAATGTGACCGCCCATTGGCCGCGCGGCACGACGCCCGCAGACAACCGCTCGGTCACCCATTCGCGGGGATTGGGGGCGATCGGTCGGGGCCACCAGTGGGGCAAGGCGTCAACCGGGATGTTCTCGACCGAGGCGGCGACCTCGACCACGAAGCCACTCTCGGCGCCCCGGCCGAGAGTGGCGCTGAGGCGCGCGATGGACTCACCCATCCCTTCCAAGTCACCGGAGCCTTCAACGCCCTCCGGCCGGTCGAGGACGATTTCCAGGGTTTCGAGCAGAATCGAGTCGGTGGCGGCCGAGGCGCTGGCCCGCAAGGTCAGGCCGCGCACGGCGTAGTCGGTCGCCACCGGATCGGGCAGACGCAACGTTCCCGCCCCGCCGGTCAGGGCCACGGCGACATCCTCCACCACCAGCCGGGGCGTGGTGGCAAGGGTCAGGCTGACCGAGCCGGCCAACGGCAGGTCGGCCGCGCCAAGGGGGGCGAGGCTTTCGGAAAACCCGGCCAGGGCGGCAGGCCGCAGATTGGCGAAGGTGGCCTCAAGGTCAACGCCCCAGGTGACCGGATCAAGGCCGCCGACCACGTCCAAATGGGTCGTGCCATCGGGCAGGGCGACTTCGAGTTGGGCCGAAAGGTCGATGCCCCCGCCCGTGCCGCGCAACAGTTCCACGCTGGCCGAGGGCACCTGCCATGTGGCGTTGAGCACGTCGTCGATGATGGTGGCGTCGGCTCCGACGACTCGCACCGCGCCCAGGCTGGCGGCCGGTCCCTCGCCCTCGGCGTTGAGGCCCCGCAGCAAGGCTTCGACAAGAACGTCGGCGCTGGCCTCCTGTTCGGTATCGGCCGCCCCGGAGTGCCACAGGCCGAAGTGGACGATACCATCGCTGTCGCGGCGCAACTGAATATGTGGCCCGATCACCTCGACCGCCGACAGCCGCACCTGACCGCGCAGCAGGCCAAGCGGTTGCAGGCCGATGCCGACCTCGGGCACGGCGGCCAGCACCGCGCCGTCGGCGTCAAGCGCCCGCACGTCGGAGGCGCGCAGGTCAAGCTCGCCGTCACCGCGTTCCCAGGTCAGTTGGGTGTGGCCGACACTCAGCCGGAAGTCGTCCTCCGGGCTGGTCAACAGGTCTTCGACGTAGGGCGTCAACAGGTCAAGCGGCAGCGGCCCCTGGCTCAAGCGCCAGGCGAGCAGACCAGCAGCAACCAGAAGCAGGAACAGGACCGCCCCAAGGACGCGAAATAACAGGTGGACGGCCCCATGGACCACAGGACGAAAGCTCCAACAAAACAAGCGGACCCAACCCGTTCCGTGGGCCCGTGAAGGGTGACACTCCCGCGCGCTTGACCCGGCGCGGGGCATGCCGCAGTCTGCGCCAAAATGGGGACGATGGAAACGCCGATTTGACAAGCTCTCCCTTCACCGACGCCGCCTTTGCCGCCTTCCCCCGCGCCCACGACGCCGACCGTCTGGCGCGCGGCCTTGAACGCTGGCAGGACGAGGCCACCCGCGCCGCCGAAAGCGCGCCCGATCTGGCCGCCTTCATGCGCGCCGCAGCCGAGGAGGGGGCGCTCGCGCGGCGCATCCTCGACGCCTGTTTCGGCAACAGCCCCTACCTGACGCAATGTTTGTTGCGGGAACCGGCCGTGCTGCGCCGGGTGGTCGAGGACGGCCCCGACGCCGCCCTGGCCGAGGCCTTCGCCACCGTGCGGGAGGCGGTGGGGACCGACCTCGACACCCCCCGCGTCATGAAGGCGCTGCGCATCGCAAAGCGCCGGGTTTCCTTGATCGCGGCGCTGGGGGACCTGTCGAAGGTGTGGCCGCTGGGCGCCGTCACCGGGGCGCTGACCGACTACGCCGACCTGTCGCTTGATCTCGCCGCCGGGCACCTGCTGCGCCAGGGCGCGGCCGAGGGCCACATCGAACTGGCCCACCCCGAGGAGCCAACCCGCGACAGCGGTTACGTCGTTCTCGGCATGGGCAAACACGGCGCGGGCGAGCTGAACTATAGTTCCGACATCGACCTGATCGTGCTCTATGACCCGGAACTCTGCCGCTACATCGGCAAGCGCAGCCCTGGTGAGTTCTTCGTCCGCATGACCAAGGCCCTGGTCCGCATCATGGACGAGCGCACCGGCGACGGGTACGTGTTCCGCACCGACCTGCGCCTGCGCCCGGACCCCGGCTCGACCGCCGTGGCGATCTCCACCGACGCGGCGGAAATCTATTACGAGAGCTTTGGCCAGAACTGGGAACGCGCCGCCATGATCAAGGTGCGGCCGGTGGCCGGCGACCTTGTGCGCGGGGCCGCGTTCGTCGGGCACCTGCGGCCGTTCGTGTGGCGCAAGTCGCTGGATTTCTACGCCATCCAGGACATTCATTCGATCAAGCGCCAGATCAATGCCCAGCGCGCCTGCGGCGTGGTCGCGGTGGCCGGACACAACATCAAGCTCGGCCGGGGTGGCATCCGCGAGATCGAGTTCTACGCCCAGACCCAACAGCTCATCTGGGGCGGCCGCGAACCGGCAGCGCGGCGGGCGAAGACCCTGGAGGCGTTGCAGGCCCTGACCGACCTGGGCCACGTCGAACAGCCCATCTGCGACGAGTTGACCGAGGCCTATTGCTTCCTGCGCAGCCTGGAGCATCGCCTTCAGATGATCGACGATGCGCAGACCCAGACCCTGCCCAAGGAGCCGGAAAAGCTGGCCGCCCTGGCCGGGTTCATGGGGTTCGACGACGTGGAGGCATTCTCCAGCGCCCTGCGCGACGTGCTGTGCACGGTGGAGGTCAGCTATGCCAACCTGTTCGAGGACAGCCCCAGCCTGTCCGAGGAAGGCGGCAACCTCGTCTTCACCGGCCACGAGGACGACCCCGACACCCTGCAAACCCTGACCGAGATCGGCTACACCAATCCCCAGGGCATCGCCGCCGTGGTGCGCGGCTGGCATCACGGGCGCTATCGGGCCACCCGCTCGACCCGCGCCCGCGAAATGCTCACCGAACTGGTGCCGACCCTGCTGCGGGCGCTGGGCCGCACGGCGCAGCCTGATCAGGCGTTCTTCCGGTTCGACGAGTTCCTGGGCAAGCTGCCCGCAGGCGTCCAGTTGTTCAGCCTGTTCCAGGTCAATCCCGGCCTGCTCGACCTGGTGGCCGAGATCATGGGCGACGCCCCGCGCTTGGCCGAGGTCCTGTCGCGCCGCCCCAACACGCTCGACACCGTGCTGACACCCGGTTTCTTTGACCCGCCCCCCGGTGCCGCAGACCTGGGGGCCGAACTGGACACCCTGCTCGGCCAGAGCGGCAGTTTCGAGGAAGTGCTCGACCTGCTGCGCCTGTGGGCCAACGGCCGCAAGTTCCAGGTCGGCGTCCAGACCCTGCGCAAGCTGTGCGACGCGCGGCAAGCCGGCGAGGCCCTGACGACCATCGCCGACGTCGTGCTCAGCCGCCTGCAACCGGCCGTCGAGGCGGAATTCGCCCGCGCCCACGGCCACCTTGCCGGCGGCGCCATGGTGGTGATCGCCATGGGCAAGATGGGCGGGCGGGAAATGACGGCCACCTCCGACCTCGACCTCATCACGGTGTACGATGCCGACCCCGAGGCCGAAACGTCGGACGGCAAGCGGCCGCTGTCGCGCACCGACTACTTCATCCGCCTGACCCAACGGCTGGTCAACGCCATCACCGTGATGACCAACGAGGGCCGCCTGTACGAGGTGGACCTCCGCCTCCGCCCATCGGGCAGCAAGGGGCCGCTGGCCACCAGCCTGGAAAGCTTCGCCCGTTATAATGCCGAGGCCGCCTGGACCTGGGAACACATGGCCCTGACCCGCGCCCGCGTGGTGTGCGGCCCGAAACCGCTGACCGAGGCGGCGCGCGGGGCCATCCACGACGCCCTGATGCGCAAGCGCGACCCCGACAAACTGATCGTTGACGTGGCCGACATGCGCGCCCGCATGGCCCGCGACCGCAAGCCGGCCAACCTTTTTGACGTCAAGCTGACGCGCGGCGGGCTGGTCGATGTGGAATTCACGGCGCAATACCTCATCCTGCGCCACGGCCACGACTTCCCCGAGGTCTGCGTGCCCAACGTGGCCGAGGCCCTGGACCGTCTGCGCCGCGCCGGGGTGATCGAGCCGGAGGACGCCAACATCCTGACCGAGGCGCAAGGCCTGTGGCTGGCCGTCCAGGGTGTGTTGCGCCATTCCATCGAGGGCACCTTCAAGCCCGACGAGGCCCCCGCCGGCCTCAAGGAAAAGCTCGCCCGCACCGCCGACGAGCCGACCTTCGAGACGCTGGTGGCCCGCATGACCGAAACCTACGCCAAGGTCCACGCCGTATTCCGCCGCCTGATCGAAGACCCGGCCGAAGACGCCCGCGCCCGGATCGGCGACCAAGCCCCTCAGGAGTAAAGACCCATGACCATTGAACCCGGCCAGACCGCCCCCGCCTTCGACCTTCCGGCCAGCGGCGGGCAGCAAGTGTCCCTGGCCAGCCTTGCAGGCAAGTCGGTCGCCCTGTTTTTCTACCCCAAGGCCCTGACGTCTGGCTGCACCAAGGAGGCCGAGGCGTTCCGCGACCTGCACGACGAGTTCGCCCGGATGGATGTCGTGGTGCTCGGCGCGTCCAAGGACCCGGTCAAGAAGCAGGACCAGTTCGTCGAAAAGCACGACCTGCCGTTCCCCCTGCTGTCCGACGCCGAGGGAACCCTGTGCGACGACTACGGCGTGTGGGTGGAAAAATCCATGTACGGCCGCAAGTACATGGGCATCGAGCGCGCCACCTTCCTGATCGGCCCAGACGGCACCGTCCGTCAGGTGTGGCGCAAGGTCAAGGTCACCGGCCACGCCGAGGCCGTGCTGAAGGCGGCGCAGGATCTGGCATGACACTGACGGTTCGCCCCGCCACCCCGGCCGACGCCGCCACCATCTCCGCCCTCGCCAACGCGCTGGATGCCGAGCATGGCGGCGTGCTGCCGTTCACGCCGGAAATCGTCCTGCGCGACGCCTTTGGGGCCGCGCCGCAGTTCTCGGTTCTGCTGGCGGAACAGGAGGACGTGGTGGTCGGCTATGCGCTGTTCACCAACACCTATAATTCCTATCGCGCGGCGCCCGGATTGTGGCTGATGGACCTCTACGTGACCCCGGCCGGGCGCGGCCTGGGCGTCGGCAAGGCGTTGATGGCCGGGCTGTCGCGGGAAGCCACCGCGCGCGGCGCGCAAAGCCTGTGGCTGCCGGTGCGCGACGACAACGCCCGCGCCCTGCGGTTCTACGAGGACCTAGGCAGCTTTGACGACCAGATGAAAGTCCTGGAGTTCAACGGACCCGAGGCCCTGGCCCGGCTGGCAGGTGCGGCATGACCACCCTTGCCGCCGCCGCCGTCGCCATCCTCAAAACCCCCTCCCCGGCCGAAAAATGCCGCCTGACGCGGGAGGCATCGGCCCTGTGGACGGCGGGCGGCATGGAGGTCGGCACCTGCGCCCCGCCCGACCGCCCG
>LAEA01000087.1 GCA_000961745.1 Rhodospirillaceae bacterium BRH_c57 | reverse complement strand
GGTTGCCGCCCCGGCCTCGGCGGCCAGTGCCGGGATCACGTCGGCGGCGGGGCCGCGCCGCAGCACCAGCGGCACGCCAAGGCTGCCGAGATTGTCGCGCAGGCGGACCAGCGAATGGTGCAGCCACCATCGCGCCGCGCCACCCAACGGCCGCCCGTCCAGGGCATCGTCCAGGACATACACCGCCGCCACCGGACGCTCGCTGTCCGCCGCTGCGCGCAGGGCAGGGTGGTCGTCGATGCGCAGGTCGTTGCGGAACCACACCAGGACCGGCCGGTTGGTCATTCTGTCACCCCCTCGGGATTAAACTGTTCTGCGATACGGCGGGGGCGGCCGGAGGGATCACTTTCGCGCGGCTTGAATGCTTTGCAGGATGCCCTCCGCCGCCGGCCGCCAGTCGGAAAACTGGTCCTGCGGGGCGGTGAACAGCCAGACGTGGACCACTGGCCCGGCCGGGTTGGGCAGGAACACCGCCCACTGGCGATAGGGCACCTCCTCGCGCACGAAGTCTGCCACCACCTGCTGCCCGGTCATCACCAGCCCGTCGCCGGTGTGCCAGAGGAACGGCGCCTGCCGATGGACCTCGACCTGCAGGGCATGGCCGGCCAGCTCGTCGAGGTAGCGCCGGGCCAGCAGGGTAACGCCTTCGAGCAACCCGCTGTCGTCAGGCTGACGGACGTTCTCGATTGAAACCGCGACGTCGCCTCCTGCCGTGGCTGACGACGGGCGCAGGACCACGGCGAACGGCCCTGGCGCGCTCAGGGTCCAGGTGGACGGATAGTGCAGGGTGTAGCCGTGGCCGGGTTCGGCAAAGCGCGTGTCCTCGGCTATTGCGGTGGTGGTCCAGGCCAGCAGGGCAACAACCACCAGAAGCCACCTCATACGGACCTCGGCGGGGAGGGTTTGTTCGGGCGCGGCGGGGTCATGGACTCGCGCAGCATTCGCAGGATGTGCGACAGGCTGGCACTGTCATAGGGCTCGGCCGGGCGGACGCCCCACACCGGCTTGGGCCACGCGGGGTCTTCGTGGAAGCGGGCGATGACGTGGACATGAAGCTGCGGCACCATGTTGCCAAGTGCTGCGACATTGATCTTGTGGGCCTTGGTGGCATCCTCCAGAAGCCGCGCGGCCAGGGCCATTTCGTGCATCAGGCGGGTGCGGTCCTCGGGCTCCAGGTGGTGCATTTCGGTGATGTCGGCCCGCTGGGGCACCAGGATGAGCCACGGATACGTGCGGTCGTTCATCAACAGGACCCGGCACAGGGGCCAGCGGGCGACCTCGATGGTGTCGGCCTCAAGCTGGGGATGGAGAGTAAAGCGGGCGGTTTCGGGGCGGCTCATGGCGGGTCCACTCGAATAAGACGGCGGAAGAATCCGGTCACCCATGCTAGGCCCAAGCGCGCGGCGTTGTCACCAGCCGCCGGCGTGGGGTAGTGTCGCGGACCAAACGTGGTTCAGTTCCCGCTCATTTCCTCACCAAGGCTCCCCCCATGTCCCAACTCCCGCTGTCCCGGCGGATCGCCGCGTCGCCCTATGTCGTGCTCGTGCTGCCGCCGCTGTTCTGGGCCGGCAATGCGGTGGTCGGCCGCGTCGCCATGGCCGACATGAGTCCCTTTGCGCTGTCGTTCTGGCGGTGGGCCATCGCGCTGGCCGTGCTGCTACCGTTCACCATCACCAATACCCTGGCGGCGTGGCCGGTCATCAGGCCCCGGCTGGGGCGGTACTTCGTCCTCGGGTCGCTGTCGGTCGGGCTGTACAACACATTCCTCTACATGGCCCTCCAGACGACCGAGGCGATCAACGCGACCCTGGTCGGTGCCGTCATGCCGCTGGTCATCATGGTGCTGTCCCTGGTCGTGTTGCGCGAGCCGCTGGGAATGTGGCGCAGTGTCGGGCTGGTGGCGTCGGTCGCCGGGGTGGCGCTGGTCATCGCGCGCGGCAATCTGGGCGCCCTGGCGGCCCTGGAACTGCATCGCGGGGATTCCTTGATGCTGCTGGCGGTTCTGGCTTGGGGGGTGTTCTCGGTGCTGCTGCGCCGCTGGCCGGTTGAGGTGACCGCCCCGGTGTTCGTGACCATGCAAATCGCCATGGGGCTGATCGTGGTGACAGGGCTTTATGTGGGCGATCTGGCGACCGGCGGCGGCGCTTTTCCGCTGACCGGGGAGACCTTCGCCATCATCGCCTATACCGCGCTGTTTCCGGCCCTGGGGGCCTTTTTCGCGTGGAACTATGGGGTTGCCAAGGTGGGGGCCAACGTGGCCGGTTTCTATACCAATCTGGTCCCGCTGTTCACCGCCCTGCTGGCCGCGCTGCTGCTGAACGAGGCGGTGCGGTGGTTCCATGGCGTCGGGCTGGGCCTGATTTTCCTGGGCATCGGGCTGGCAACGCTTAAGGGTCCTGCGGCGCGCTAATTGCGTGGCGTACAAGCATTCTGGGGGTATACTGCGTTCAATCTGCGCGACGAGGGGAATTTTGTTCATGCAGGGTTGGTTGGCGGGAAGCCTGTCTCGCCGGTTGATGGTGACCGTGGCCGCCGTCCTCATGACGGCGTCGGCGGTGTTTTTGGTGCTGTTCGTAGGCCTGTATCGCGCTCAGTTGGAAGCCGAACGGTCCGAGGCGTCGGCCCACATCAACCGGTTGCTCCAGGCGACGCTGGAAAATGCCATGCTCAAGCGTGACCTGGACGGCCTGCAAGCGGTCATCACGCGCCTGGGCGAACTGCCCAGCGTGGCCGAGGTGATGCTGCTCGACCCGACGCGCGAGATCCGCTTTTCCAGCGATCCCGATCTTCTGGGCACCCGGCTGCCCGACGAATCCCTGACCGAGGATACCCGCTTCGTGACTGACGCCAAGGGCCGTCAGGTGCTGCGCAGTGTCAACCCGGTGTCCAACAAGCCGCAGTGCGTGATGTGTCATGGCGAGATCGCCGACAATCCCATCAACGGCATCCTGTTTGTTGACTACGACGCCCAGGCGCTGACCGGCAAGGCGTTGGGCGGCGCCCTGACCCTGGCCGCGTCGGGCCTGTTGGTGCTGGTCCTGACCCTGGGCCTGATCTACGTGCTGTTGCGGTCCCTGGTGGTGCGGCCGGTGGAAATCCTGGTGGCGGCCAGTGACGCCATCGGGCGCGGCGATCTGTCGGCCCGCGTTCCGGCGCGCGGCAAGGACGAGATCGGCCGCCTGGGGGCGACGTTCAACCTCATGGCGGCGTCTCTGGAGCGCTCCGTTGACGCCCTGCGGCGGCGGGACGCCTATCTTCAGGCGCTGATTGACGGCATCCCCGACGGGGTGCGGGTGATCGACAGCACCTTCCGCATCGTCGCCGCCAACCGTGCCTATTGCGAACAACTCCGGGTTCCGCCGGGTAGTGCCACGGGTCAACTTTGCTATGCTTCCAGCCACCAGCGGGAGCGGCCGTGCGCTGCGACCATGGTGACCTGCCCGCTGCATGTCCTGACCCCCGGCCACGGTCCCATCAAGGCGGTGCACCAGCATGTGCGGGCCGATGGCTCGACCTATTTTGCCGAGATCACGGCGGCGCGCATTAGTGTGCCGGACGAAGACGGCACGCCGCGCGACCTGATCGTCGAGGCCATCCGCGACATGAGTTCCGACGTGGAGGTGTCCCACGGCCAACGCATGTCCGAGGTTGCCGAACTGGCCACCGGCGTGGCTCACGAGGTGCGCAACCCGCTGGTCGCCATCCGCCTGACGCTTGAGGGCATCGTGCGGCGTGGCGACGTGGCCGACCCGGAACTGGCGCGATATCTCGCCCTCATGCGCGACGAGATCGAGCGCTGCCTGGGCGTCACCGACCGCCTGCTCGACCTTGCCCATCTGCCGACGACGGGACCGGAAGCCGTGCCCGTGGGCGCGGCGCTGGGCGACGTGGAGGCCCTGTTGTCCTACGAGGCCCGCGTCACCGGCGTCGCCGTGCGCGTCACCGCGCCGTCCGATGGCGCTTGCGTGTGGATGACCGGGGCGGAACTGCGCATGGTCGCCATCAACCTGATGCAGAATGCCCTGCACGCCATGCCCCAGGGCGGAACGCTGGACGTTACCGCGTCGGTCGAGGATGCCTTCATGGTCATCCGCTTCACCGACAGCGGCGTCGGCATCCCGGCCGAGGTTCTTGACCGCATCTTCGACCCCTACTTCTCGGCCCGTGCCGATGGGGCGCAGGGGACGGGCATGGGGCTGGCCATCTGTTCGGACATTGTCACGACCTACGGCGGGACCATCACCGTCGAGTCCACGGTGGGGCAGGGCACCACCTTCGCCCTCCGCCTGCCGCTGCATGCGGCAGGGGAGCTTGCCCTGCCTGATTGACTTCTTTGAGCGGGCTGCGGGGGTCGTATACACTCGACCCCTAAAAAGCATGCCCGACAGGAGGAAATCATGGCCGACGCCGTCTTCACGCCCCCGCTTCCGGGGACCGTCCGTATCAATCCGGTGCGCGATGGCAAGACGTGGCAGGCCATGCGGGAGGCCTGCGCCGCCGACCCCGGTGCCTTCCACGGCGCGGTCGCGGCGCGCAACATCCATTGGTTCCATCCCGGCAGCAACGCGTGGCTGACCCAAACCGACGACGGCGCTTGGACCGGCTTCGACGCAGCCACCGGCGCGGCCGTCACCCTGGGCGGCGCATGGACCCCGTGGGACAAGGCGTTTGACGACAGCGACGCGCCCATCTACCGCTGGTTCTCCGGCGGTCTGACCAACGCGGCCTTCAACGAGGTGGACCGCCACGTTCTGGCCGGTCATGGGGCCGAGGTCGCCTATTGGTACGAAGGCGACCGCTGGGACGCTGACGCCAACGGCGGCACGGGCGGCCCGGTCCATCACCGCACCCTGACCCGGCGCGACCTGTTCGTGCAGTCGGTCATTGCGGCGGTGGCCTTGCGGACCCTGGGCCTGGGCAAGGGCGACTGCATCGCCTTCAACATGCCCAACATCCTCGATCAGATCGTGTGGACCGAGGCCGCCAAGCGCCTGGGCGTCATCTATACGCCAGTGTTCGGCGGCTTTTCCGACAAGACCCTGTCCGATCGCATCGAGAACGCCGGCGCCCGCGTGGTCATCACCGCCGATGGAGCCAGCCGCAATGCCGAGGTGGTGCCGTTCAAGGAGGCCTACACCGATCCGGCCCTGGACCGCTTCGTGGCCTTTCCCGATGCCCTGCGCACCCTGCGCGCGGTGGCCGAGGACAAGGCCGGGCACGGCATTGCCGCCGAACTCCTGGCCGCCGCCGAAGCCGCGCTGAAGGGGGAGATCACGGTGGCCCCGGCCGACGTCATGCGCGCGGTCGGGCGGGTGCTGGACAAGCCGGGCCTGCTCGATGCCGAGGCCGCCGCCACCCTGCGGGCCGACATTGCCGAGGCCCTGGCCGCAACGAAGCGCCGCATCGACCATGTGGTGGTGGTCCGCCATGCCCATCTGCCGGACATGCCGTGGACCGAGGGCCGCGACCTGTGGGCGCATGATCTGCTGGCCGAGGCGGCGAAGGTGGTCGGCAATGTGGACGGCCTGGACGGCGCGGACCTTGCGGCCGCCCTGTGGAAGGCCTGCCCGCCCGAGCCGGTAGACGCCGAATTCCCGCTGTTCATCATGTACACCTCGGGCTCGACCGGAAAGCCCAAGGGCGTGGTGCATGTGCACGGCGGCTATGTGTCCGGCCTGATCGAGACGATGAAGGTCAGCTTCGACGCGGTGCCCGGCGAAGACGTCATGTATGTCGTCGCTGACCCCGGCTGGATCACCGGCCAGAGCTATCTGATCACCGCCGCCCTGGCCCATCGCATCCCCGGCATCGTGACCGAAGGCGCCCCGGTGTTCCCCAACGCCGGGCGGTTCTCCAACATTCTGGAGCGTCACGGCTGCACCATCTTCAAGGCCGGGGCGACGTTCCTGAAATCCATCATGACCCATCCGCTGGACCGCGAGGACGTCGCCAAGGCGGACATGGGCAGAGTCAAGGTCGCCACCTTCTGCGCCGAGCCGACCAGTCCTGCCGTGCAGCAGTTCGCCATGGACCTCATCACGCCGCAGTACATCAACAGCTATTGGGCGACCGAGCACGGCGGCATCGTGTGGACCCACCCCTATGGCAACGCCGACCAGCCGTTGCGGGCCGATGCCCATACGTGGCCGCTGCCGTGGGTGATGGGCGACGTGTGGCTGCCCGAGGGCGAGCATGACTTGAACGGCCGGGTCGGGTTCCGCCCGGCCGAGGACGGCGAAAAGGGGGAGATCGTCGTCACCGCGCCGTACCCCTACCTCGCCCGCACCATCTGGGGCCACCCCGAAGGAGTCGGCAGCCCGGCGTGGAAGGGCGATGCCGACCGCTGGACGCAGACCTATTATGGCCGGTTCCGCGACTTGGGCGGCGTGCCGCAGTGGGCCTATCTCCAGGGCGACTTCGCGGTGCGGTACGAGGACGGGTCTTATACCCTGCATGGCCGGTCGGACGACGTGATTAACGTGTCGGGCCACCGCATGGGCACCGAGGAGATCGAGGGCGCCATCCTCAAGGACAAGGCGGTCAACCCCGACAGCCCGGTCGGCAACTGCATCGTCATCGGCGCCCCGCACCGGGACAAGGGCCTGACCCCGGTCGCCTTCGTGCTGCCGGCCAAGGGCAGGACGCTGACCATGGACGACGAGCGCCGCCTCAAGGATCTGGTGCGGGCCGAAAAGGGGGCGGTGGCCGTGCCGTCTGACTTCATCGCCGTGTCGGCCTTCCCGGAAACCCGGTCGGGCAAGTACATGCGCCGGTTCCTCAAGGCCCTGATGCTGGACGAGCCGCTGGGCGACACCTCGACCCTGCGCAATCCCGAGATCATGCCCGAGATCGAAACCGCCATCACCGCTTGGAAACGCGGTCAGGCCCGCGCCGATGCCCAACGGGTGATCGAAACCACGCGGTCCCTGCGCGTGCAGTACGACACCGTGGCCGAGGGGCGGGTGGTTGCCACGCTGACTATCGGCAACCCGCCGGTCAACGCGTTGTCCGAACGGGTGCTGGATGAACTCGACACCACCATCGCCCATCTGGGGCGGCGGGCCGACGTGCGCGCCGTAGTCATCTGCGGGCAGGGCAACAGGACGTTCGTGGCCGGGGCCGACATCCGCCAGATGCAGGACGAAGTGAACTCGGTCGAGGAAGCCCGTGCCCTGCCGGCCAAGGCGCACCGTGTGTTCGACGCCATCGAACGCCTCGGCAAGCCGGTGGTGGCTGCCGTGCAAGGGGTGGCGCTGGGCGGAGGGTGCGAGCTTGCTATGGCGTGTCATCTGCGCATCGGGGACGCCCGCACGCGCATGGGCCAGCCGGAGGTCAACCTGTTCCTGCCGCCCGGCTATGGCGGCACCCAACGCCTGCCGCGCCTGCTGGCCGCCAAGGACCCCGAGCGCGGCGTGGGCGATGCCCTGCGCATCCTGCTGTCCGGCCGTCAGGTCGATGCCCGCGCTGCCATGCGTCTGGGGCTGCTCGATTATGTCTGCGTGGGGTCGGAGGACCCCGTTTCTGTCGCCCAGGCCATGGCCCGCATGGCGGCGGCCGGCAAGGGTGGTCCGGCCCACGATGCCCTGACCGCCCGGCTTGAGGCGGTGGCTGAGTGGGAGAAGCCCGGCACGGTCCCCGACGTTGACGTTCAACCACTGCTCGATCAGGCCGAGAGCGTCGGGCGGGGCGTGGTCGCCAGGGCCATCGTGGACCTCGTGCGGCGGGGTTTGAGTGAGGGGTTCTCAGCCGGTCTGAAGGCCGAGCGCGACGCCTTTGCCCGCCTGTTGCTGGATGCCGAGCATGGCGCCCGCAAGGGTATCGCCCTGTTCCTCGACAAGAAAAGCCCGCCGCTGCCGGCCCGGCCCCGTCCTGAGTTCACGCCTGAGGAGGCCGAGCGCCTGGGGGTGCTGCCGGTCGGCAGCCCATTCATCCCCGGCGTCGATGCGCTGCCCGAATGGCAGTGGGCGTGGGGCGCGGTGCGCGACGCGACCACCGGCGCGGCCCGCCACGGCGACCCCAAGGATGCCGAGGTCCGCGCCCTCATCCCGGTCCCCGAACCGACCAGCAACCAAGCGCTTGTTTACGTGCTGGCGAGCGAGATCAACTACAACGACATCTGGGCGCTGACCGGCATTCCCATTTCCCTGTTTGATGAACATGACGAGGACGTTCACGTCACTGGGTCGGGTGGCGTCGGCATGGTGGTGCGCCTGGGCGAGGGGCTTCAGGCCGAAGGGCGCCTGTCGGTCGGCCAGTTGGTCAGCGTCTATTCCGGCGTGTCGGACCTTTTGGACCCGCGCGCCGGGGCCGACCCGATGTTCACGAACTTCCACATCCAGGGCTACCAGAGCCCCGACGGCAGCCACCAGCAGTTCATGCTAGCTGATGGGCCGCAGCTTTTCCCCCTGGTGCCGGACCTCGACCTTGAGGTCGCCGGATCGTATATGCTGACCGCCGGGACGGCCTATCGCGCGCTGTTCACGACGCTCGGCGTGCGGCCTGGCAAGCGCCTGTTCGTCGAGGGTGCGGCGAGCGGGACGGGGGCGTTCTGTCTGGAACTCGGGTTGGCCGCCCGTCTGGCGGTTACCGGCATGGTATCGTCCGAGGACCGGGCCGAGGCGGTGGAGGCCCTCGGTGCTGCCGCCATCAACCGGCGCGACCGCGAACTGACCAACCGCTTCACCCGCGTGCCGGTCGATCCGGTGGAGGTCATCGACTGGGAGGCCAAGGGTGGGCACTGGGTGGAGAGCATCCGCAAGCGCAACGACGGCCATTTGGTCGATTACGCCGTCAGTCATGCCGGTGAAACGGCCTTTCCGCGCACTTTCCAGGCCCTGGCACCGGGCGGCGTGCTGACCTTCTATGGCGCGTCCTCGGGCTACCATATGACGTTTCTCGGCAAGGAGGGCAGCGCCGAGGCGGCCGACATGCTGCACCGCGCAGCCTTGCGTCCGGGGGAGGCCGTGGTGGTGTTCTACGGCACCGGCACCCACCAGCGCGACAACACCGCGCTCGCCGCCATCGAGGCGGCGCGGGCCGGTGGCGGGCGCATTGTGGCCGTCACCGACACCGACGCCGAACGCGACTTCATCCTGTCGCTGGGCTTTGGGGACGCCGTTCTGGGGGCGGTGTCCCTGGCCGAGATCAAGCGCCGCCATCCGCATTTCTCCTGGCCCGATACCATGCCCGACCTGCCCGACCCGCAGGCCGAGACGGCGGCGTTCAAGGAAACCGTGCGGCGCTTCACCGAGGACACATTCAAGCCGCTGGGCCAGGCGGTGGGCAAGTTCCTGCGATCCTCGGCCAACCCGCGCGGCACGCCCGACATCGTGGTCGAACGCGCCCATGTGGACACCCTGGCGTGGTCCACGATGCTGGTGAGCCCCGAGGCGGGCCGCGTCGTCTACATCGGCGACATGGCCCCGCGCGGCCGGGCGCGGCGCTACAGCTTCTATGCTCCGCAAGTGTGGATGCGCCAGCGCCGGATCTACATGCCGACCGCCGGGATCTTCGGCAGCCACCTGTCCAATGCCGCCGAAATGATCGGCCTCAACCGCATGATCGCGGGGGGCACGTTGCGTGTGCCACAGCCATACTTGGGCGCCTGGGACGACCTGCCGGGCCTCCATCAAGCCATGTGGGAAAACCGCCTGCGCGAGGTGACCAACGGCGCCGCCAACGCGGTGGTCAACCACGCCCTGCCGGAGCCGGGGCTGCGGTCCAGGGACGAGTTGATCGCGGCTTGGGCGGCGGGGAGGGGGTAAGGGGGGAATGGGCTTCGCCCAAACCCACAAGGGGCCACTGGCCCATAGGCGCTAACATAACGCCGGGCTCTGCCCGGACCCGCCAGGAGCCTCGGGCTCCTGGACCTCGGGAGTGGGTGGCAGTGTATAGCCACGCGCAGCGCATTAAATGCTGGGGCAGCGCATTAAATGCTGGGAAAGCATCTGCCTGCGGCGCAAGGCATGGGAATGCCCATTTCATGGGGTCAAGGGGCCGCTCGGCCCCTTGCGGGTGCGGGCAGAGCCCGCCCTCTTTTGCGTATCCAGCGCCTAAGCGGCACCTACTACCCCCTCAGTACCCTCCGGCCATTTCCTGTAGCCGGCCGAGCAACTGGCGGCGGGTGAAGAAGCCGGGACCGCCGGCGGTGTGTTCGGCCACCACGCGGCAGAAGGCATCGCGGAGTTCGCAGCTTTCGTTGGTGACGGCGTAGCCGGCCTCTTCCAGCATGCGGTGGACTTCGGCCGCCATCACGGCGGTGGAGCAGGTGACCTCCACCATGTGCATGCGGCCGTCGTGACGGGTGCTCACCATGGCGTCCTCCCTTGTGGACCCGGCCTTATTGGCCCCGGTTTCTCCTGACATGAGGATGCCGGGTCCGAAAAGGAATGATACCGAAGGCCTACGGCTTTAGGACGATCTTGATGCAGCCATGCCAACGATCTTCGGGCTC
>LAEA01000099.1 GCA_000961745.1 Rhodospirillaceae bacterium BRH_c57 | reverse complement strand
TTAATCGTGGACGAGCGGAATCGGTGTGTGATTCATAGGAGAGATGGACACCGCATCTCTTCTTTCGTCGCAGTGGTCAGACCTGCTGTCGCGACTGCCCGCCTCGGCCCGCCTTACGGCTTTAGCGCGGTCCACCGGAGCGTTCCTCCGCCCCCGTGAGATCCGGGACGTTGAGACGCTTTTGCGCTTGTGCTTGTGGTATGGTCCAGGTGGATTGTCGTTGCGCAGTGCCGCTGCGATGGCTGGAGGCTCGGCTCTGGCGAACATCTCGGACGTCGGCCTTCTCAAACGGCTGTCCAAGTCTGCGGGGTGGCTGGAAGCCTTGGTTGCCGACGTTCTGAATGAGCGATGCGGGCAGCGTATCGAGAGCCACCGCTCCCTTGTCCTCATTGACGGGACGACCGTGCAAGGTCCGAGCAGTGTCGGTACGGATTGGGTCCTGCACACTCGCTATACCCCAGGCCTTGGGTTTACCGGTGTTAAGATCACTGACTGCCACGGCGGCGAGACGTTGATGCGCCACACCGTGCGGCCCGGCGACATCGTCGTTGCCGACCGGGTGTACGGCCGCATCAAAGGCCTGTCGCATGTGATCAATCAAGGTGCTGATTTTATCGTGCGGGCCGGCTGGAGGGCGCTGCCCCTCCGCGACGCGCAGGGGGGCAAGCTCGACCTGTTCACCCTGTTGGAAGGCCTGCCTGCCGGCCAGGCGGTTGATCTGCCCGTCCACGTCATGGTCGATGGACACCATCAACCACTCCGCCTCGTGGTGCGGGCCAAGGATGACGCGGCGACCGTCGCAGAAGGCCGCCGCAGCGCCCGCAAGGCCCACAAAAACAAACGGAAGGCCGACCCGCGCACTGCCGTGGCGGCACGCTATATGATCGTTGCGACGTCCCTGGCGGCCAAGGACTACCCAGCCACTGCCGTGTTGGACCTCTACGGCGCGCGGTGGCAGATCGAATGGGCGTTCAAACGGCTCAAAAGCCTGTTGCACATCGATCGCTTGCGAGCCACCCGCGATCTGGCAAAGACATGGCTGTTCGCCCATGTGCTGTTCGCCCTTCTGATCGACAACATGACCCGGCAAGTGCTGGAAATTTCCCCCTGCGCCTCGTGCAACGAGCGACCGCAACCCGCCTTGGCAGATCTCGACATGGCGCCTTCAGGCACTGCTCATGGCGCGGGCAGTTGAGGCTATTTTCAGCGGTATCAGCCGCTTGGACACCCACATTGGAGCCCTCTTTCACCGCTTGTCAGAGCCACCTCGACGACGAGTTCTCCAGATGAAGCGAATAGCACCGCATCTGCTAAGTTAGCGCCTATGGGCCGAGCGGCCCCTTGCGGGCGCGGGCAGAGCCCGCTTTTTCCTCCTCAGTCAGCGCCTATGGGATTGGCTCCCCTTACGCATCAGCGGAATTCAGGCCCCCAGTCACGGCGCTCGGCAGGGTGTTTCCTCGTGCCGGCGGGGGCAGGTTTCCACGTCGCCGACGAGCTGCCCGCTTTCTGACAGGCCGATCCAGGCGTCTACCGTGGCGGCATCGAAGCCGCAGCGTTTCTCGCCGTGGGCCTCCATCAGGGGGCGCCGGATGAGCAAGGGGTCAGTCAGCATCAGGGCCAGGGCCTCGGCTTCGGTTGCGGCGGTGGGATTGACCTCGCCGGACTTGATGCGGGGGGCGGCGGGGTTGAACCACTCGCTGATCGGGCGGCCGCCAAAGAACGGGCGCAGGGTTTCGGCCGTCCACGCGGTGCCGAGAAGGTCGCGGGAATCCACCGTATGGCGGGCGGCGCGCAGCAGGGCCTTCTGCCGGGTATTGTTGCGGCAGCCGGGCTTTTCGTAGAACACGACCAAGGCCATTGTCACACTCCTTCAACGGCGGCCAGACGCAACAGGCCGTCCACCTGATCGCGAATTTCAATCTGCACCGCGCGGTCCAGCTTCTTCAGCCACTGGGCCGGGATGGCTTGCACGCCATAGGTGGCGCCGGCCAGCATCCCGGCGATGGCGCCGGTGGTGTCGGCGTCGCCGCCCTGGTTCACCGTTTCGACCACGCAGTCGGCGAAGCTGTCGGTGCGGAAGTAGAAATGGAACACTGTTTGTAGGGTATCGACCACATAGGCCGTGCAGTTGCCGCGATAGGGGTCGAACCGGAACGTCCGGTGCTTGTCCACCAGCGCCTCGACCAGATCCCGCGCCGCGACCATGCCCTGACCGGCGCACAGGGCATGAACGGCCCGCACCACGGTGAGGGTTCCGTCATCCGACAGTGGATGGTGGTGGGTGATGTGGTTGTGGGCCAGCACCAATTCCTCAACACGGTCGGGCATGCCGAGGGTGGCCAGCGCCAGCGGCAGCACCCGCATGACCGCGCCGTTGCCGGCGTCGCCGTCGCAGGCCGGGCCTTGCGTGGTTCCGTGCAGGATGTAGCGCTGGATACCCCGCCGACAGGTGTTCCCGACATCGACCGGCCGGGTCTTGAGCCATTCGGCAAAGGCGTCGCACGCATCGGGCAGGTCGAAGCCGTCGCGGCGCAACAGCGACCGGCCGAGGTACAGGCTCATCTGGGTGTCGTCGGTGACTTGGCCGGGCTTCAGGTTGAGCCAGCCACCGCCGATGATGCGGTCATGGCGCCCGTGCTTGTGGGCGATCTCGCCGCGCGTCATGAACTCCACCGTGGCGCCCAGAGCGTCGCCGGCCGCGAGGCCCAGATAGGCCCCGAGGGCGCGGTCATGCAGGGTCAAGGTCTTCGGCATGGATGCGGACTCCGTCAGTAGTAGCTCGCCGTGACCAGGAAGTCGCCGCCGACAACCAGAAATTCCCCTTCGCCCTTGAGGGGGTGGATCGGCAGCAGGGTGTTGAAGAACACCACCTTGGACAGCGGGACGCGGGCTTCGAGGATGGTGTCTCCAAAGCATTCGGCAATGTCGCGTTCCGAACTGAACGACATCAGGTTGTTCATGCGCACCACCACTTCGCGTTTGCTACGGCGCTCCACGACGGGGTGCTCGGCAAAGTCGTTGACGCCGCGGTACAGCGTGATGTGACGGCTCCCCTTGGCGACCACGAAGCGCCGCAGGGCCCATTGGCAGAACTCGTACATGATGTCGAGTTGGGTGTAGATGGCGTTGTTGTGGAAGCGGCTGGACATCTTTTCTTCGACGTAGGTCATCCAGGCGTGGGAGGAAAACCGCATGATGGGTTCCTTGTGGAAGGTCGGCAACAGCCCGAAGCGGCTTTCCACCCAGCCCCTGAGAACGGCGCCCTCGCGCGCGTTCGAATCATAGCTCCAGCCCTTCAGGAGGCGCAGGTACGACGACCGGAAGCGCCGCACACTGTCGCGTTTGTCGGGAACGCGCTCCTGTTGTTCAGGTTCAAGGCCGAAGATCGCCTGCATATAGAGGTGAAGGGCGCGCGCCGCGTCCTCCAGATCCTCGGCCCGACCGAGCATCTCGAAAAACTGCGGGTTCATCTCGCGCACACCGTTGATGTGCAGGTCGATGGGCTGGTCGTTCCACGCTGCGCTGGCCAGCAGGCGGGTTGGCAGCCCGACCAGGTTGGTGCTGTGGCCGACCGGTGTTTCGGTTGTGTCATCCTGCACCGGCCGTACCTCCCCGTTGAACGCTCCTGCGCGCGGCGCTGCAATTTTCCTGCCATGGGGTTTATCCAGGGTTTGGGCGGGCAGGGGTGTCGGCGCGCTGTGGCCCATGCGACAGGCTTGTCGTGGTTTGTCGCAATCCAAACACCCATATTTTTTGTACGGTCTTTGTATCATGCCCAGTGTTTCTGCGGCTTTCGGGCTTTTTTCAGGACTTGGCACGGCGGGTGCAAAGGACTGTCTGCGAAGGCGGGGCCGGTGCCCCCCAATCAGTCAGATCAAACTTGAGGAGAGTCTCAATGACCGCTTTGCGTCAGATCGCTTTCTACGGTAAGGGCGGCATCGGCAAGTCCACCACCTCCCAGAACACCCTGGCCGCGCTGGTCGAGATGGGTCAGAAGATCCTGATCGTCGGTTGCGACCCCAAGGCTGACTCCACCCGTCTCATCCTGAACTGCAAGCTGCAGGACACCGTGCTGCACCTCGCCGCCGAGGCTGGTTCGGTTGAGGACCTGGAACTCGCCGACGTCATGAAGATCGGCTACAAGGGCATCAAGTGCACCGAGTCCGGTGGTCCCGAGCCGGGGGTTGGCTGCGCCGGTCGCGGTGTTATCACCGCCATCAACTTCCTTGAGGAAAACGGCGCTTACGACGATGTGGACTACGTGTCCTACGACGTGCTCGGCGACGTGGTGTGCGGCGGTTTCGCCATGCCCATCCGCGAGAACAAGGCGCAGGAAATCTACATCGTCATGTCCGGCGAGATGATGGCCTTGTATGCCGCCAACAACATCGCCAAGGGCATTCTGAAGTACGCCCACTCCGGCGGCGTCCGCCTCGGCGGCCTGATCTGCAACGAGCGTCAGACCGACAAGGAACTGGAACTGTCCGAAGCCCTGGCCGGCCGTCTCGGCACCAAGCTCATCCACTTCGTGCCCCGCGACAACATCGTCCAGCACGCCGAGCTGCGCCGCCAGACCGTCATCGAATACGCTCCGGACAGCAAGCAGGCCCAGGAATACCGGGACCTCGCCACCAAGATCCATAACAACTCGGGCCAGGGCACCATCCCCACCCCGATCACCATGGAAGAGCTTGAAGAGATGCTGATGGACTTCGGCATCATCAAGTCCGACGAGCAGGCCCTGGCCGAACTGGCCGCCAAGGAAGCTGCCGCCGCCGCCGCGAAGTAAGCCGCGACGCAGCGACGACAGGTTACCCGCCACGCCCGCCGGGCGGCGCATCGAGCGCGCGCCGTCCGGATGGGCGGGGGAACCGAATGCACCAAAGACAAGGCCGTCGGCGCCCTCCGCGCCAGCAGAGCGGCACAGGAGCAAAAGAGGGGTCTGGCCATGAGCCTGGATTACACCAACGACAAGGAACTCCACGAAAAGCTCATCAGCGATGTGCTCGCGGAGTTCCCGGAGAAGGCCGCCAAGAAGCGCAAGAAGCATCTCGGCGTCTCCAGCACGACCGGTGAATGCGACGTCAAGTCCAACGTCAAGTCCGTGCCCGGCGTGATGACCGTCCGTGGCTGCGCCTACGCCGGTTCCAAGGGCGTGGTGTGGGGTCCGATCAAGGACATGGTCCACATCTCGCACGGTCCCGTCGGCTGCGGACAGTATTCCTGGTCCCAGCGCCGCAACTACTACATCGGCAAGACCGGCGTGGACAGCTTTGTGACCATGCAGTTCACGTCCGACTTCCAGGAACGCGACATCGTGTTCGGCGGCGACAAGAAGCTCGAAAAGCTGATTGACGAAGTCGAAGTCCTGTTCCCGCTGAACAAGGGCATCTCCATCCAGTCCGAGTGCCCGATCGGCCTGATCGGTGACGATATCGAGGCCGTGGCCCGCAAGAAGGGCAAGGAGCACAACAAGCCGGTCGTTCCGGTCCGTTGCGAAGGCTTCCGTGGCGTGTCCCAGTCGCTGGGCCACCACATCGCCAACGACGCCGTCCGGGATTGGGTGTTCGAGAAGACCGACAGCAAGTGGGAAGCCGGTCCCTACGACGTCAACATCATCGGTGACTACAACATCGGTGGCGACGCCTGGGCCAGCCGCATTCTGCTTGAGGAAATGGGCCTGAACGTCATCAGCCAGTGGTCCGGTGACGCGACCCTCTCGGAAATCGAGCGCGGCCCCAAGGGCAAACTGAACCTCATCCACTGCTATCGGTCGATGAACTACATCTGCCGCCACATGGAAGAGAAGTATGGCGTGCCATGGATGGAATACAACTTCTTCGGCCCGTCGCAGATTGAAGCGTCCTTGCGCGCCATCGCCAAGCAGTTTGACGAGACCATCCAGGCCAATGCCGAAAAGGTCATCGCCAAGTACCGCCCGCTGGTCGACGCCGTGACCGAGAAGTTCCGGCCGCGCCTGGAAGGCAAGACCGTCATGCTCTACGTCGGCGGCCTGCGTCCGCGCCACGTCGTGACGGCCTACGAAGACCTGGGCATGGAAATCGTCGGCACGGGGTATGAATTCGCCCACAACGACGACTACCAGCGCACCCAGCATTACGTCAAGGACGGCACCCTGGTGTACGACGACGTGTCCGGCTACGAGCTGGAGAAGTTCATCGAGCGCGTCCGTCCCGACCTTGTCGGCTCCGGCATCAAGGAAAAGTACCCGGTGCAGAAGATGGGCATTCCGTTCCGTCAGATGCACAGCTGGGACTACTCCGGGCCGTACCACGGCTACGACGGGTTCGCCATTTTCGCCCGCGACATGGATCTGGCGATCAACAACCCGATCTGGAGCATGCACAAGACCCCCTGGAAGGCCGCCTGAGGCCTGAAGCCCAATTACTCCTAGGAGAATTTCCATGCCTCAGAGCGTAGAGAAGATCAAAGACCACCTTCCGTTGTTCCGCGAGCAGGAATATACGGATATGTTCAAGGCCAAGCGCGAGAAGTACGAGTGCGGCCACCCCGATGAGAAGATCGAAGAAGTCGGGGAATGGACCAAGTCCTGGGACTATCGTGAAAAGAACCTGGCCCGCGAGGCGCTGAGCGTCAACCCGGCCAAGGCCTGCCAGCCGCTCGGCTCCACCTACGCCGCGGCCGGCTTCGAGAAGACCCTGGCCTTCGTGCACGGTTCGCAGGGCTGCGTGGCCTACTTCCGGTCGCACCTGTCGCGTCACTTCAAGGAGCCCTCGACCATGGTGTCGAGCTCCATGACCGAAGACGCCGCGGTGTTCGGTGGTTTGACCAACATGGTTGATGGCCTGGCCAACGCCCATGCGCTGTACAAGCCCAAGATGATCGCCGTCTCGACCACCTGTATGGCCGAAGTCATCGGGGACGACCTCAACTCGTTCATCCGCACGGCCAAGGAAAAGGGCTCCGTCCCGGCCGACTTCGACGTGCCGTTCGCCCACACCCCGTCGTTCGTCGGCAGCCACATCACCGGCTACGACAACATGCTTAAGGGCATCCTGACCAACTTCTGGGAAAACACCGAGCGGGCCCCGGCCGAAGCCATCAACATCATCCCCGGCTTCGACGGCTTCGCGGTTGCCAACAACCGTGAAATCAAGCGGATGCTGGACGTGATGGGCGTCGAGTACACCATCGTTTCGGACGTGTCCGAGGTGTACGACACCCCGACCGACGGCGAGTTCCGCATGTACGACGGCGGCACCACCCTCGAGGACACCAAGGCCGCCCTCAACGCCAAGGCGACCCTGTCCCTCCAGGAATACTGCACGCCCAAGACCCTGGAATACGCCGCCGGCAAGGGCCAGGACGTCGCTTCGTTCAACTACCCCATGGGCATCGGCGCCACCGACGATTTCCTGATGAAGGTTTCGGAAATCACCGGCAAGGCCATCCCGGAGAGCCTCGCCAAGGAACGTGGCCGCCTGGTTGACGCCATGGCCGACAGCATGTCCTGGCTGCACGGCAAGACGTATGCCATCTACGGCGACCCGGACTTCTGCCTGTCCATGACCCGTTTCCTGCTTGAAACCGGCGGCGAGCCCGTGCATGTCCTGTGCACCAACGCCCCCAAGGGTTGGGAAGACAAGATGAAGGCCCTGCTGGCGACCTCGCCCTACGGCGCCAAGACCCAGGTGTGGCCGAGCAAGGACCTGTGGCACCTCCGCAGCCTGCTGGCGACCGAGCCCGCCGACTTCATCATCGGCAGCTCCTACGCCAAGTACCTGGAACGCGACCTGGGCATCCCGCTCATCCGCCTGACGTTCCCGATCTTCGACCGTCACCACCACCACCGTTTCCCGACCATGGGCTACCAGGGCGGCCTGCGTGTCCTCGTCACCATCCTCGACAAGATCTTCGACAAGATGGACAACGACACCAACATCGCCGGCGTGACCGACTACAGCTTCGACCTGACCCGGTAAAAGCTGGTTTCTGAAGTACCCCAGACTAACGGCCGGAAGGGCAACCTTCCGGCCGGCTTTTTTTGTTGGGGGGAGGGGGAGGGCGGTCAGCCGATGGGCCGGGGCTGGGAGCCTCAGAGGCGTCCGGTGATGACCAGAATGAGAAGGATGATGATCAGAATGCCGATCACGCCGACCCCGCGATGGCCGTAGCCGTAGCCGTATCCGCCGAAGCGGCCGCTAAAGCCTCCGAGGAGGAATATGACGAGAAGGATGAGAAGAATGGTACCAAGTGACATGGCGTTCCCTCCGTTGGCAGGACCCTGCCGACCTACTGTTCCGGCATCAACTCGGCTGGTGTTCTATTCTCGGGGATGCCCTCCATAGGTCGCCACGCTCATCGCCCGGAGGAATGGTAAAATTCTCATAGAACCACCTTTTTGCCTGCCTTCCATGTCAGGCAAACATTACCAGAACTCCCGCGTGGCATTTGCCGACCGGAGGGCGAGGCTCCCATCGATTCTGGAGTAGGCGTGGCATAGGCAGCCTCTGCGTCGGCCAGCAGCCCTCCAATGATGCCCCACTCGTCATCGGTCAGATCGCCACGCATGCTCTGATCTCCGCAAAGACCAGTCTTGAATCACAAGGACGTGGAGCGGCTGACGGCGGTGGGGTTGGTGGAGCGCGACGCGGCGGGGCTGCGGGCGGAGTACGACCGGATCGAGACGCGGATTACGCTGTGAAGTGATCCGGAGGGGCTTGCCCCTCCGGACCTCCCATGAGGGGAGGTCAGGCGGCGTGGGTGATGCGCTCGACCTTGATCTGGTCGGCCTTGGTCATCGCCAGGGCCAGATCATGCGCGGTCTGCAACCGCAGCCACGTTTCCGCACCACCCCCGAACGCCTTGTCCAGCCGGATGGCCATTTCGGGAGAAATCCCCGCATGACCATTCACAATGTCCGAAAGCTGCTTGCGGCTGATCCCCAACCGCTGCGCAGCCTCCGTCACCGTCAGGTTCAAGGGCTCCAGGCAGTCATGGCGCACCGACAGGCCCGGATGAGGCGGCATCTTCATCGGCATGGCGCAATTCCTCCTAGTATAATTTGAAGCGCCGCTAAGCATAATCACTCATGCTGCCTGTTGCATGTATTGCATCTTTCAGGGTTTTTAGCGCAAAATTGTTTCCATGTAATCGAAATAAGCTTTCGGCCTTTGCGGGATCGCGAGGTACGTCGTTTTCTTTTATTGAACCAAAACGCCGAAGAAATGAGCGTAGTGCTACGATTCTATCTTCGTTAACAACGCTGGTATTGCGCAAAGAGAGAATATTCCTCGCTGAACGGCTTTTGGAGTATTCTGCAAGTTCATCGGCTGAGAAAATAAAGCTTCCCTCGTCTGCGGCTCTGCTTATCAATATGGTGCGCACGCACCACGTAATTCTTTTGTTAATTGCTCTGCAACTCTGGAAAAAGGGCCGATTTTTTGCTATAAACCACCCCAGTTGGGACGCAAAAAGGACCTCCTTGTCGTAGTTTTCCTTTAGTTCGAAGGACTTCTCAAGGTGGTCAAGAAACTGCGTAGGGTCGTAAAGTGCGCGCCCTTCAAGCAAAACGTGCTTGATGAACAAGTTACCTTCCGACGCCATCTTTAGGGCTGATCGCGCAGTATAGAATGAAAAGTTGTTGTTACCTTCAACCGTTAGGTGGTTTTTGCCCTCCGAGGTGACTGCCATAACATCGAAGTCTGAGGCTGGCGTCGCATTGCCTCGGGCATGGCTTCCGTAGAGGAACATTGCAATGATAGTCATTAGCGCGCTCGGCTGATTCGGTTGACCAGCGTCGGGATAAACACCGCGTACCACAGAAGACCCACAAGCATATTTGCAGCGTAAAGAGCCTTGTCTGCCGCTGGGAGTGAAACTACCGCATGTTTAGTATACCCAACTAATAGTGTTACGTCGGCGCTGGCCATGAGTGACGCGGGCCAATCGCTCTTAATGCCTACCGCTTTGTAGATTGAAGCGAATATTATCCATATAGCAAAGCCGAAAAGCGCAGTTCGTCCTACGCTCTTTCCCCAGTCATTTATGAAACCGGATGCGCGGTATATAGAAAGATCAAAAAAATACATATATTCAGTGAGTGTAAGTCTAATTTTCCTAATGCAGCTGTTCTGTTCATATTTTCTTGTATACCGAGATTTCGCGGCTCCAGCACGAGCGGTTTGCAACGTATTAATTTTTATAGCTTCGTAGTACGCGTTTTCTCCTCCATGGTCTCTGATGCTTACCATCAACCGACGGGAGGCAATTGCTTTCGTTTTTTCCAGCTCTTTTATTTGTTTTCCTCTATGTTCTTCGTCTTTTATTACGCGTGCGTCAAGGTTTGTGTATGCAGACGTTATAAATTTTTCTGGGTTATTGATTACGGTGCGCAAGAACACGGTTTCCAGCCCCGAAATGCCGACGTCGATCCAAATGCAGTCAGAAAAATCGCAGTCCTCAAAGGTAGCTTGCGTAAAAGACGATCTTTCGAATGTGCAATTCTTAAATTTAATCTTTTTCCATGTGGTTGTCCCGAAGTCGCACATAAAAAATCGGCAGTTTCTGACAGATGCCGATTCAAAAAGACCGTAAAAATCGCAGTTAAAAAATCCGCGATCGACGAGTTTGGGATATCCATGGACTGGCTGTCCCTCAACTGCGTGGCGGGTTAAACTTTCCTGCCGAGGTGGCCACATTTCGATTGGATACGCCTTGCTTGCTTCTTCGGGCTCGTATATCGGCTCCCAGTAGCTTCCGTAGCGTCGGCGTCGAGTATGTTTGGTCGCGTTCGTCGACATGGTCGCCCCCTGCCAGAGTTTCTATTCCGACATTGATGAGGTGGCAGACGGGCTTTGGTCAAGGCTGCAGTTTAACGTTCTCTCAAACTCGCCACCCCCCCTGTCGCAAACCCGACAAATCCCTCCACCCCCAAACCCCAGCATTCCCGCCATTCTCCCCCTGGCACAATCCCTGCATAGCGTCCTGGACCCTCCATCTCCCCCGAACATCGGAGGTCCGGGATGCTCAAGGACAAGCTTGCCGACGTTTTCAACGAGCCGGATTGTGCCACCAACCAGGCCAAGAGCGCGGCCGACAAGAAGAAGGGCTGCGCCATCAAGGGCCTCCAGCCCGGCGCCGCCGCGGGTGGGTGTGCGTTTGACGGGGCCAAGATTGCCCTTCAGCCGGTTGTCGATGTGGCGCACCTCGTACACGGCCCGATTGCCTGCGAGGGCAATGCCTGGGACAACCGCCATTCCGGCTCCAGCGGGCCGCAGCTTTACCGCATGGGGTTCACCACCGACCTGACCGAACTGGACGTCATCCACGGCGGCGAGAAAAAGCTGTGGAAGGCGATCAAGGAGATCATCGCCAAGTACGACCCTCCGGCGGTGTTCGTGTACCAGACTTGCGTCCCGGCGCTGATCGGGGACGACGTCAAAAAGGTCTGCATGGTCGCCACGGAAAAGCTCGGCATCCCGGTCATTCCGGTCGATGCGCCCGGCTTCGTGGGGTCCAAGAACCTCGGCAACAAGCTGGCTGGCGAGACGCTGCTCGACTACGTCATCGGCACCGCCGAGCCCGACCCGGACGACATCCGCCCGACCGACATCAACCTGATCGGCGAATACAATCTGGTCGGGGAACTGGGCCAGATCATTCCGTTGCTCGACGAACTGGGCATCCGCATCCGGGCCGGCATCACCGGCGATGCGCGCTACCGCGACCTGACCATGTGCCACCGGGCGTCGGTCAACATGCTGCTGTGCGGTCAGGCGATGATAAACGTCGCCCGCAAGATGCAGGAACGCTGGGGCATTCCGTACTTCGAGGGCAGTTTCTACGGCATCGAGGATACCTCGGCCGCCCTGCGCAACATGGCCGCCCTATGCGTCCAGCAGGGCGCCGCCCCGGACCTGATCGAGCGCACCGACGCCCTGATCGCCCGCGAGGAAGCCCGTTGCTGGGACCGCATCCGCCCCCACGCCGACCGCCTCAAGGGCCGCAAGGTTTTGCTCTATACCGGCGGCCACAAGACGTGGTCGGTCGTCTCGGCCCTGCACGAGATGGGCATGGAGGTTGTCCGGACCTCTGTCAGAAAGGCGACAGAAACCGACAAAGCCAAGGCCCTCGACCTGATGGAGGGTAACGAGGACGCCCTGGTCCAGGCCATCCCCAACCCGGAAATGTACCGGATGCTGCGCGAGGGCGAGGCCGACATCATGCTATCGGGCGGCCGCACGCAGTTCGTGGCGCTCAAGGCCCGCACCGCGTGGCTGGATATCAACCAGGAACGCCTCTACGCCTATGCCGGGTACGATGGCATGGTCGAACTGGTCAAACGGATGGATCTGGCCGTCAACAATCCGGTGTGGGCGCAGGTCCGCGCTCCCGCCCCGTGGGAGGTGTCGCCATGAACGCAGCCGTTCTGACCCCCCGCAAGGCCGCCTCGGTCAATCCGCTGAAGTCCTCGGCCCCGCTGGGCGCCGCCATGGCCTACCTCGGCATGGCCGAATGCCAGCCGCTGTTCCACGGCTCGCAGGGGTGTACGGCCTTTGCGATGGTCCTGATGGTCCGCCACTTCCGCGAGGCCATCCCGGTCCAGACCACGGCCATGAACGAGATTTCCACCATCCTCGGCGGCATGGACCATGTGGAACAGGCCCTCGTGACCATCGCCACACGCGCCAAGCCCAAGCTGATCGGCATTTGCTCGACCGGCCTGACCGAGACGCGGGGCGAGGACGTTGGTCCGGAACTGAAGATCCTCAAGGCCCGCAACCCCGAGCTGGCCGACGTCGGCGTGGTGTTCGCCGCAACGCCGGACTACGCGGGCGGCCTTCAGGAGGGCTGGGCCATCGCGGTTACGGCGCTGATCGAGGCGTTCGTGCCTGCGGAAAAGCTGCCCACGGACCGGGACCAGATCACGATCCTCGCCAGCAGCGCCCTGACCCCCGGTGACATCGACGAACTGCGCGACATCACCGAGGCGTTCGGCCTCTCCGCCATCGTCCTGCCCGACCTGTCCGGCTCGCTGGACGGCCATGTGCCCGACGCCTACCAGGGCACCAGCTACGGCGGCACCACGCTGGAGGACATGCGGCGCCTCGGCGCCTCGGCCGCCACCTTGGCCTTCGGGGCGTCCCTGCGCCGCCCGGCGGAGGTGCTGGAGGCCCGCACCGGGGTTCCGTCCCGCGTGCTGGACCTGCCCCTGGGGCTGGAGGCGGCGGACGCGCTGATCGTCGCCCTGACCGAGATTTCCGGCCGCCCGGTGCCCAATCGCCTGCGCCGCCAGCGCAGCCAGGTTGTCGACGCGCTGCTCGACAGCCACTTCTACTACGGCGGCAAGTCGGTCGCACTGGCCGCCGAGCCGGACCTTCTGCTGCCCTGGGCGCGGCTCTTCGCCGGGCTGGGCGCCGAACTGCCGGTGGTCATAAGCACCGTCAACACGCCGGAACTGGCCGCCGTGCCCGCCGCCAGCGTCACCGTGGGTGACCTGGAGGACCTGGAGCACGGCGCGGCCGAGGCCCGGTGTGACTTGTTGGTCACCCACGCTCACGGGCGACAGGCTTCGGCTCGCCTCGGCATCCCGCTCTATCGCATGGGCTTTCCCATGTTCGACCGGGTGGGCAATCAGCACCGCGTTTCGGTCGGTTATCGCGGCACCCGCGACCGGGTGTTCGAGGTCGCCAACCTGTTCCTGGAATCACTGGATCATGAACACGAAGGGGAGGACGGCCATGCCGGCTCGCACACTGCGCCTGGTTGAGGATGAACTGCCCGCCCTGGATCGCGGGCCGGTCAAGGGGGGCCGCATGAAAATCGCCTTCACCACCAACGACATGAAATCGGTCAACGCCCATTTCGCGGGCGCCCGCACCATCGCGGTGTGGGAAGTCGGGCAGGAAGACGCAACCTTCGTGCAGGCCATCCAGTTCGACAACGCCTCGGCCGAAAGCGCCAAGCATGACGAGGACGGCGACAGCCGCGTCGCGGCCCGCATTGCCGCCCTCGAAGGCTGCTCGCTGCTGTTCGTCAAGGCCATCGGCGGCCCGGCTGCTGCCAAGGTGGTGCGCGCCAACGTCCACCCCGTCAAGCTGCCGACCGAAGAAACCATCGCCGACGTCATCACCCGCGTGCAGGGCATGATGCAGACCCCGCCGCCGTGGCTGCGCAAGGCCATGCTGGCCGGACGCGGCGACGATCTCGATTTCCTTGAAGACGACGAAGTGTAGGAGTTTTTCCCATGGCAACCGCCGTCATCGACCTGACCGCCGAAGACACCGAGGCGCTGAAGTCGCCCTTCGTGAACGAGCTTATCAAGCAGATCCGCGCCCAGGACACCTATGGCGCCTGGGAGGGCAAGCCCGACGCCGAGATCCTGCGCCCGTACATCGTGACCAAGGAGGAACGCCGCCTGATCCCGATCATCGGCGACCCCGACCCGGACACCATCTGGCGCATTGAACTGTACTACGCCGCCGTCGGCCTGGCCGTCGAACGCCGCACCGGCATCATCGCCAGCCCGATGATGAAGATGAGCCACGAAGGTTTCGGCCGCATGATGCTGACCGCCGGCCGCCTGGTGGTGGTCAACAAGCACCTGCGCGACATCCACCGCTTTGGCTTCGAGAGCCTCGCCAAGCTGGCCGAGGGTGGCGAAAAGCTGGTCGACGACGCGGCGGCCTGGATCGCCAAGTATCCGGAGTGCGCCCAGGGGGAAGGGCCATGAGCGATGTTGAGGCTCTGAAGGAAAAGGTCAAGAAGCTGTCCAGCCGCGCCACGGCCAAGAAGATGGACCTTCACGACCTGTCCGAGGAATTGCCGGGCCAGTGGGAGACCATCATGACGGTGGCCCAGGAAACCTACGACGCCTACCGCGACCTGACCGAAGCCCGCGCCGCATTGAAGGCGGCCGGGGGGTAAGCGATCGGCTTCCACTTCGCGGATGGCTGCCGCCAGCCTGGAGCGACGCTCCAGACCTCCTTGTTTTCTTTAAGAAAAAAATGCGAAAGACAAAAGAAAGGATCTGAGAATGGGTGAGTTCCTGACCCGCGGCGGCGCGCCGTGGACCCCTGAATACCTGCTGTCCATCGACGAAAAGGCCTGCATCGGCTGTGGTCGTTGCTTCAAGGTCTGCACCCGTGGCGTGATGGAGCTGATGGGCGTCAACGACGACGGCGAACTGTGCGATCCCTTCGACGACGACGAAGAGATCGAGCGCAAGATCATGACCGTGAAGAACGCTGGTGACTGCATCGGTTGCGGCTCCTGCGAAAAGGTCTGCGGCACCAGCGCCCAGACGCACGGCAGCGAAGGCATGGCTGCCTAGATTAATTTCCCACCCGCCAAAAGGAGGGAACCATGACGGAAGCGGTGTACCACAGGCTCGTATCGAGCGATGTCTCGGGGGAGCACATTGACCGGCACACTTTGGCCTGTGTGATCGCCGTTGTCCGTGGCGATCCGGCCCAGACTCCGGCGGTGCCGATGACGCACGCGCTGGGGCTGGCGCCGGACGCCTTGGCCTCGTTGTTCGCCAGCTATTTCCCCGATGCCCTGGACATGCTGCCATGGATGGCCGAGGACGAGGGGGAGGGCGAGATGGCGCTGGAGGAGGACGATCTGCGCCGTCTTCTGCTGGCCCACCGCGCCGGCCAGCGGCCTGAGGAGGAGGCATGGCTCGCCAATATCGTGGCGCGGCGGTCCATCGTCGGACCCAATCATTTATGGCAGGACTTGGGTCTGCGCGACCGTGCGGACCTGTCGGCCTTAATGGGGCGGTATTTTCCCGGCCTCGTCGCCCTGAACAGCGATGACATGAAGTGGAAGAAATTCTTCTACCGCACCCTGTGCCAGCAGGAAGGCGTGGTCATCTGCAAGTCACCCAACTGCACGGTCTGCGATGACTATGCCCACTGCTTCAGCGAGGAGGCAGGCACCTCCATCCTGTTCAGTCAGCCGGCGGACTCTGTGGCGCCACCACCCGCACGTCGATAGGCGCGCTGGGAAAGTGCAGGGTGCGCTGCGGGAACGGAATGTTGATGCCGTGTTCCTTGAAGGCGTCCCACACCGCCAGCAACACCTCGCTCGACACGTTGGCCACGCCGTCCTCGGGGTCGAGGATCCAGATACGCAGTTCCAGATCGACCGAGTTGTCGCCGAACCCGCGCACCAGACAGCGCGGCGGCGGTGACGCCAGCACTCGCTTGACGCTGGCTGCCGCAGCCTCGCACAGGGCCACGGCCGTGCGGGGGTCGCTTTCGTAGGCAATGCCGACCGGAATGCGCACCCGAACCTTGGTGTCGGTGAACGACCAGTTCTCGACCCGCGTGGTAATCAGTTCCTCGTTGGGAACCAGATGTTCGATGCCGTCGCGGGTGATGATCGAGACATAGCGTGCCCCGATCGCGTTGACCCGTCCATAGGTCCCGGCCACGGCGATCACGTCGCCCGGTTTGACCGACCGATCCATCAGCAAGATCACCCCGCTGACCAGATTCGACACCACCTTTTGCAGGCCAAAGCCCAGGCCCAGGCCGATGGCGCCGCCGACCACCGCCAGCGCGGTCAGGTCGATGCCGACGATGTTCAGCGCCACCACCACTGCCAAGCCCAGCAGCAGAATGTGCAATATGTTGGAGAACAATGCGCGGGCCGACAGGGTCAGGTGCGCCATGCCTTGGATGCGCCGCCCAGCGAACCGCGACGCCGTCATCGCCAGCCACAGTAGGATCGCCAGGGTCGCCGCTGCCTGCAGCACCAGCAGCAGTGACAGGCGGAACTCTCCCAGCGTCACGGCCAGCCCGTCAAGGATCCCGACCACCATGGCTAGAAGGCCAAGAATGTTCAGCGCCGCGACGATCCAGGCGACGGCGGCGATCAGGCGGGCCCAAAATGGTTCCCGGATGACGCCGGCGACCAGGCGGATGACGATCCAGACGCCGACCAGACTGACCGCGATGGTCAGGATGCGGGCTGGTTGCTCCAGCCGCAGGGCCGTCGTTTCGGCGATATTGAGCAGGACAAACCACGTCACAGGGCCGACGATGGCGCTCAGGGCGGGGCGCATGGGGGACTGCGCCATCACGGGCGGGGCATGTTCGGCCACCCTGCGGCCGGCCCGGCGGAGGATGGGCGTGGCCCAGGCTGCCGCCGCTCCGGTCAGGGCGACGGCAGCAAGCTGTATCAGGCTCGCCAGCGTGAAGATGTTGGCCTGCGTCCACACGATCAGGTCGTGCAGGCCGCCGACCAGCTTGTTCACGTCAAACAGGTCTTCCACCGCGCCAGTCTCCCCGCCTGCCGTTTTCAGGCGAGAATAGCACGGCGCGCGGCAGGGTCAGCGGGCCAAGTGTCCATACCGTCCGGCGGCGAACAGCAGTGGTGCCCGGTCGCCGTCATGGGTAAACGCCCCGACCCGGCCGACAAGGATGACGTGGTCACCGCCGTCGTACAGGTGCTCCGTCACGCATTCGAAGCGCGCCACCGTTCCCGGCAGTAGGGGCGCACCGCCGAGGCCAGGGTGCCAGTCGATGCCGTTGAACTTGTTTTCGGCAGGCGTTGCGAAGGTGTTGGACAGGGCCTCCTGATCCTCGGCCAGCACGTTGATGGCCCAATGCCCGGCGGTGGTGAACACCGGGAAGCTGGGCGACGTGCGGCCGATGCTCCACAGCACCAGCGGCGGGTCGAGTGACACTGAACTGAATGAATTGATGGTCATGCCCACTGGGCGGCCGGTGTCGGCCTGCGCCGTCACGATGCAGACCCCGGTGGCGAAGCCGCCCAGGGCATTGCGGAAGGCGCGGGGGTCGAAGCCGGGGGCTTCGACCTGCGCAGCGGCGGTACAGGTCGGGGCGGTGGTGCCGCTCATGCCGCCACCGTGGCACCGAGGCGCTCGTTGACGCGGGGCATGACCTCCTGGGCGAACCGGGTGATGGATTTCTGCGCCTTCTCGGGCGCGATGTCGCCGAAGTTGTGCAGGGTCATGATGTGGTCCACGCCCATTTCACGCAGCTTGACCACCTTGTCGACCACCGTATCGACCGACCCGAACAACGACAGGCCGGATGCGATGATGTCGTCATAGGTCTGGCTTTTTGCGTATTTTCGGGTGGCGACGTAAAGGTCGAACGCCTCCTTGGCCTCGGCGCGGGCGGCCTCGTCGCTGTCGGCGATCCAGGTGTGCAGGGCGACCAGGGACTTGCCCTCGGCCTGCGGGTTTTCGCTCACGCCGCGTTTGAACTCGTCCATCATGGTCTTGATTTCGTCAAAGCGGTCCACGGTGGCATAGGGCACGGTCATGATGTTGTTGCCTGCCTTGCCGACAAAGTATGCCACTTCGGGCCGCAGGGAGGCGATGTAGACCGGAACGTCGGCCTGCTGGGGCCGCACGTTGAGGGCGACGTTGTTGAGGTCGTAGTGGTCGGACTTGAAGGTCACCGTCTCGCCCTTCCACAGGCGGCGGATGATCTCCAGGCCCTCGTCGAAGGTGAAACGCTTGACCGCGCCATCAGCACCGAATCCGTCGAACTCGTGCTTCAGGTAGCCCGACCCGACGCCCATGACCAAGCGGCCGCCTGAAAGCTGGTCAACCATGGCATAGTCTTCGGCCACATGGCGGGGGTCGTGGAACGGCAGCACGGCGACGGCGGGGGCCAGCTTGATGGTCTTGGTGCGCTGCGCGGCGGCGCCCATCCAGACGGCGGGATTCGGAATGGCGCCGTAGTGGTCGAAGTGGTGTTCGGCCACGAAGAACGTGTCGTACCCCAGGCCATCGGCAAGCTCGGCCTGCTGAAGGAGTTGCTCGTAGAACCCCGCGACGGTGCGCGTATGGCCGGGGAAAAGGTCGGTCGGGTAGTGGTCAACCACCGAGAACAGGGAGTACTTCATGGCTTGGCTGGTCATGGGACGGTGTCCTCCGGGCGATGGTTGTTGTTTCTCATTGCGTAACGTATCGCCTATATCGGAACATAGTCCTTTGGATGTCAACCATGATGTCAGTGCGTATATGGAGGGTTCAGGATGACCGCCCTGGACGATGAGACGGAGGAAAAGGGCTTGCAATCGGGTGTCCAGTCGGTGGAGACGGCGGCCCGTGTCCTGGCCGCGTTCATCGGCGCGCCGGGGGCATTGCCGCTGAAATCGGTAGCGGCGGCGGCTGGAATGTCCGGCGGCAAGGCGCATCGTTACTTGGTCAGCCTGTGCCGCGCCGGTCTGGTTGAGCAGGACAGCGAGACGCAGCGCTATGACCTCGGCGGGCTGGCGCTACGGGTGGGCTTGGCGGCCTTGGCGCGGCTGGACGTGGTGCGTCTGGCGGCCCCGGTGCTGGTCGATCTGCGCGACCGCCTCAACGAGACGGTGGCCCTGGCGGTGTGGGGCGAGAGTGGCCCGACCGTGGTGCGGTGGGAGGAAAGCACCCGACCGGTTACGGTCAACGTGCGCATCGGGTCCACCCTGCCGCTGCTGGTTTCGGCCACCGGCCGGACGTTCCTGACCTGGATGCCCGAGCACCGCACGGCCGCCTTGGTGGCGCGGGAGCAGGCCCTGTCGGGGGTCAATGATGCGGCGGTGGCGGACTTCCGCGCCAATGCCCGCGCCACCGGCCTGGGCACGGTGGACGGCGCCCTATTGCCGGGCGTTGCGGCAGTGTCGGCCCCGGTGTTCGACCACAAGGGCGACCTGATCGCTGCGATCACCGCGCTTGGTCACCAGGGCGCTTTTTCCGTGGCGGTCGACGGCGATCCCGCCCAGGCGGTCCTGGATGCGGCGCACGGCCTGACCCGGCGCCTGGGCGGGAAGCCGTCGGGGAGGGGCGGTCAATAGCCGCGGACGTGCCCGGCGTCGTCCAGCACTTCGTCGGTAACCACGGCCCATAGCAGGCGAGCCATTGTTTCCGGGGCGATGATGGTGTGCCTGTTGCCGGTTTCGATCATCTTTTCGCGCAACATGCGGCGCAGGCTCAGGCTGCCCGTGAGATCGAAGATCACATCGACGGTGTGGCCCTTGGCGACGATCTCATCAAGGGTCTTGAGCGGGATTCCCTGCTCGGCGGCAAGGCGGCGACCGGGGGTGTCCTCGGTCTCGGCCACCGAGACGATGCGGATGCCGCGATCCTTGAGGCGCAACATTTCCTCCAGGAACCGGGTTCCGACGTCCCCCAGACCCACGATGGCGATGTCGGCGATGCTGACGGATTTTACGACGGTCATGCTTCCTCCTGTCCGTAGTCTGGTTTCTTTTGTCCAGAGCAACACCAACCCTAAACCCGGTGGGGGTGATGGGGGAAGCAGGTTGTGTGGTCGTATGGCGTACGGCCTATGTGGGTGCCAGAACCCTGTTTTGTGGGAGCTATGGCCGGGTGAACGGAGCCAGGAACACGTTGTCCGGAGTTTCTCGCAGGGCGCGGGTGGGGCGGCCGTCATCATCGACCAGCCCATGATCGGCCAGGTGCCCGAGGATCTTCAGGAAGTGCGCCCGGTTACGCGGGCTGGCGCCGCCTTCCAGCCAGTTCTGCTCCAGAAAGGCGCACAGGGCCGGCTGGCCGAGTTCGACCTCCCAAAGAATGCCCAGCAGCGACGTCAGCGCCTCCTCCATCTCGCGGGCCACGCCAAAGACGCTCATGGCAGCGTCGGCCTTGGTCCGCAGTCCGGTTTCCGGTCCGGCGCCCAGGCCAAAGTCGGGGACCGTCCGGCGCTCGGGCGCGCAGACCTGAAGGTGGGCGACGTCGTGGATGATGACCGACGGCTCCATGCGCACGCTCACGGAATGGCCGTCCCAGGTAAAGCCGACGGTTGGCGACTGGTCGAGGATGCCCATGCCGAACGACTGCGCCAAGTCAACGGCCTGGCGGTGGTGCTCCGGGTCCTGGGACAAGGCGAGGCGCGGATCCATGACAACAGTCAGCGTTCCGGCAATGCGCCTGAACACGGCCTGAGGGATGGGTGCATCGGCCAGGGCGGCGTCAAAGCTGGCCAGGGCGGCGGGAAGATCGGGCAGGGCAATGGGCGTCAGGATCATGGTCCGCGATCTACACCACCTGTCGCCGATGTGCAACGGTCACCGTACGTCGTCGCCGCGTTCCTTGAACTCGCCGCACCAGTCGTTGGTTTCGGTGGTGGGCCATTCGCCCCGCATCCCGCTTTGGGGCAGGCGAGGCGTATGTCGGCGGCAGCGGCCAAGGGGCGCAGTTGTGTGATCAATGGGGACTGCGTGCGGCTGATTCACCTGATCCCAATAAAGGCACCGCCCACAGACCATGTCGCCACCCCTGTAATGTCTCATGTAGAGTGATGATAGCCCAACGCGGCGGGTCCGAACAGTCGCCCGTGAGAACAGTGTGTAGACGGTGTTTTCAGGTACGTTTGGCCCCTATGGTCTCTGCGGCTATTCTGTTAGTTTGCATCCGGCGCATGCCAGGGGGTATGACGTTTTCCCACCAGGGGATCGGCATAAAGAGGGGGCCAAGGCCATGGTGAACGTGATCCGTCGGATCATCGCAAGGATTCTGACGTCGTTCGGCGTAACGGCCGATCAACTGTGGAGCCTGCTCAGTCCGATCGGGCATTCAAGCCATATTCGCCGCCATGCCGCCGCCGTCACGTTGTCGCGGGTGCGTTTCGTTTCGGCGCTGTTCGCGGTGTTGGTGCCAGCGTGGTCCGTGGTCGATCTGCTCGTGTTTGAAATGGTCCAGGCGGTACCGCTGATTGCCTTGCGCTTTGCCTCCGCAGCGGTTTTCGTCTTTCTGGCGTGGCCGCGCGAACTGTCCACGACGCGGCCGTCGCTTCAGGCCGGGCTGATGTTGCTCATCATGCTGCTGGTGCCGCCGGTGTTCTATCTGCTGTCGTTGCAGGTGGTCGATCCGGCAGAGCTGAGTGGAACCCAGGCCCTGGTGGCCGGGCTGTACGCGCTGATGCCGACCATTGTTCTGGGCGGTCTCGCCGTGTTTCCGCTGACCGCGCTGGAGGTGGTCGCTTTTTCCATCCCGGCGGTTACCATTGCCCTCGGTAGCATCATTGCCGACCATGGCATGGACCTTCAGGCCGATGGTGCGGCCCTGTGGTTTATGGCCATGATGATGGGGCTCGCCATGTTCTCGGGCATGAGCCAGCTCCATTACATGGCGACCCTGGTCAACAAGGCGATGACCGACGCGCTCACCGGCGCCTACACCCGCCGGTCGGGGACCGAGGCGCTGGACCTGATGTTCCGGCTGGCCACCCTGTCGGGCAAGCCGTTGAGCGTTGCCTTCTTCGACCTTGACCACTTTAAGAGCATCAATGACAGCTACGGCCACGAGGCTGGGGACAAGGCCCTGCAGACCCTGGTCGAGTCGCTGCGCACCACGCTGCGCCGTGGCGACATCCTGGTGCGCTGGGGTGGCGAGGAGTTCGTCGCTGTGCTGCCCGACATGCCGGCCGATGCCGTGCCCGGCCTGTTGTCGCGCTTGCGCGCCGGCAACGGCCTGGGGCTGCGGCCGGATGGTACTGCGCTGACCGCGTCCATCGGCGTCGCCGAAACTCTGCGCGATGACGTCCTCGACTGGCCGGCGCTGGTTGAACTGGCCGACAGCCGCATGTACGAGGCCAAGCGCGGCGGCCGCGACCGTGCCGTCCTGCCGGGCGAGGAGGTCATTGTGTTGGGCGAGTCCCCGGACGGGGTGCAGGATGGTGGGCCAAATGTCGGGCAGGTGGCCGAAGCCACGGCAACGCCAGCCTGAACCGAAACTTTCCAAATATTCTTATGACTTGTTTTTATCTGTTCAGCGTTTTAGGCCAAACCCCGAAACGTCGATCTCCGGGGTTCGGCCGCCGATCAGGTCGGTGATGATGCGGGCCGATCCGACCGCCATGGTCCACCCCAGCGTCCCATGGCCGGTGTTGAGCCACAGGTTGGGCAACGGTGTCGGCCCCACATAGGGCACGCTGTCGGGCGTCTTGGGGCGCAGGCCGCACCATAGTTCGGCCTGCTCATAGTCTCCGGCCTCGGGAAACAGGGCTTGGGCCAGATCGCGGATGAGCAAGGCGCGCGGGCGATTCAGGGTGGTGTTCCAGCCGGCCAGTTCGGCCGTGCCGGCGGCCCGCAGGCGGTCGCCCAGGCGGGAGTAGACCATCTTGTGCTCGTCGTCGGTGATCGAGACATGCGGGGCCAGCCCGGTGACCGGTACCGTCACCGAATAGCCCTTGGCGGGATAGATCGGCAGCCGCAGCCCGGCATCGCGCGCCACCAGCGGGCTCCAGCTTCCCAGGCTGAGGATGTAGGCGTCTGCCGTGCGCCGCCCGTGGCTGGTGCGCACACCTATCACCCGGCCGCTTTCGATATCCAGGCCGAGCACCGTCTCGCCGTGATGGAACACCGCGCCGCCCTCGGCCGCCAACCGCGCCATGGTAGCAGTGAAGGCATGGGCATCGCCGCTTTCGTCGTCCGGGCTGAGGATGCCGCCGACCAGATCCGGCGCGGCGGAGCGCAGGGCCGGTTCGCTCTGCACCAGGGCGCTAGCGGGCAGGATGGTCTGCGGCAGCCCGGCCTTCGCCATCACCTCGGCCGCGGCGCAGGCGCGGTCGTATTCGCGGGCTTCCCGGAAGATGTGCAGGATACCGCGTGTCTCGGCATCATAGTGCAGGTCCAGTTCGGCCCGCAGCGCCTTGAGGGCGTCGCGCGAGTACAGGGCGATACGCACGGTCTTTTCCGTGTTGGCTCGCGTTCGGCCCGGCGTGCAGTTGGCCAGGAAACGCGCCATCCACATCCACAACGCCGGGTCCCAGCGGGCGGCGCGGAAGACCAGCGGCGCGTCGTCGTGGCCCAGCCAGCGCAGGGCCTTCCACGGCGTCTGTGGCGTCGCCCACGGCGTGGCGTGCGAGGCCGATACCTGCCCGCCGTTGG
>LAEA01000048.1 GCA_000961745.1 Rhodospirillaceae bacterium BRH_c57 | reverse complement strand
GCCACGGCCAGCTCAAAGAAGTTGGACGTGCCGATCAGGGCGCAGGGTGCGGCGATCTTGTAGGGCACCCGCCACATCCCAGGCGGGCACGAACGGCAGCGCAAGCACCGCAAGCACCGCAAGCACCGCAAGCAGGGCAACCACCGTGAGCAGCCTGGTCCAGGCCATTGTCACACTCCGCGTCAAACACCCCTTCAGTCTAAGGGCTTACCCTGGTTTTTATAGACTTATCAGTCGCGGCTGGCCGGACTTGCCCTGGCCCGGCGCCCGGCCTATCGTCCAGCATCAATCAAACCGGGTTGGCACCGTTCGACCCGAAGGAAAGGCCCGTCATGTCCGTCTTCGACCGCTTTTTGTCCCTGTGGGTTGCCCTGTGCATCGTGGCCGGGGTGGCGCTCGGCACCGTGTTCCCAGGGCTGTTCCAGACCCTGGCCGGGTGGGAATACGCTTCGGTCAACCTGCTGGTCGCGGTGCTGATCTGGGCCATGGTCTATCCCATGATGGTGGCCGTGGATTTTTCCAGCCTGAGCCACATCGTGGATCGGCCCAAGGGGCTGATTATCACCGTGGTGGTCAACTGGCTGATAAAGCCGTTCACCATGGCGGCGCTCGGCGTGCTGTTCTTCGAGTACCTGTTCGCCGACCTGATCGACCCGGCCAACGCCGGACAGTACATCGCCGGGCTGATCCTTCTGGGCGCGGCGCCGTGCACGGCCATGGTGTTCGTGTGGTCGCACCTGACGCGCGGCGACCCCAACTACACCCTGGTCCAGGTATCGCTGAACGACATCATCATGGTGTTCGCCTTCGCGCCGCTGGTCGCCTTCCTGCTGGGCGTCACCGACATCGAGGTGCCGTGGGAGACCCTGCTGCTGTCGGTGGTCCTGTATGTGGTCATCCCGCTGGCCGCCGGGGCGGCAACCCGCGCTGCCCTTATCCGCCACGGCGGGAGCGAAACGGCAGTGGCGCGGTTCACGGCGCGGGTCAAGCCGGTCTCCATCCTGGGCCTGTTGGCCACAGTGGTGCTGCTGTTCGGCTTCCAGGGCCATGTGATCCTGGACCAGCCCTTGCTGATCGGCCTGATCGCGGTGCCGCTGCTGATCCAGTCCTACGGCATTTTCATCATCGCCTATGCGGCGGCGTGGCTGTGGCGGGTGCCCTACAAGATCGCCGCGCCTTGCGCCCTGATCGGCACGTCCAACTTCTTTGAGCTGGCCGTGGCGGTGGCCATCGGGCTGTTCGGCCTGGAGTCGGGGGCCGCGCTGGTCACCGTGGTCGGGGTGCTGGTGGAGGTTCCGGTGATGCTGTCCCTGGTCGCCTTCGCCAACCGGACACAAAAACACTTCCCGGTCGAGGAACCGACGACCGCAGACGGCAGGCAGCCGTCGCGGCACCCCGCACCCTGACGGTCCGCCCGGCCACAAAGGTATCGACGCCGGCCCGGCTTCGCGATATGCAGCCGGGATGGACTCAGAGAGCAACTTCGAGATTTTCCTCGTCACCCATCCCGGCCTGGAAGCGGTGCTGTGCGCCGAGGCACGGGAAAAGGGTTTCCAGACCCCGCAGGTCGTCCACGGCGGCGTGACCACGCGGGGCAGCTGGGCCGAGGTCTGGCGTGCCAACCTGGAAATCCGGGGGGCGAGCCGGGTGCTCGTCCGCATCGGGGCGTTCCGGGCGCTTCATCTGGCCCAACTCGACAAGCGGGCGCGCGCCTTTGCCTGGGGCGAAACCCTGCGGCCCGACGTGCCGGTGCGCGTCGAAGCGTCCTGCACCGGCTCGCGCATCTACCACGCCGGGGCCGCCGCCCAGCGCATCGAGACGGCGATCCACGAGGAACTGGGGGCCCCCATCTCCCCCGATGCGGAGGTCTGCATCAAGGCCCGCATCGAGGACGACCTGTGCACCCTCAGCGTGGACACCTCGGGCGGGCTGCTGCACAAGCGCAACCACAAGGAAGCCGTCGCCAAGGCCCCGCTGCGCGAGACGCTGGCATCCCTGTTCCTGCGGCAATGCGGGTTTGACGGCAGCGAGCCCGTGCTCGACCCCATGTGCGGGTCCGGCACGTTCGTTCTGGAGGCGGCGGAGATCGCCGCCGGCCTGCGGCCCGGCCGGTCGCGCCGCTTCGCCTTTGAGCATCTGGTGGGGTTCGATGACACCGCGTGGCAGGCCCTGCGCGCTGCTGGCGGCACGGTCACGCCCGCCGTTCCATTCTATGGCAGCGACCGCGACACCGGGGCAATCACCATGAGCCGCGCCAACGCCGAGCGGGCGGGCATCGCCGACATCACCTCGTTCCGGCAGCTTGCCATCGGCGACCTCTATCCGCCCAAGGGGCCTGCCGGGTCGGTGCAAACGGGGTTGGTGATGGTCAATCCGCCCTATGGCGCCCGCATCGGGGACCGAAAGAAACTATTCCCGCTGTACCGCTCCCTCGGACGCACTTTGATGACGCGGTTCATGGGCTGGCGGGTCGGGCTGGTGACCAGCGACGACGCTCTGGCCGAGGCGACCGGCCTGCCGCTGGTGGCGGCGGGTGCCCCGGTATCCCACGGCGGGCTGCGCGTGACGCTGTTCACGACCGGACCGCTGGGCCGCCCATAAGCCACAGTCAGGCCGGAACGCCCTCCCCCTTGCGGTCGGGCAGGCTGAACAGGAAGGTCGTGCCTGTGCCGGCCCCCCCGGACTCCACCCAGATACGCCCGCCGTGCCGCTCCACGATCTTGCGGCAGACAGCCAGCCCGACCCCGTTGCCGTCGTAGTCCTTGCGGGTGTGCAGGCGCTGGAAGACCTTGAACAGGCGGTCGAACTGCTTGGGGTCGATGCCGATCCCGTTGTCGCGGACCTGGAACACCCAGTCCTGGCCCCGGCGTTCGGCCGACAGCTCGATCACCGGGGCGATGTCCGGGGCACGGTACTTCACGGCGTTACCGATCAGGTTCTGGAACAGGCGCACACCCTCGTTGCGGCTGGCGGTAATGACCGGCCAGTCCCCCGTCAGGCGGACCTCCGCGGTGGCCTCGGCAATGGCGGGCTTCAGGAAGCGGATGGCTTCCTCGGCCAGCGTACGGCTGTCGACATCGGCCATCGGCTCCCCCGCGCGGCCGATGCGCGAGTATTCGAGCAACGACACCAGCATCTGGTCCATGCGCTGCCCGCCCTCGCGGATGAAGCCCATGAACTCCTGACTGGGGGCGTCCAGCCTGTCCCCCAGGGCGCGTTCCAGCAACTGCGTATAGCTGGTGATCATGCGCAACGGCTGGCGCAGGTCATGGGAGGCGACATAGGCGAACTGTTCAAGCTCGGCGTTGGATCGCAGTAGGGCTTCCTCGGTGCGGTGACGCTCGGTGATGTCGCGGACCACCCCCAACAGATGCGGGCGGCCGTTCAGGTCCAGGGGCATGACCGTGACGTGCGCGGGCATCAAGGATCCGTCCTTGCGCCGCATCAGGGTTTCAAAGTCATCGCCGCCCTGCTCGACGATAAGCGCCATGTGAGTGCGCACCTGATCGGGGCCTTCGGCAGCCTCGTGGGCGGCGATCGTCAGATGTTTGAACTCCGCCTCCGTGTAGCCCAGTTGACGATGGGCCACCGGATTGAACTGCGTCGGCAGGCCGGTCGCCAGATCGGACAACACAAGGCCGTCGGGGAACAGGTCAAACAGGGCGCGCAGGCGTTCCTCGCTGGCGCGGATCAGGGCCTCGGCTTCCTTGGCGGCCGTGATGTCCACATGGGACCCGATGATTTCGAGCGGCTGGCCGTCGTCATCACGGCGCAGGCGCAACTGGTCCTCGACCCAGACATAGGACCCGTTGCCATGCCGGATGCGGTAGCTGTGTTTGAGCAACCCGCGCGCGCCGTCCGCAAACCACGCCTCGGCATCGGCCAGGACCTGATCGCGGTCGGCCGGATGCAGGCTGTCCATCCACCATGCCTCCTGGCCGAGGATTTCCTCAGGCGTGAGGCCAAACACATCGCGCGCGTTGGCGCTGACGTAGGACGCCCGATAGGTCTGGGCATTGGCCGCATAGACCACGGCCGGGCTGGCCCCCAGCAACTGGTCCAGGCGGTTGCGGCTGCTTTCCAGGACCTGTTCGACCTTTTTGTGGACGCTGATATCGGTGTGGGTGCCCATCATGCGCACGGGCGCCCCCGACGCGTCCCGCGCCACGACCTGCCCGCGCCCCTGCACCCATCGCCAGCCGCCATCGGCCCTCCGATAGCGGAATTGAATGACGAACGCGCTCCCCTGCACCAGTTGCGCCTGCACCGCCGCCTCGGCGCCGGCGGCATCGTCGGGATGCAGGAACCGTTTCCAGTCGGCCAGGGTGATGGGGCCGGCGTCGGGTGACAGCCCGATCAGGCTCCAGCAGTTGGCATCCCAATGGATGCGATCGGCCACCACATCCCAGTCCCAGATCCCCACCCCGGTCGCCGTCTGGGCCAGACGATAGCGTTCTTCGCTGTCGCGCAGGGCCTGTTCGGCGGCCTTGCTGGCGGTGATGTCGGAATGGGTGCCGGCCACCCATTCAGGCTTGCCGTCCGGCGTCCAGGACACCACCTTGCCCCGGTCGAGCACCCAGACCCAATGGCCGTCCTTGTGCCGCATCCGGGCTTCGGCCTCGTAGTAGTCCACCTCGCCCGCGAAATGCCGCTCAAGACACGCGTTCGAAATCTTCAGGTCGTCGGGGTGGGCATGGCCGAGCCACGTTTCGATGGTCGTCGGCCCCAGGTCAGCCAGGGTATGGCCGATGATCTCGGCCCAGCGGTCATTGAATTTGGTTTCGCCGGTCTGGACGTTCCATTCCCAGGTTCCGGCACGGGTTCCCCGAATGACGTTTTCCAGGCGCTGCCGCTCGTTGCGCAATGCCTGCTCACTGGCCTTGGCCTGACTGATGTCATGGAAGGAGGCGACGGCGCCAACAATGGTCCCGTCGCGCAGCAGCGGGGTCGTGATGAGCGCCACGGGGACTCCGCGCCCGCCCTTTGTGAAGAACCAATCCTCGACGCTGCGCCGATATCCGTCGCGCACGGTCTTGTGGATCGGGCACTCCGCCGCCGGATAGACCGTCCCGTCGGGGCGATGGTGATGGAACAGGGCGTGCTGGTCGCCCCCCAGGACCTCGGCCTCCGTAAACTCCAGAAGGTCGAGCGCCGCCGGGTTGATGAACGTGCACCGACCGTCCAGGTCAATGCCATACACGGCTTCCCCCAAGGCGCCGAGCAACTGGTTCAGATACTGGCGGGCGTGGTCCACCTCACTGGTGGCGGGCGGGCTTTCCGTCACATCCATCGAACTCATGATGGCGCGGCCCCCGTCACCGCGGTGCGCAGCCGCGCGGTGATTTCAGCCGCCGGAAGGGGTTTGGCGTACAGCCAGCCCTGGCCGAGTACGCAGCCGGCCCGCGTCAGGATTTCGGCATGGATGGCTGTCTCTATGCCTTCGGCCACGGTCTGGAGGTCGAGTGCCTGGGCGAGGCCCAGCACCATGTTGACGATGGCGGTCGATTCGGGGCGTTCGCCCAGGTCGCGCACGAAGCTCTGGTCGATCTTCAAGGTGGTCAGCGGCAGGCGGGACAGATAGGCCAGCGACGAATACCCCGTCCCGAAGTCGTCGATGGCCAGCCCGACACCCAGGGCGCGCAAGGCCTGAAGGGCGACGATGGCGTCCTCCACGTTGTTCATCACCGCGCTTTCGGTGACCTCCAGTTCCAGGCGCGCCGGGTCCATGCCGGCCGCGATCACGGCCTGCACGGCGTCCATCAAGGTCGGCTTGTCAAGCTGGCGCACCGACACGTTGACCGCCACCTTCAGGTCACCCCAGGCCGCCGCGTCGCGCCCCGCCTGACCGATCGCCCAGGCCCCGAAGCTGTCGATCAGGCCGGTTTCCTCTGCGATCGGGATGAATTTGACCGGCGAGACCATGCCCAACTCGGGATGCTCCCACCGCATCAGGGCCTCGACGCCGCACATGCGCCCGGTCGCCAGTTCCACCTTGGGCTGGTAAAGCAGCCGCAGTTCATCGCGCTCCAGAGCCAGCCGCAGGGCGTCCTCCAGACGGTTCCATTCGGCTGCCTCGGCCTCCAGCGCGTCGTCGAACAGCCTCACCCCCTCGCCCACCGACGCCGCCAGGGCAGCCCGGCGCACCAGGGTGTCGGCCAGGGAGCCGTGGACCGGCGCCAGGGCTACGCCAACCCGGCAGTCCAGAGCCACCTCGCGGCCATCGACCACCCACAGGCGGTTCAAGCCGTCGTGCAGGACCCGGCCAATGCGGTCGGCCGTGGCGGCATCCTGAACATCGCGTACGAAAGCCAGCAACATGCCATCGCCCCAACTGCCAAGCTCGGCGTTTTCCGCCGCCATGAGCTGGTGCATGGTATCGCCGACCTGCCGCAGGAACTTGTCCGCCACGGCCGCGCCGAACAAGTCACCCAGACGGTGGTAACCGCGCAGGATCGCCACCAGAACCATCCCGCCGCCACTATCCGCCACGCCCTGTTCGACCATACGGCGCAAGGCAAAGCGGTTGGGCAGTTCGGTGACCGGATCGTGGGAGGCCAACCACGTCAGTTCATCCTCAAGCAGCTTGCGCATGGTGATGTCGCGGCCGATCAGGACCCGTTCCGCACCGCCATCGCGCAGGGGGGCCAGCGACAGTTCCATGGGGAACTGCGAATCATCCGGGCGCCGTGCCGTCACCTTGGCACTCCCGGTGTCGGGCAGGACGGTACCCGATGCGAACAAGGTGCGCAGCGGCTGCCCGGTCATGTTGCGGTGAAAAATCTGCATCCCGGCGCGGTTGAAATCGGTGATGCAGCCGGCGGCATCGGTGGCCAGAATGACGTCCGGGGCGTTGTCCATGATCGCCTTGAGGCGCCCGGTGCGCTCGGCAACCATGGCTTCGAGAAGCGTATTCTGGCGGGCGCGTTCGGTGTAGAGGGCGCGCACCTCCAGCATGTTGCGAATGCGCGACATGACCTCTGCACGAATGAACGGCTTGGTGACGAAATCCCGCGCCCCGTTCTCCAGGGCGGCAAGCCGGGTTTCCGTGTCGGTCTGGGCGGTCAGCACCAGCACCGGCACATAGTCGTCGACCGCGCGCACCTCGTTCAAGCGGCGCAGCACCTCGTGCCCGTCCATGTGCGGCATGCGGATATCGAGCAGGATGATGTCAAACGGCTGGGCGATGTGGAGGGAAACCACCTCGCGCGAGTCGGTGATGCCGGTGACGTCCTCGAACCCCTCGTCCTCCAGCAAGGCTTCCAGCAGGGCAACGTTGGCGAGGTTGTCGTCAACCACCAGGATGCGGGCCGATTTAAGGGTGCTGTCGAGTATGATCATGGGACGTCCCTGGTGGTTGCCTTGTTCAGCATGTCGAGCAGTGCGTCCACCCGCACCGGTTTGGTCAGATAGGCCATGAAGCCCACCTGCTCGCCCCGGCGCACCGTGAAGGGCAGGGCGTCGGCGCTGAGCGCGATCACGGGAACGTCCCGCGTGCGGTTATCCGCCCGCAAGGCTTCAAGGGCCTGAAAGCCGTCCATGCCGGGCAGATTGATGTCCATAAGAATGATATCTGGCGGTGCCGCCCGCGCCATGTCCAGCCCCAGTTCGGCCGTGTGCGCGCTGAGAAGGGTGAAGCCATCGGACTCCTTGATGATCTCCTTCATCAGGGCGAGGTTGGCTGGGTTGTCCTCCACATAGAGGACCGTGCGCCGGGCGTCGTCCCCCTTCCCGGTCATGACGGCGGCCGGTACAGGGTCGCCCTCAACAACGCCGCCGCCGGGCTGATGGGCCAACGGCAGGTCGATCCAGAAGGTCGACCCCTCCCCCTCGACGCTGACAAAGTCGATGCTGCCCCCCATTTCCTCGACCAGTTGGCGGGTGATGGTCAGGCCGATGCCGGTGCCTTCGATCTCGCCCGTCTCCTGGCCCAGGCGGGAGAACGGCTGGAACAATTCGCACTGGCGGTGGGCCGGGATGCCCAGCCCGGTATCGGCCACCGACAGCCGCAGGAAATCGCCCTGCGGGGCGACCGAGACCGTCACGCTGCCAGAAGGGACGCTCCCCGAGGGCCGGTTGTACTTTATGGCATTGGACAGCAGGTTGAGCAGCGCCTGCTTGGCCCGCGTCAGATCCACCGACAAACACGGCAACGCCTGCCCGGCAGAGTCGTCCCGCACCGTCACGCCCCGGCCATCGGCCAGCGTGCGGGTGGTGGTCAGGCAATCGTCGAGCAGGGCGCGGGTATCCACCGGCTCGATCGACAGGCTGATCCGCCCCGCCTCGATACGCGCCAGATCAAGAATGTCGTCGATCAGGTTGAGCAGGTGCCCGCCGCCGGTACGGATGTAACCCAGGTAGTCACGCTGGCGGTCCGTCACCGGGTCCTTGCGGCTGATCTCCATGAGTTCGGCAAAGCCCAGGATGGCGTTGAGCGGGGTGCGCAGTTCATGGCTCATGCGCGACAGGAATTCGGACTTGGCGCGGTTGGCCTCCTCGGCGGCCTCGCGCGCCTCGCGCAGGGCTGTGATATCGACCCGCGTGCCCACGATATGGCCGCTGGGCAGGGGCACGTCGGTGACCCGGAACCACCGGGCGCCGACCCGCATTTCGCGGGTGCCGCCATTATGGAAATCCCGAAACCGCTTGGCCGTCCACGCCTCCTCGTCCCCGAGGGCTTCCTTGAACAGACCGCTGCCGACCCCGATGGTCAGCACATCCTGGAACCGGGTGCCGGGGGCCAGCGGCCGCCCCAGCAACGTCTCATAGGCATCGTTACAAACGACCATGCGGCCGTCCGGGTCATAGAGCACGAAGGCGTCCTTGAGTGCCCCGATGGACAGACGCAGCAGATCGCCAGCCTCGGTCACGGCGGTTTGGGCACGGCGCAACTCGGTGATGTCGAGGATGATCCCCAACAGGCCGCGCACCTCGCCGTCTTCGCCCATGTCCCCGGCGCCCTTGAGCAGGACTTCGCGGAGTTCGCCGTCCGTCCGGCGCACCCGCGCCTCGACACTGAAGTCCCGGCCATCGGCAATACCCCGCGTCAAGGCCAGGCGAACGGCCTTGCGGCTACCCTCGTGGAAAGCCTCCATCGCCGACTGGAGGGCGGGCTTATAGGTGGCCGGCTCAAGACCGTGGATGCGGTAGACCTCGGGCGACCACTGCAACACCTCGCTGCCCGCCTCCAGATACCAGTGACCGACGTTGGCCACGTCTTCGGTCAGGGCCAGCAGGCGGTTGCGCTCCTTCAGTTCGCGCTGGGCGGCCAGAGCGTCGGTGGTGTCGCGGGCAACACCGACCAGCCCGACGACCTCCCCGTCCGCCCCCAGCAGCGGCCCCTTGGTCACGGCAAACGAGCGCGGCCCGATTGGTGTGGAAAGGTCCTCTTCCACGACAATGACCCCGCCACCGCCCAGCACTCTTTGGTCGGCGGCAAGGATGGCGTCGGCGGCCGAGCCCTGGGAAAGGTCGCGGTCGGTGCGGCCGATGACCTCGGACATGCTCCGCCCGAACACCGCGCAACACGCCTCGTTAACCAGAAGGTAGCGGCCCTGGGTATCCTTGGCGAAGATGGGGTCCGGCGTGCCGTGCAGGATGGCCTCGACCAGACGGCCGCGCTCCTCGGCCCGCCGCTCGGCCGCCTTCAGCTCCGTCAGATCGCTGATGATGCCGGTGAAGATCCGCCGTCCCCGTACCGCCACGTCGCTGACCGCGAGGTGCATGGGAAAGGTCGTGCCATCGCGGCGCTGGCCGACGACCTGCCGTCCGATGCCGACCACGCGTGGCTCTGCGCCCCCCAGATAGCGGTCCAGGTAGCCGTCATGCTGGCGCGCGGTATCGGGCGGCATGAGCATGGACACGTTGCGGCCGATCACTTCGGCAGCCTTCCACCCAAAGATTGACTCGGCAGCCAAGTTGAAGGACAGCACGATGCCCCTGGCGTCGATTGTCACGATGCCATCCGCTGCGCTGTCCAGAACCGCCTGAAGCCCATCGCGCGAGGCCCGCAGATCCTCGGTCAGGACCTGCCGCCGCACGACGTGCCCGGCCTTGCGGGCGATCAGGGCACCCGGCGCCGCATGCTTGTCGAGGAAATCCTCGGCCCCGAGCCGCAACGCCTCGACCGCTGTTTCCTGGCGGCTGTCGCCGCTGAGCACCACCACGGGAACGTCGGGCGCCCCTGTCCTGACGGCCCGCAAGGTGTCCAGCCCATTGCTGTCGGGCAAACCGAGGTCGAGCACGCAGGCCGCCCAACCGCCACGTGTGAGCGCCACCAGGGCATCCGCCAAGGTGACAACCACGGTGACCCGGATGGTGCCGCCAAGTTCCGCCGCGAGATCCAGTTGCAGCAGGCGTGCCGCCGCCGGCTCGTCCTCAACGACCAGAATGGCGACTGACTTGAGGACACTGTCCGGCATGGTCACGACCTGTATCCCTTGTTGGCAGCATGATGCAGGGCCAACAGCAGTAGCAAGGCGTCGGCACCGACGATATGCTCAGGGGATCTTTAACACGAGGGCAATCGGCCACACCACCCTCGATAAGTGACCATTTCTGACTGCTCGTTCACAGGCGGTCGACCGCAATCCGACACGACGGACCGACAGCCGCAGGTGTGGCTCAGCACAGGGTATGCCTTCTAGGGGGGGGGGGCATTCCTCGCGGCTGCGGGCGATACCGTTCCGGGGGGAGAGGCGTGGGACGGCGCTGCCAGCGGTCCCCGCGCCACATATGGAAAAGGCTTGAAAGCTATTCGCTTTCAAGCCTTTAGAGTGGTGCGCCCGAAGAGATTCGAACTCCTAGCCTCTTGATTCGTAGTCAAGTGCTCTATCCAGTTGAGCTACGGGCGCACAGTGTCTTTCTTCTTTCCCGTCGGGGCTGCCCCCGTCGAGGCCCGGAGAAATACTCGGCGCTGCCCCTCATTGCAAGGGAAAAAAGCCGCAGGTGCGAAAAAAGAATGCTCTCCGTACGCCCCGGCACACATGCCAGCGAATGACAGTTGGTGGGCGACCCATATGGGGGGGGCAAAATGGGCCCCCTTTGGACGCAAACCCACGGGGCTGCGCGTAAACCCCATAACCCTGTCGTAAATGCGGCTTGTTCCGACCTAAGCCTTTCAGTACACTCGCCCGGAATATGACGCGCGGGGGGGAAATGTCCCGCCAAATCCTTTCTAAACAAGCCGATACCCCAGGGAGGGTGTCTGTGAGAACCAAAAGGTAGTTCGATGGCGCTGTCGAAAAGCCGTTTTCTCGCGTTTGGCGTGGCATTCGCTCTTTCGGGTTGCTCGTTTGCCTCTGACGCGCTCTTTCCTTCCCTTGGGGGGGACGAACCGGCTCAGACAATGAGCATCCCTGCCGCGCAGTCCGAGTATAGCTCCGACCCCACGGTTGGACCGCCGCCCGCCTTGGGCAGCACAAACTTCGAGCCGGGCAAGGTTACGCCCGGTCAGCCGACCGGCACCTTTGTCGGGCAGAAGGTCAACACCTTCCGAAACGAACTGCGCCAGCTTCAGGAAAGCATCCGGCAGCGCAACAACACCTTGCAGACCATCCGCAACCAGACCATCCAGGACAGCCAGGGCTATCACGAGACCGTCGCCGTCATCAACGCGCGCCTCCAGGTTGGCACCACGCCCGGCAACCCGGTCCTGCATCAGCGCTGGGCTTATGCCCAGAACCAACTTGAAGCCATCAACACCGACATCTCGGCCATGAACCAGTTGGCGACGCAAGTGGCGTCGGACAGCGCGATGGCCGCCTACCTCATGGACTCCATCCGGGCCGCCTACGGCCTGTCGGGTGCGGTCGAGGAAGACCACCTCCAGCTTCGCGTGCTGGAGGACGAAGCCAACCAGACCACCGTCCTGATCGAGCGCCTGTTGTCCGAACTCAGCCAGGACATCGCGCGCCAGCAGACCTATGTCGCCAACGAGCGCGGCAACCTCAACACCCTGGCGCTGGGCATCAAGAACGGCCAGCTCTACGGCTCCTCGCTGGGCAACCAGGCGGCAGTGCGGACCTCGGCCGCCATGCCCATGGGCACCCTGCCGGCCGCCAACATCGCCGGGCAGCGTCCGTTGGTGGTCATCCGTTTCGACCGCCCGAACGTCGCCTATGAACAGGCCCTGTACCAAGCCGTGTCGCGTGCCATCGAACGCCGCCCCAACGCGTCGTTCGATCTGGTCGCGGTTTCGGCGCCGGGCAACAACGCCGGAGAACGCGCCCTGGGCGTCGCGGCGTCGCGCCGCAACGCCGAACAGGTCCTGCGGTCCCTGACCGAGATGGGCCTACCAGCCGACCGCATCCGCATGTCCGGCATGGCCAGCCCAACCGCCACCTCCAACGAGGTGCACCTCTACGTTCGCTGACCCCGCGTAAAGAAAACCGGACCCCACATAAAGAAAACCGGCGCCGCCTTGACCAGGGCAGCGCCGGTTTCTTTTTGGGCACCATGCGTCCGCCACAGCGGATGCAACGCGCTTCAGGCGCCCCCCCCTCAGAACGCTGCGACAATCCCGTCGCTGCGCGGGTCGCAGGCCCCTTCCATCACTCCGCCGGGGTGCCACACAACGGCCCCGGCGTGCCCCATGATTTCCTCGAACGGGCCGAGGACACTGACGTCATGGCCGGCCCGTTGCAGGGCGTGGATGACATCGGGGTCGAATCGGCTTTCCAGCTTCAGGTCATGAGGCTTGCTGTCGCCATAGGACTTGCCGAGCACCCAGCGCGGCGCGCTGACCGCCTGTTGCAGGTCCATGCCGAACCGGGCATAGCGCGTGAACACCGCCGCCTGGGTCTGCGGCTGGCCGTCGCCCCCCATGGTGCCATAGGCCATGACGCGGCCATCCCGGAACTTGGCCAACGCGGGGGCCAGGGTGTGGGCTGGTTTGCGGCCCGGTGTCAGCGCGTTGACCGACAGGGGGTCCAGGCTGAAGCTGCTGGCCCGGTTGTGCCACAGCAAGCCGCTCTCCGGCAGCACCACGCCCGACCCGAAACCGTGGAACAGGCTCTGGATAAAACTCACCACCCGCCCCTGCGCGTCAGCGCAAGCCATGTAGACGGTGTCTCCGGCGGCCAGGCGGGCCGGCCAGGGGGCCGCACGGCGCGGCGCGATGTCACCGGCCAGACGGTCCAGCACATGATCGTTCACATAGGTTGCCGGATGAACGTTCATGTACAGCGGGTCGGCGATGTGGGCGTTGCGCACCTTGAAGGCGACCTTGGTCGCCTCGACAATGGCATGAATGTGCTCGAACGTTTCCGCTTCCGCCGGGGCCAGACGCTCGACCAGCCCGAGGATCATCAGGGCGGCCAGCCCCTGAGTCGGCGGCGGCGTGTTGAACAGCGTCACGCCGCCCGCGGTTTCGGCCAACCCCAGGGACAGCGGCCGGCGGCGCACCGAGCGATGGCGAGCCAAGTCCTCGCCGCCCAGGGGGCTGCCC
>LAEA01000017.1 GCA_000961745.1 Rhodospirillaceae bacterium BRH_c57 | reverse complement strand
TACTTAACGATCTTGGCCACCACGCCGGCGCCGACGGTACGACCGCCTTCACGGATGGCGAACCGCAGACCTTCGTCCATGGCGATCGGCGCGATCAGCGAGACTTCCATGGAGATGTTGTCGCCCGGCATGACCATCTCGGTGCCCTCGGGCAGCTTGATGGTGCCGGTGACGTCGGTGGTGCGGAAGTAGAACTGCGGGCGGTAGTTGGAGAAGAACGGCGTGTGACGGCCACCCTCTTCCTTGTTCAGGATGTAGCACTCGCAGGTGAAGTCGGTGTGCGGGTTGATCGAACCCGGCTTGGCCAGAACCTGGCCGCGCTCGACGTCTTCACGCTTGGTGCCACGCAGCAGCACGCCGACGTTGTCGCCCGCCTCGCCCTGATCGAGCAGCTTGCGGAACATCTCGACGCCGGTGCAGGTGGTCTTGACGGTGGTCTTCAGACCGACGATCTCGACTTCCTCACCAACCTTGACGATGCCGCGCTCGATACGACCGGTCACCACGGTGCCACGGCCCGAGATCGAGAACACGTCTTCGATCGGCATCAGGAACGGCAGGTCCTTCGGACGGTGCGGCTGCGGAATGTAGTCGTCCACCGCCTGCATCAGTTCGAGGATGGCGCCACGGCCGATGGTCTGGTCGCTGTCTTCCAGGGCGGCCAGGGCCGAGCCCTTGACGATCGGAATGTCGTCGCCGGGGAAGTCGTACGAGGACAGCAGCTCGCGGATTTCCAGCTCCACCAGCTCCAGCAGCTCGGGGTCGTCAACCTGATCGACCTTGTTCATGAACACCACCAGGGCCGGCACGCCGACCTGACGGGCCAGAAGGATGTGCTCGCGGGTCTGCGGCATCGGGCCGTCAGCGGCCGACACCACCAGGATCGCGCCGTCCATCTGCGCCGCGCCGGTGATCATGTTCTTCACATAGTCGGCGTGGCCGGGGCAATCGACGTGGGCATAGTGACGGTTGGCCGTCTGATATTCGACGTGCGCCGTCGAAATCGTGATGCCGCGCGCCTTCTCCTCGGGAGCCTTGTCGATCTGGTCGTAGGCCGAGAACGTCGCCCCGCCCGATTCCGCCAGGATCTTGGTGATCGCCGCAGTCAGCGTCGTCTTGCCGTGGTCGACGTGGCCAATGGTGCCCACGTTGCAGTGCGGCTTGTCGCGATTGAACTTTTCCTTACCCATACCAAAATCTCCGTTCGCTTACACCGCTCCGCCTCAGCCGGCGAGCTTAGCCTTGATTTCTTCAGACACGTTGTTCGGCACTTCCGAATAGCTCTCGAAGTGCATGGTATACTGCGCGCGACCCTGCGACATGGAGCGCAGCGTGTTCACGTAGCCGAACATGTTGGCCAGCGGCACCTGGGCGTCGATGACACGGGCGTTGCCACGCTGGTCCATGCCCGACACGTTGCCACGGCGGCTGTTCAGGTCGCCGATGATGTCGCCCATGTACTCTTCGGGGGTCACCACTTCGACCTTCATCATCGGTTCGAGCAGCTTCGGGCCGGCCTTCGGCATGGCTTCGCGGAACGCGGCGCGGGCCGCGATTTCGAACGCCATGACGCTGGAGTCAACGTCGTGGTACTGACCGTCCACCAGGCTGATCTTCAGGTCGGTGCACGGGAAGCCGGCGATCACGCCAGTATCCTTGGCCGACTTGAGGCCCTTTTCGACGCCCGGAACGTATTCCTTGGGCACCGAGCCACCAACACAGGAGTTGTGGAAGACGAAACCCGTCCCCGGCTCCTGCGGCTCGAACTTGAGCGACACCTTTGCGAACTGGCCCGAACCGCCGGTCTGCTTCTTGTGGGTGTAGTCGTGGATGATCGTCTTGGAAATGGTCTCGCGGTAGGCTACCTGCGGGGCGCCCACGTTGGCATCGACCTTGAACTCGCGCCGCATGCGGTCAACGAGAATTTCCAGGTGCAACTCACCCATGCCCTTGATGACCGTCTGGCCCGACTCGGGGTCGGTCGCAACGCGGAAGGACGGATCCTCGGCAGCCAGACGTGCCAGCGCCATGCCCATCTTTTCCATGTCGGCCTTGGTCTTGGGCTCGACAGCCACTTCGATCACCGGCTCGGGGAACTCCATGCGCTCCAGGATGACCGGCTTGAGCGGATCGCACAGGGTATCGCCCGTGGTGCTGTCCTTCAGACCCACCACCGCGACGATGTCGCCGGCCGCAGCCCACTTGATCTCTTCACGGTTGTTGGCGTGCATGAGCAGCATGCGGCCGATACGCTCGCGCTTTTCCTTGACCGTGTTCATCACATAGGACCCGGACTCGACGATGCCCGAGTAGATGCGCACGAAGGTCAGCGAGCCGACGAAGGGGTCGTTCATGATCTTGAACGCAAGGCCCGCGAACGGCTCATCGTCAGCCGAACGACGGATCACCTCTTCCTCGGTCCCCGGCAGGATGCCGTTGATCGACGGCACGTCGAGCGGCGACGGCAGGAAATCGATCACGGCATCCAGCATGGTCTGGACGCCCTTGTTCTTGAACGCCGAGCCGCACAGCACCGGCACGAAGGTGCGCGAGATGGTGCCCTTGCGGATGCACTTCTTCAGCGTCTCTTCGTCGGGCTCGATGCCTTCGAGATAGGCTTCGGTGGCGGCGTCATCGACTTCCACGGCGGTGTCAATCAACTTGGCGCGGTATTCCGCAGCCTTGTCGACCATGTCGGCGGGGATGTCTTCATATTCGAACGCGGCGCCCAGGTCGTCACCCTTCCACACCACCGCCTTCATCTTGATGAGGTCGATGATGCCGGCGAATTCGGCTTCGGAGCCGATCGGCAGGTTGATGACGAGCGGCACCGCACCCAGCCGGTCGATGATCATGTCGACGCAGCGGTAGAAGTTCGCGCCCATGCGGTCCATCTTGTTGACGAAACACATGCGGGGAACGTGGTACTTGTCGGCCTGACGCCACACGGTCTCGGACTGCGGCTCAACGCCGGCAACCGAGTCGAACACCGTGATGGCACCGTCCAGAACACGAAGGCTACGCTCCACCTCGATGGTGAAATCCACGTGGCCGGGAGTGTCGATGATGTTGACGCGGTGCTCTTTCCAGAAGCAGGTCGTCGCAGCGGAGGTAATGGTGATACCCCGCTCCTGTTCCTGCTCCATCCAGTCCATGGTGGCTGCACCGTCATGGACTTCACCGATCTTGTGCGACTTCCCGGTGTAGTACAGGATTCGCTCGGTCGTGGTGGTCTTACCGGCATCAATGTGAGCCATGATGCCGATATTGCGATAGCGCTCGAGCGGGGTCTCGCGTTTCATGGCGTACTCTTCGCGTCTGGGCGGTTAAACAGGTATAGGGGCGACTACCAGCGGTAATGCGAGAACGCCTTGTTGGCGTCCGCCATGCGGTGCGTGTCTTCACGCTTCTTGACCGCACCACCACGGTTGTTCGCCGCGTCGAGCAATTCGCCCGACAGACGATCGATCATCGTGGTTTCCGACCGCTTACGCGAGAAATCCACGAGCCAGCGGAAGGCCAGCGCCTGACGCCGGTCAATACGCACCTCGACGGGCACCTGGTAGGTGGCACCGCCAACGCGGCGCGAACGGACTTCCACAGACGGCTTCACATTGTCGACGGCGTCGTGGAACATCTTGATCGGATCGCCGCCGGCCTTGGCGCCGATCTTGTCAAGCGCCCCATAAACGATCATCTCCGCCGTGCCCTTCTTACCGTCGAGCATGATGGAGTTGATGAATTTGGCCAGCACCTGATCGCCGAATTTGGCATCGGGCAGGATCTGGCGCTTCTCCGCACTGTGGCGACGAGACATGGTCGTGTTTCCCTGTAAGACTTACTTCGGACGCTTCGCGCCGTACTTCGAACGACGCTGCTTGCGGTCCTTGACGCCCTGGGTGTCGAGCGTGCCGCGGATGATGTGGTAGCGCACGCCAGGCAAGTCCTTGACGCGGCCGCCGCGAATCATGACCACCGAGTGCTCCTGGAGGTTATGACCCTCGCCAGGGATGTAGGAGGTCACCTCGAAGCCGTTGGTCAGGCGCACACGGGCCACCTTACGAAGGGCCGAGTTCGGCTTCTTCGGGGTGGTGGTGTACACACGGGTGCAGACGCCACGCTTTTGCGGGCAAGACTGCATCGCCGGAACCTTGTTCCGCTTGACCACCGGCTTGCGCCCGCTGCGGACCAGCTGATTGATCGTGGGCATTACCGTTCCTTCTTCCTACGCTCTCGCGTTTTCCAATCGCCTGCGCACCATGGCGCTTTTGTCCCAAAGCACTGGCCAGGGGGCCTAACCTGGCCTGCCTGGAACCGCCCGATGGAAGTTGCGGCGTGATAGTCCTGTACGACCATGAAAAGGCCCCTGTGGCGCAACCCCTTGCGGGGAAGTCCGACCGGGCGCCTGTTCCACGTCGGCCGGTTGGGACCAAGTGTCCCGCAGGCCGTATGTAAAAAGCAGCTTAACCGGAGCCATCCGCGTCTCGGCCGATTAGACCGACCACCGGCACCCCGATTGAGGGGCGCATACTAGGGGCGCCCCACAGGAGCGTCAAGAGAAACCGTGTGATGCCACGCGGCCTCCCGGACCCTCCGGGGAAACCGGACGCGCCGGGGCTATTCTCGAAAGAATATTGCCCCGGCGCGCCCGTAAACCTTACACCGTTACCCTGAACAGGGCGACGGTCACTCCGCCGGCCGGTCGGGAGAAGACGACTCCCCGCCCACGGCCCCGCTGTCCATACCCGGCAAGGGCTGGGACTCGGGAACTCCGGATGCCACGGCCAGTTCGCGGTCGCGCTTGGCGGCAACCTGACGGAAGCGGTTCATCATGGCGCCCGTCCCGGCCGGGATCAGGCGGCCCACGATAACGTTTTCCTTCAGGCCCACCAAGGTGTCCACCTTGCCCGAGACCGACGCTTCGGTCAGCACGCGGGTGGTTTCCTGGAACGACGCTGCGGACACGAACGAATGGGTCTGCAACGACGCCTTGGTGATGCCCTGGAGGACCGGCATGCCGTTGGCCATGCGGCCGCCTTCCTTGATGGTCTTCTCGTTCTCGTTGAGGAAGTCCATGCGGTCGACCTGTTCGCCGATCAGGAAGGTGGTGTCGCCGGGCTCCATGATCTCGACCTTCTGCAGCATCTGGCGAACGATCACCTCGATGTGCTTGTCGTTGATCTTCACGCCCTGCAGACGATAGACGTCCTGGATTTCCTTGGTCAGGTAATCCGACAGAGCCTCGACGCCCATGACGCGCAGGATGTCGTGCGGGACCGGGTTGCCGTCCATCAGGGCATCGCCCTTCTTGACGTAGTCGCCTTCCTGCACGGCCAGATGCTTGCCCTTGGGCACCAGGTATTCCATCGCATCGCCGTCTTCGGGATGAACCAGGACACGGCGCTTGTTCTTGTAGTCCTTGCCGAATTCCACCCGCCCGTCGATTTCCGCGATGACCGCGTGATCCTTGGGCTTGCGGGCTTCGAACAACTCGGCCACGCGCGGCAGACCACCGGTGATGTCGCGGGTCTTGGAGCTTTCACGCGGGATACGCGCCAGCACGTCGCCGGCGTGGACCTTCTGGCCCGGCTCGACCGACAGAACGGCATCGACCGACATGTAGTAGCGCGCTTCCACGCCGGTGGGCAGCATGAGCAGCTCGCCGTTCTCGTCCCGCAGGGTGATGCGGGGGCGCAGTTCGGAAGCGCGCGGCTGGGACTTCCAGTCGACCACGACGCGCGAGCTGATGCCGGTGGCTTCGTCCATCACTTCGCGCATGGACACGCCTTCGACCAGATCGACGTAGTGGACGGTCCCTTCCTTCTCGGTGAGGATCGGCAGGGTGTACGGGTCCCACTCGGCCATCTTGAAGCCCTTGGCCACCTCCTGCCCGCTGTCGACGTACAGCTTGGCGCCATAGGGCACGCGATGGCGGGCCTTCTCGCGCCCGTTGACGTCGAGCAGCAGGATTTCGCAGTTGCGCGCCATGACCACGGGCACACCGTCCGAGTTCAGAACGATGCTGCGGTTTTCCACCTGGACCTTGGAGTCGAACGCCGCTTCGATGCTCGACTGCTCGGCGCCACGCTGGGCCGCGCCGCCGATGTGGAACGTCCGCATGGTCAACTGGGTGCCGGGCTCGCCGATCGACTGGGCGGCGATGACGCCCACGGCCTCGCCGGCGTTGACCGCCGTGCCGCGCGCCAGGTCACGACCGTAGCACTTGCCGCAAACCCCGTTCTGGGCCTCGCAGGTCAGCACCGAGCGGATGAGAATGGACTCGACGCCCGCCGAATCGATCAGCTCGATGGCGGCCTCGTCGATCAACTCGCCCTTCTTGACCAGAAGACGGTCGTTGGCCGAGTCGATGACGTCCTCGGCCGCGGTCCGGCCGAGCACGCGCTCGCCCAGGGACACCACGACTTCGCCGCCGTCGACCACCGGAGTCGCGGTCAGGCCGCGCACGGTGCCGCAATCCTCTTCACAGATGATGGCGTCCTGCGCGACGTCCACCAGACGACGCGTCAGGTACCCCGAGTTCGCCGTCTTCAAGGCGGTGTCGGCCAGACCCTTACGGGCACCGTGGGTGGAGTTGAAGTACTCCAGCACGGACAGGCCTTCCTTGAAGTTCGAGATGATCGGCGTCTCGATGATCGAGCCGTCCGGCTTGGCCATCAGGCCGCGCATCCCGGCAAGCTGCTTCATCTGCGCGGTCGAGCCACGGGCACCGGAGTGCGCCATCATGTAGACCGAGTTGACCTTCTTGCCCACTTCGAAGCGCGAGATTTCCTTCATCATCTCGTCGGCGACGCGGTCGGTACACTGCGCCCAGGCGTCGACGACCTTGTTGTACTTTTCGCCCTGGGTGATCAGGCCGTCCTGGTACTGCTGCTCGAATTCCTTGACCTGCTTCTCGGTGTCGCCGACCAGCACTTCCTTGGCGGCGGGGATGACCATGTCATCCTTGCCGAAGGAGATGCCGGCGCGGGCGGCGTGCTTGAAGCCCATCGACATGATGCGGTCACAGAAGATGACCGTCTCTTTCTGACCGCAGTGGCGGTAGATGATGTCGATGACGTCCTGGATGTCCTTCTTCCGCAACAGGCGGTTGATCAGGCTGAACGGCACGTTGGGGTGCTTGGGCAGCAGGTAGTCAAGCAGCATCCGGCCGACGGTGGTTTCCACCACTTCGACCTTGGGCTGGAAGTTCTCGTCCACGGTGTGGCGACGCGCCCGGATCTTGGCGTGCAGGGTCACGACCTGGGCGTGCAGGGCGTGCTCCATTTCGGCCAGGTCGCCGAACACGCTGCCTTCGCCGACTTCGCCTTCCTGCTCCATCGTCATGTAGTAGATGCCCAGAACCATGTCCTGGGTCGGCACGATGATCGGCTTGCCGTTGGCCGGGCTGAGGATGTTGTTGGTCGACATCATCAGCACGCGCGCTTCAAGCTGGGCTTCCAGCGACAGCGGCACGTGGACGGCCATCTGGTCACCGTCGAAGTCGGCGTTGAACGCGGTGCAGACCAGCGGATGCAGGTTGATGGCCTTGCCTTCGACCAGCACCGGCTCGAACGCCTGGATGCCCAAACGGTGCAGGGTCGGTGCGCGGTTCAGCATGACCGGGTGTTCGCGGATCACCTCTTCGAGGATGTCCCACACCTCGGGCCGCTCCTTCTCGACCATGCGCTTGGCGGCCTTGATGGTGGTCGCCATGCCATAGAGTTCGAGCTTGGAATAGATGAACGGCTTGAACAGCTCCAGCGCCATCTTCTTGGGCAGACCGCACTGGTGGAGCTTCAGCTCCGGGCCCACCACGATGACCGAACGGCCGGAGTAGTCGACGCGCTTGCCCAGCAGGTTCTGACGGAAGCGGCCCTGCTTGCCCTTGAGCATGTCGGCCAGCGACTTCAGCGGACGCTTGTTGGCGCCGGTGATGGCGCGGCCACGGCGGCCGTTGTCGAACAGCGCGTCAACCGCTTCCTGCAACATGCGCTTTTCGTTGCGGATGATGATTTCCGGCGCGCGCAGTTCAATCAGCCGCTTCAGACGGTTGTTGCGGTTGATGACGCGGCGGTACAGGTCGTTGAGGTCGGACGTCGCGAAGCGGCCGCCGTCCAGGGGGACCAGCGGGCGCAGTTCCGGCGGAATGACCGGAACGACCTCAAGGATCATCCATTCCGGACGGGCGCCGGATTCCTGGAAGGCCTCGACCAGCTTGAGGCGCTTGACCAGCTTCTTGCGCTTGGCTTCGGACGTCGTCTCGCGCAGGTCCACGCGCATTTCAGCGCGCAGGTCCTCAAGGTCGATGGCCTTCATCAGCTCGCGGATGGCTTCGGCGCCGATACCGGCCTGGAAGCTGTCCTCGCCGTATTCCTCGACAGCGCGCTGATAGCCTTCCTCGGTCAGCATCTCGAACTGCTTGAGCGGGGTCAGGCCGGGTTCGGTGACGACGTAGTTTTCAAAGTACAGGACGCGTTCCAGGTCCTTCAGCGTCATGTCCAGCAGCAGGCCGATGCGGCTGGGCAGCGACTTCAGGAACCAGATGTGGGCGACGGGCGCGGCCAGCTCAATGTGGCCCATACGCTCGCGGCGCACCTTCGACAGGGTGACTTCGACGCCGCACTTCTCGCAGATGATGCCGCGATACTTCATGCGCTTGTACTTGCCGCACAGGCACTCGTAGTCCTTGACCGGCCCGAAAATACGGGCGCAGAACAGACCGTCCCGCTCCGGCTTGAAGGTACGGTAGTTGATGGTCTCGGGCTTCTTGATCTCGCCGAAGGACCACGACCGGATCTTTTCGGGGCTGGCGATGGAGATCTTGATCTGGTCAAACGTCTGATTGCCGCTGACCTGACCGAAGATTTTCATAAGCTCGTTCATGCGGTCTCTCCCGTTGCGGCCTTCGGGGGCCGGCGCGTCCGCCGCCCACATCCGAAATTCCGCCCCAACCTTTCATATATTCGCGCAGTGCCGGCCCCGGAGACGTGCTCCGGGGCCGCGCCGCATCAGACTTCGCCCTGCAACAGCTCGACGTCGAGGCCCAGCGACCGCATTTCCTTCACCAACACGTTGAAGGATTCGGGGATACCGGCTTCAAAGGTTTCGTCGCCGCGAACGATGGCCTCGTAAACCTTGGTGCGGCCCGACACGTCGTCCGACTTGACGGTCAGCATTTCCTGCAAGGTGTACGCGGCGCCGTAGGCTTCGAGGGCCCACACTTCCATTTCACCGAAGCGCTGCCCGCCGAACTGCGCCTTGCCGCCCAGCGGCTGCTGGGTGACCAGCGAGTACGGGCCGATGGAGCGGGCGTGGATCTTGTCGTCGACGAGGTGATGGAGCTTCAGCATGTAGATGTAGCCCACGGTGACCTGGCGGTCGAACGGCTCGCCCGTCCGCCCGTCATATAGGGTCACCTGCCCCGAGGATTCCAGACCCGCCATGGCCAGATGCTCGGTGATGTCGCTTTCACGGGCACCATCGAACACCGGCGTGGCGATCGGAATGCCGTTGCGCAGGTTACCGGCCAGTTCGACCAGTTGTTCGTCGGAGAGGTCGGAGATGTCCTCTTTGTAATGGCGCTCGCCGTAGATTTCACGCAGCTTGCCGCGCAGGTCGTCCAGCGTCTTGTTCTGGTAGCGCACCGATTCCAGCATCGCGCCGACCTGTTCGCCCAGGCCACGACACGCCCAGCCGAGGTGGGTTTCCAGGATCTGCCCGACGTTCATGCGCGACGGCACGCCCAACGGGTTGAGCACGATATCGACATGGGTGCCGTCTTCCAGGTACGGCATGTCCTCGATCGGAACGATCCGCGAAATGACGCCCTTGTTGCCGTGACGGCCGGCCATCTTGTCGCCCGGTTGCAGCTTGCGCTTCACCGCCACGAAGACCTTGACCATCTTGAGCACGCCCGGAGGCATCTCGTCGCCGCGTTGCAGCTTTTCGACCTTGTTCTCGAAACGCTGCTGAAGCTGTTCGATGCTTTCCTCGAACGCCTTCTTCATGTCCTCGATGTGGGACATGACCGCGTCGTCCTCGACCCCGAACTGGCGCCACTGGCCGGGGGTCCACTCGGCCAGAACGGCGTCGTCCAGAACCACGCCGGAGCGGAAGCCCTTGGGACCGGCCACCGCCTTCTGACCCAGAAGCCGTTCCTTCAGACGCTGGCTGAACGACCCTTCGAGAATGGCCCGTTCGTCGTCGCGGTCCTTGGCCAGACGTTCGATCTCGGCCCGCTCGATGGCCAGGGAACGCTCGTCCTTTTCAACGCCACGGCGGTTGAACAGACGCACCTCGACGATGGTTCCGGTGACGCCCGGCGGCAGGCGCAGCGACGTATCGCGCACGTCGGAGGCCTTTTCGCCGAAGATGGCGCGCAGCAGCTTCTCTTCCGGGGTGACCGGGCTTTCGCCCTTCGGCGTGACCTTGCCGACCAGAATGTCGCCCGCCTTCACTTCGGCGCCGATGTAGACGATGCCCGCCTCGTCGAGGTTCTTGAGGGCGTCTTCACCGACGTTCGGAATGTCGCGAGTGATTTCTTCCTGGCCCAGCTTGGTGTCGCGGGCCATGACCTCGAATTCGTCGATGTGGATCGAGGTGAACACGTCGTCACGGACGATGCGCTCGGAGATCAGGATCGAGTCTTCGAAGTTGTAGCCATTCCACGGCATGAACGCGACCAGCACGTTGCGGCCGAGGGCCAGCTCGCCAAGATCCGTGGACGGACCATCAGCGATGATGTCGCCCTTACGCACCAGATCGCCCACCTTCACCAGCGGGCGCTGGGTGATGCAGGTGTTCTGGTTGGAGCGCTGGAACTTGGCCAGACGGTAGATGTCCACGCCCGAAGCCGCCGCTTCCACTTCCTCGGTGGCGCGCACGACGATGCGGGTGGCATCGACCTGCTGGACCACGCCGGTCCGGCGGGCCGCGATGGCCGCCCCGGAGTCGCGGGCCACGGTCTCTTCCATGCCGGTGCCCACGAACGGAGCCTCGGCCTTGATCAGAGGCACGGCCTGACGCTGCATGTTCGAGCCCATGAGGGCGCGGTTGGCGTCGTCGTTTTCCAGGAACGGGATGAGCGCCGCAGCCACAGAGACAAGCTGCTTGGGCGACACGTCCACGTAGTCGATCTCGGTCGGGTTGACCATCACGAAGTCGCCGGCCTTGCGGCAGGAGATCAGGTCACCGACGAAACGACCGTCCTCGTCCAGTTCGGCATTGGCCTGGGCGATGGTGTACTTGCCCTCGACCATGGCCGACATGTAGACGACCTCGTCGGTCACCTTGCCCTCGGACACCTTGCGGTACGGGCTTTCAATGAAGCCGTAGGGGTTGACCTTGGCAAAGGTCGCCAGGCTGTTGATCAGACCGATGTTCGGGCCTTCCGGCGTTTCAATCGGGCAGATGCGGCCGTAGTGGGTCGGATGCACGTCGCGGACTTCAAAGCCGGCGCGCTCACGGGTCAGACCGCCCGGCCCAAGCGCCGAAAGACGACGCTTGTGGGTGACTTCGGACAGCGGGTTGGTCTGGTCCATGAACTGCGAAAGCTGGCTGCTGCCGAAGAACTCGCGCACGGCGGCGGCGGCCGGCTTGGCATTGATCAGGTCGTGCGGCATCACGGTGTCGATGTCCACCGAGGACATGCGTTCACGGATGGCGCGCTCCATGCGCAGCAGGCCGACGCGATACTGGTTTTCCATCAGTTCGCCGACCGAGCGGACGCGACGGTTGCCCAGGTGATCGATGTCGTCGATTTCGCCGCGACCGTCCTTGAGTTCGACCAGCATCTTGATGATACGCAGGACGTCGTCCTTGCGCAGCACGCGCTGCGTGTCGGGGACTTCGTCCAGGGTCAAGCCCAGGCGGGCGTTCATCTTGACCCGGCCCACGGCCGACAGGTCATAGCGCTCGCTGTCGAAGAACAGGCCACGGAACAGGGCCTCGGCCGTCTCCAGGGTCGGCGGCTCGCCGGGGCGCATGACGCGATAGATGTCGATCAGCGCTTCTTCGCGACAGCTGTTCTTGTCCACAAACAGGGTGTTGCGGATGTAGGACCCGATGTTGACGTGATCGACATGCAGGGTCGGCAGACGGGTGATCCCGGCCGCTTCGAGGCCCTTGAGGGTGTCTTCTGTGACTTCCTCGCCGGCTTCCATGAAGATTTCGCCGGTCTGCTCGTTGACCAGATCGACCGCCGCATAGCGGCCGAGCAGGTCTTCAAGCTGAACGCGAATCTCGGTCGTGCCGCTGTCGAGAATCTTCTTGCCGGTGCGGACGGTGACCTTCTGCCCGGCTTCCAGCTTCACTTCGCCGGTGGCGGCGTCCACCAGGTCGTAGGCCAGCTTCATGCCCTTGAGGCGATCGGGGGCGAAGTCGGTCTTCCAGCCGTCGGCGTCACGCGTGTAGGTGATCTGGTCATAGAAGTAGTCGAGGATGTTCTCCGCCGTCATCCCGTGGACTTCGGACGTGTCCATCGCCTGACCGGCCGCCTTGCGCTCGGCGCGCAGGGCCAGCGCCGCCTCGGATTCCAGGGCGTACAGCAGCGTGGTGACCGGCAGCTTGCGGCGGCGGTCGATACGCACGTACACCAGATCCTTGGCGTCGAACTCGAAGTCCAGCCACGACCCGCGATAGGGGATGACGCGGGCGGCGAACAGATACTTGCCCGAGCTGTGCGTCTTGCCCTTGTCGTGGTCAAAGAACACGCCGGGGCTGCGGTGCATCTGCGAGACGATGACGCGCTCGGTGCCGTTGATGACAAAGGTGCCGTTGCGCGTCATGAGCGGCATGTCGCCCATGTACACGTCCTGCTCCTTGATGTCGCGCACGGAGCGGGCACCGGTGTCCTCGTCCACGTCCCACACCACCAGGCGCAGGGTGACCTTCAGCGGCGCGGCAAAGGTCATGCCCCGCTGCTGGCATTCTTCGACGTCGTACTTGGGTTCTTCGAGTTCGTAGCGCACGTACTCGAGCTCGCCCTTTCCGGCGAAGTCCTTAATCGGAAAAACGGATTTGAAGACTTCCTGGAGACCGGAAACAGTCCGCTTGTCCGCCGGCACACCCGTCTGCAAAAACTGATCGTAGGAGGCCTTTTGAACCTCGATCAGATTGGGCATGGGGGCGACCGTCGGAATGCGCCCAAAATTCTTCCGCACACGTTTCCGACCAGTGAAGGACTTAGCCATTGCCGCTCCTCATTCTGCCATGTCCGCCCGCTCCACGGTTCGCGACGCTCCGCGAGGATGCCGTGTGCGGGCCTGGGCGCGCCACCGGCCGACGGGGCTATCCGTCGCGGCGACGCTGCTCGGCGGCATGGGGTTCGCGCGCCCCCCACCCCGCCATGGAAACCTCGGCATCAGGCCATGCGTTCCATGACGCACATGCCCGACACCCCGAGACACCCGTGGCCGCGCCCCGTATGGGGCCGGCCACGGCGCCCGGTCCTGCTGCGGGGCGCCCGTGCCGTCGTGACGGAAATTACCGTCGTAACGAAAGGGGCGCCCGGCATCAGGACCTTGGCACCAGGACCTTGGTAACAGTCTTTCAGGGCCCGGTGATCCCCGAAAGACGCCTTTGGGACCGTGTTCAGGCGGTCCCTCCGGCAAACGTCGGCGGGCCGGAGGGCGCCAAACGCGTCCTCCGGCCCAAAACCGCACGCAGTGGTCGAGACTACTTCAGCTCGACTTTGGCGCCAGCTTCTTCAAGCTTCTTCTTCAGCTCAGCAGCTTCGTCCTTGCTGCAAGCTTCCTTGACGGCCTTCGGAGCGCCTTCGACCAGGTCCTTGGCTTCCTTCAGACCCAGGCCGGTGATGGCGCGGACTTCCTTGATGACGTTGATCTTCTTCTCGCCAGCGGCGACCAGGATCACGTCAAATTCGGTCTGCTCTTCGACGGCGGCAGCAGCGGCACCCGGCGCGGCGGCGGCGGCGGCCACCGGAGCGGCAGCGGAGACGCCCCACTTCTCTTCGAGCATCTTGGACAGGTCGGCGGCTTCCATGACGGTCAGGGCCGACAGGTCGTCAACCAGCTTCTGCAGATCAGCCATTTTTATTCAACTCCATCGATCGAACCGCGTGTCGTTCAGGACCACGCGGCCATGTATGTTTGGTTTGGGACTGGCTTAAGCGGCCTGGTCCTTGGAGGCATAAGCGCTCAGCACACGTGCGACCGAAGCGCCCGGCTGCTGGAGAATCCCAGCAATACGGGTGGCCGGAGTGCTGATCATGCCAACGATGCGGGCGCGCAGCTCGTCAAGCGACGGCATCGCCGCCAGAGCCTTGACGCCATTGACGTCCAGAACGGTCGCGTTCATCGCGCCGCCCAGGATCACCAGCTTGTCGTTGGTCTTGGCGAAGTCCGCCATGGCCTTGGCTGCGCCCACCGGGTCGGCCGACACGGCAATGCCGGTCGGGCCGGTGAACAGGTCACCAATGCCTTCGAACTTCGTGCCTTCAAGGGCAATCCGCGTGAGCCGATTCTTGGTCACCTGGAAGCTGGCGCCGTTCTCCCGCATCTTCTGCCGGAGAGCCCCCATCTGCGCCACGGTCAGCCCCTTGTAGTGGGCAACCACGACGGTGGTGGACTCACCGAACATCTGATGGAGTTCAGCTACCAACTCCTGCTTCTGCTCTCGGTTCACCTTCGTCTCCGCTCTTCGCCCGAACCCCCGACAGGGGCACGGGCCGGTTGCGAACGCACCCCGCCTGAAGACCAACATGGTCAGGAGGCCCGAAGGCCCCGGCGAGGCTGCGTACTGCCCCGGAAGTCGAAAGCCGTTCCCTGAACAGGTCCCAGGGGACCAAACCAGATCGACGGACCTTGCAACTCCCGTCTGCGCAGGTGGACTGCCGTCCCTTAAACCCCCACGGATGCGGGGGCGCCTGCGGTCTTGGACAGGTACGCCCGGAAAGTCCGTGCTGGCACGTCCCTTCCGTCCCATCCGGGAGGCCGAAGCCCCCCGCTCACCCTCAGCCCTGGACGGAGCCGAGGTTGACCTTCAGGCCAGGCCCCATGGTGGAGCTGACCGAAACCTTCTGCAGGTAGACACCCTTCGCGCCGGTCGGCTTGACCTTCATGATGGCATCCACGAACGCCTTGACGTTCTCGATGAGCTGCTCGTCGGCGAACGACGCCTTGCCGACGCCGGCATGAATGATGCCGGCCTTCTCGACGCGGAACTGCACCTGGCCGGCCTTGGCGGCGCGCACGGCGCCGGCCACGTCCATGGTGACGGTGCCGAGCTTGGGGTTCGGCATCAGGCCGCGCGGGCCGAGCACCTTACCGAGACGACCGACGATGCCCATCATGTCCGGGGTCGCGATGCAGCGGTCGAAATCCATCTCGCCGGCCTGGATGCGTTCCATCAGGTCTTCGGCGCCAACGATGTCGGCCCCGGCGTCCTGCGCTTCCTTGACCTTGTCACCCTTGGCGAACACCGCGACGCGCAGGGTCTTGCCCGTGCCGTGCGGCAGTTCGACCACACCACGAACCATCTGGTCGGCGTGACGCGGATCAACGCCCAGGTTCAGGGCAACTTCGATGGTTTCGTCGAACTTGGCCTTGGCGCCGGCCTTGATGACCTTGACCGCCTCGGCAATTTCGTAGAAAGCGTTGCGGTCGATGCCCACATACGCCTGCTTCAGTCGCTTACCAACCTTCGCCATCGGATTACTCCACCACTTCCAGGCTCATGGACGCCGCGGAACCGATCACCATGGACATGGCGGACTCGACTTCGCTGCAATTCAGGTCGGCCATCTTCTGGGTGGCGATGTCGCGCACCTGGGCCATGGTGACCTTGCCGACAATGTTCTTGCCGGGAGTCTGCGAACCCTTGCTGATGCCAGCGGCCTTCTTGAGGAAGTAGCTGACCGGCGGGGTCTTGGTGACGAACGTGAACGTACGGTCGGTGTAGGCGGTGATCACCACGGGAATGGGCATGCCCACTTCCATGTTCTGCGTGGCTGCGTTGAACGCCTTGCAGAATTCCATGATGTTCAGGCCGCGCTGACCGAGCGCCGGACCGATCGGGGGCGACGGGTTGGCCTTGCCAGCCGGAACCTGCAGCTTGACGTAGCCAGAGACTTTCTTTGCCATTTCTCTACCTCGGTTGTGAGAGGCCCGCGGTACGGTCGCACCAGGTCTTTGGCGACGCACCTCCCGCGGAAAACAGGCCGCCGGGCGTTACTGCCCGGAGCCGGAAACCAATGAAACTTAAAGTTTTTCGACTTGTCCGAATTCCAGGTCGACGGGCGTGGAGCGACCGAAGATCGACACCGACACCTTGAGCCGGGCCTTCTCCTCGTCGACGTCCTCGACCATGCCGTTGAACGACGCGAAGGGGCCGTCGGCCACCCGCACCTGCTCGCCGATCTCGAAGGTGATCGACGGCTTGGGCCGCTCGATGCCTTCCTGGACCTGGCGCATAATGCGTTCGGCTTCGCGCTCGCTGATCGGCACGGGGCGGCCACGGCCACCCAGGAAACCGGTCACCTTCGGCGTATTCTTGACCAGATGCCAACTTTCGTCGGTCATGTCCATTTTAAGAAGGACATACCCCGGAAAGAACTTGCGCTCAGCCTGCACCTTGGAGCCACGGCGGACTTCCACCACCTCCTCGGTGGGGACCAGGATCTGTTCGAACAGGTCTTCCATGCCCTGCTGGGCTGCCTGCTCGCGGATCGACTGGGCGACCTTGTTCTCGAAACCGGAGTAGACGTGCAGTACGTACCAACGCGCGGCCATTTCCGGTCTACCCTCCCAGTCCGAAGACGAGCCTCACGCCGAGCGCGAGAATCCAGTCTACAAAGAGAAAAAACAGCGACGCCAGCACCACCATGATGAACACCATGACCGTCGAGATCATGGTTTCCTTGCGGGTCGGCCAAGTGACCTTGGACACCTCTTGACGGACCTGCCGCACAAATTGTCCTGGGTTCGTTTTGGCCATGACGTTGCGTTCCGTCTCTTCAAAATTCTTGTGGCACGACTGCCCTGCGGTACGTTCGTTCCACTCCCTTCGCCGACCACCCACTCGGTGGGCAAAAACGACGAAAGGCGCCTACCGCCCGTCGTGCTCCCCTTCCAAACCGTGGAAGCGGAAAACCAACGACGGGCTGCGGCGGTCAATCCGGCTGGCTGGCAGGGGTGGCAGGGGTCGAACCCGCAACCCCCGGTTTTGGAGACCGGTGCTCTACCAATTGAGCTACACCCCTAGGGAACCAGCCATGGACAGCGGCAGCTTTCCCGCCCGGTCCGAGGACCGGCCGGGGCAGGACGGTATAGCCGCCCTGCCCCAGGATATCAAGCTCTTTGTGCACACCCTTCCCATACGGCGAACTGCGGGCGTGCGAGCTGGAACACAGTCTTACTTAACGATCTTGGCCACCACGCCGGCGCCGACGGTACGACCGCCTTCACGGATGGCGAACCGCAGACCTTCGTCCATGGCGATCGGCGCGATCAGCGAGACTTCCATGGAGATGTTGTCGCCCGGCATGACCATCTCGGTGCCCTCGGGCAGCTTGATGGTGCCGGTGACGTCGGTGGTGCGGAAGTAGAACTGCGGGCGGTAGTTGGAGAAGAACGGCGTGTGACGGCCACCCTCTTCCTTGTTCAGGATGTAGCACTCGCAGGTGAAGTCGGTGTGCGGGTTGATCGAACCCGGCTTGGCCAGAACCTGGCCGCGCTCGACGTCTTCACGCTTGGTGCCACGCAGCAGCACGCCGACGTTGTCGCCCGCCTCGCCCTGATCGAGCAGCTTGCGGAACATCTCGACGCCGGTGCAGGTGGTCTTGACGGTGGTCTTCAGACCGACGATCTCGACTTCCTCACCAACCTTGACGATGCCGCGCTCGATACGACCGGTCACCACGGTGCCACGGCCCGAGATCGAGAACACGTCTTCGATCGGCATCAGGAA
>LAEA01000020.1 GCA_000961745.1 Rhodospirillaceae bacterium BRH_c57 | reverse complement strand
CAGGTGCGCCATCAGCGGCCCGGCGGTGAACACCAGATCCACGCCGTGGCGCTGGATGGGCTCGGCCAGACCGGCATGCAGGCCCGGAGCGTCGTCGCCCAGTTCCAGCATGTCGCCCAGCACGGCGATGCGGCGGCCCCCCTTGGCAGGGTTCACTGCGGCCAGCGCGGCCACCGTGGCGGCCACGGCGGTCGGGCTGGCGTTGTAGCTTTCGTCCACCACGACGAATGTGCCGCCCCCGGCGTGCGCCGGCAGAGACACCGTGTGGCGGGCCCCCCGTCCCTTGGGTGGCGCCATGGAAGCGAGCGGTCGGGCGGCCTCCTCCACCGGAAGTCCCAGGGCGTGCGCCGCCCCGAGGACGGCCAGGGAGTTGGTCGCCCAATGGCGCCCGCTTGCGCCAATCGAGTAGGTCACTTTGTGCCCCCCGATGATGGCGAAAATCAGGGTCCGTTCGGCGTTGATCGACGCATCGAGCAACCGTGCCTCGGCTGTCATGTCCTCGCCGAACGGCAGCACCGTCAGGCCGCGCACATGGGCGGCGTGGGTAAGGCGGTCATACTGCGGAATGTCGCGCGGCAGCACGGCCGTAGCCCAATCCTCGCAGCCTGTAAAGATCTCGGCCTTGGCGTCGGCGATGGCGTCCAGGCTGTCGAAAAACTCCATATGGACCGGCGCGATGGTGGTGATGATCGCCACATGGGCCCGCGCCAGCCTGGACAGCGGGGTGATTTCCCCGGCGTGGTTCATACCCATTTCGATCACCGCATAGGCGGCGTCGGCCGGCATCCGGGCCAGGGTCAGCGGCACGCCCCAATGATTGTTGAAGCTGCCGACGGCGGCATGGGTCGGACCAAATGCCGACAGCACCAGGGCCAGCATTTCCTTGCTGGACGTCTTGCCGACGCTGCCGGTCACGGCAACGACCTTGCCCCCGAAACGGTCGCGCCCGGCCTTGCCCAGGGCGTTCAGGGCATCGAACGTGTCATCGACCAGGATCAGGCGGTCGCGGTCGGCGCCCTCGGGCAGCATGTGGACCAGCGCCCCGGCCGCACCGGCCTCAAGCGCGGCGGCAACGTGGGTGTGGCCGTCATGGTTGGGGCCGACCAGGGCGATGAACAGGTCGCCAGGGGCCACGGTGCGGCTGTCAATCGACACCCCCTCGACAGCGAAGGAGCCGGTGAGCGAACCGCCGGTGGCGGCGGCGATGGCGTCGGCGGTCCACAGGCTCATGGGGTGGCCTCCTTCAGGGCGGCGGCGGCTTCGACGCGGTCGTCGAAGGGCAGCACGGTGGTGCCGATGGTCTGGCCGGTCTCGTGGCCCTTGCCGGCGATGACCAGGATGTCTCCGGCCTTCAGCGCGGCGACGGCGGTGTGGATGGCGGCCCGGCGGTCGCCGATCTCGGTGGCGCCGGGGCAGCCGGCCAGGACCTCGGCGCGGATGGCGGCGGGGTCTTCGCTGCGCGGGTTGTCGTCGGTGACGGTCACGGTGTCGGCCAGCCGGGCGGCAATGGCGCCCATCTGCGGGCGCTTGCCGCGATCGCGGTCGCCGCCACAGCCGAACACCACCGACAGGCGCCCCGCCGCGTGCGGCCGCAGGGCATTGAGTACGGTGTCGAGGGCGTCGGGGGTGTGGGCATAATCCACATAGACGGCGGCGCCCTCGGGCGTCGTGCCAATGGCTTCCAGGCGGCCGGGCACGCCGTTCAGGTGGTTGAGCGCGGCCACGGCAGCAGTGGGATCGGCCCCGCAGGCGATTACCAGGCCGAGGGCGGCCAGGGCATTCATGGCCTGGAACCCGCCGGCCAGCGGCAGGTCTACGCGGGCCTGGGTGCCCAGCACGCGCAGATCCAGGCGCTGCCCGGTGGCGGTCGGCGTGCGGTGCTCCAGGCGGAGGTCGCGGCCGGTCTGGCCATAGGTCATGCAACGCCGCCCGGCGGCATCCACGGCGGTCTTGAGGGCGGGGAATTCGGCTACGTCGGCGTTCAGCACGGCGACGCCATCGGGCCGCAGGACCTCGGTGAACAGGCGGGTCTTGGCGGCCAGATAGGCCTCCATGGTGCCGTGGTAGTCCAGGTGGTCGCGCGACAGGTTGGTGAACGCGGCGGCGGCCATGCCCACGCCGTCCAGGCGATGCTGGTCGAGGCCGTGGCTCGACGCCTCCATGCATAGGTGCGTGCAGCCGGCCTGCGCGGCTTCGGCCAGCAGGGCATGGAGACGCACCGGGTCGGGCGTGGTCAGGCTGCCGGAGCGGTCGAGCCCGGCGCCGATGATGCCCAAGGTGCCGAGTGCTGCGCCGGGCAGGCCAAGCGCCGCCCAAAGCTGCTGCGTGAACACGGCGGTCGAGGTCTTGCCGTTGGTGCCGGTGACGGCGCACACGGTGTCTGGCTGCGCACCATAAAAGCGCGCCGCCATCAGGGCCAGGGTGCGGCGCGGCTCGGGGCTGGTCAGCACGGTAATCCCCGCCGGCACATCCCCAACCGGACCTTCGGGCAGCAGCACGGCCACGGCGCCCTGGGCCACGGCCTGGGCCACGAAGACGCGGCCGTCGGCCCGGCTGCCGGGCAGGGCGGCGAACAGATTGCCCGCCTGGACGGCGCGGGAGTCGGCGGTCAGTCCGGTGATCGCCACGGCGGCGTTGCCGGACTGGACGGTGGCGTCTGTGATTAGATCACTGAGCGGGCGCATGGACACCTCCCGTGCTGACGGTGGTGGCCGTGCTCACCGGGGTGGCCGCCAGATAGGGCCGGACGTGGCCCTTGAGAAGGGCCTCGCGGATGGCCTTGTCGTCGGTCGGCACGTGGTTCGGGAACACGCCGAGCAGCGGGGCGATGGCTTCGATCACGCGGCCGGCGGTGGGGGCGGCGTTCCACCCGGCGGTGGCGAAGTTGAAGGTTTCCTTCAGGCCCTGCGGCTCGTCGAGAACGACCAGGACCACATACTTGGGATCGTTCATCGGGAAGGCCGAGATGAACGAGGTGCGCAGTTTCTTGCGGTCGTACCCGCCGCCGGACGCCTTTTCGGCCGTGCCGGTCTTGCCGCCGACCTGATAACCGACGACGTCGGCCTTCTTGGCGGTGCCGTCCTGGACCACCAGGCGCATCAGGCGGCGGACGACGTCCGACGTCTCGGGCTGGATGACGCGGGTGCCCTCGGCCTCGATATGGTCGGGCAGCAGGGTCGCGCGGCGCAGGACGCCGCCGTTAATGACTGCCGCCGTCGCCGTCGCAAGGTGAACCGGCGTCACGGCGATGCCGTGACCAAAGGAAATGGTCATGGTGCTGACGTCGCGCCAGCGGTCGGGGTACAGCGGCGAGCCGCTTTCCGGCAGGCCGGTGGCGATGGGGCCGAGAAGCCCCAGCGAGCCCAGGAAAGCGCGCTGCCCATCCGGTCCGATATCCATGGCAATGCGGGCCGACCCGATGTTGGACGAATGGACCAGGATTTCCGACACGGTCAGCCAGCGATCCTCGGGGTGGCTGTCGCGGATGGAGAAGCGGGCGATGCGCAGCGGCTTGGTGGTGTCATAGGTGTCCTGTAGGCGGATCTTCCCGGATTCCAGGGCCATCGCCGTGTTGAACACCTTGAACGTGGAGCCCATCTCGTACACGCCCAGCGTGGCGCGGTTGAAGCGGGCGTCCTCGCTGGCTTCGCCAAAGCGTTCCGGGTCGTAGTCGGGCAGGGACACCAGAGACAGGATCTCGCTGGTCCTGGCGTCGAGAACAACGGCGGTTCCGGCCTTGGCCTTGAAGTGGGCCATGGCGTCGAGGATGGTCTTGCGCACGGCGTGCTGGACGCGGATGTCCAGGGTTAGGCGCAGCGGTTCCGTGCGCTGCTTGAGCGCGCTGTCAAAGGCCAGTTCCACCCCGGCGATGCCGTTGTTGTCCAGGTCCGTGGCGCCCAGGACGTGGGAGGCGAGATGACCGTGCAGGGTGGCGCGGTACTCGCTGTCCTCAAAGTACACGCCGGGAATGCCCAGGTCGTTGACCACCTGCTGTTGGCGCGGCGTCAGGTTGCGGGCCAGGTAGATGAACGGGCGGCCGCTCGACAGGCGCTCAAAGACTTCGGATTTCTTGAGGTCGGGCAGCACGCCGACCAGACGGCTGGCGGCATCGGCCGGGTCGAGCACGCGCTGGGCGTTGGCATAAAGGTTCATGGCCGGCAGGTTGGTGGCCAGCACCACGCCGTTGCGATCGACGATGTCGGCCCGCTCGGTGTGCGGCGCGGTGGCGGCCGCGCGGTGAACGGTGGCCGCGCGGTGGTCGGACCCCAGCACCATGACGTCCACCAGACGCACGGAAATGGACAGGAAGGCCAGGGCGAACAGGCCGGCGGTAACCAGCATCCGGGTCCGGCCGGTTTCCAGCGCACGGCGGGCGGCACCGTCCAGAACCTGGGGCGGCAAGCTGCTGCCCATGGCGCGCACCGGGCGCAGTTCCTCGCCGGGGTAGACGAACCGGGGCTGACGGCGGAAGGACGGAAAGCGCATCATGGCGTCATCCTCACGCTTGCCAGTTCGGGAACCTGTTCGCCGGCCGGCGCGGAATGCGGCTTGCGGTGCGGATAGGTCGCCCACGGCAGGCCCAGGCCGAGCCGCATGTCGTTCCCGGCCAGGAACGGCAGGGGGGCGGCATCGGGACGCACCGGCAGGGATGCCATCGTCACCACCTGCTGCGACCGCATCGGCACCAGCCCAAGCACCCGTTCGGCCAACGTGGCTAGACGGGCCGGGTTGTTGAGGTAGGTCCACTCGGCTTCCAGCACACGGATGGTCGAGCGGTCGGTGCGCACCTGATGTTGCATCGCGCGCAGGTCGTTCTCGGTCGCCTGGACCTGATGCTTGACCAGGAACAGGCCGATGCCGCAGGCAATCGCCAGACCCGCCCACAGAATGGTCATGGTGCGCATCATTGCACGTCCCCCCACGTCCAGGGGCGGGCGGGCATGCTGGTACGCAGCGCCGACCGCAGCTTGGCGGAACGGGCGCGCGGGTTGGCCTTGGCCTCGGCGGCGGTCGGGGCGACGGCCTTGCGGCTGAGCAATTCGAAGGTCGGCGGCGGCGGGGTCGGTTCGCCGGGCAGCAGGCGGCCGCGTTCGCTGCCGCTGCGGTCGCGCAGGAACGCCTTGACCACGCGGTCCTCCAGCGAATGGAAGCTGACCACCGCAAGGCGCCCATCGGGACGCAGCAGGGCTTCGGCCCCGGCCAAGCCGCGCTCCAGTTCGCCGATCTCGTCGTTGACGTAAATGCGCAGGGCCTGGAACGTGCGGGTGGCCGGGTCGATGCCGTCCTTGGACTTGCGCACCACCGACCGGATGACCGAGGCCAATTGCCCGGTGGTGGTGAACGGCAGGGTCTCGCGGGCCTGCGCGATGGCGCGGGCGACGCGGCGGCTCATGCGTTCCTCGCCAAAGCGATAGATGACGTTGGCGAGGTCTTCCTCGGCCAGCGTGTTGACCACGTCGGCGGCGGTTTCGCCGCTGCGGGTGTCCATGCGCATGTCCAGGGGGCCGTTGCGCATGAATGAGAAGCCACGCTCGGCCTGGTCGATCTGCATGGACGACACGCCGACGTCCAGCGCCACGCCGTCAACCTGGGGGATGCCAGCGTCGGTCAGCAGGCGGACCATGTCGCCGAAGCGGCCGGGCAGGAAGGTCAGGCGGCCGTCAAACTCGGCGGCCAGGGCGGCGGCGCGCGGCTCGGCGGCCGGATCACGGTCGATGCCGACGACGTGGCAACCCGGCGCGGCTTCGAGAATGGCACGGCTGTAGCCGCCGGCCCCGAAGGTGCCATCGACGTAGACGCCATCGGCGCGCGGGGCGAGCGCGGTCAGAACCTCGGCCAGGAGGACGGGCAGGTGGCTGGTCATGCGGCCCCTCCCTTCACCGGCACCGTGGGGCGTTCGCGGGTGGCGCGGGCGCGCACGTCGGCGAGCATTGCCTTGTGGGCCTCGGGCTCCCAAATCTGAAAACGCTTGGCGAGGCCGACGAATGCGGCCTGGGTTGAAATTCCCGCCTGCTCCAGCAGGTCGGCCGGTAGTACGACTCGGCCTTCGGGGTCGAAGGGCAGTTCGCGGGACTGGGCGAAGATGAGGTTGGCGCGGTCGTCCTGTTCGGTCGAGAACACGTCGAACTGGTCCATGTTTTCGGCCATGTTTTCAATGGCGCGCATGTCCATGCCTTCAAGGCAGGGCAGGCCGTGCACCGAGGGGTAGACGATAATGCCTTGGAAGCTCTCCGCCGAAAGGCGCGCACGCCAAGACGCCGGAACGGACACTCGTCCCTTCCGATCGACCTTGTTTACGTACGTGGACAGGAAGAGCGACATGGCTTTCCCGACCTTCCCTTCGCGCTTGGCGGCGTGATGAACACCACCCTGATTCCCGATATACCCACCTTCCGTACAACCTTCGAGCGCAACGCGGTCCTTGGGCGCACGGGGGGATCGGAATGGGTAATCATGGTATCGCATGGGAAAACATGGGTGTCAACGACACCACCGGAGTATTACTTGGTTACGCGCTGCGCCTAAAGAACTCGTTGAATTTTAACTAAAAGTGGTATCGCCTCGGCGCAAGTTACGAAGAAAACTGCCGAGTCGCAAGTTGTCCACACGGAGCTGTGGATACTATGTTCGTGGGATGTTCCGACGGCGGAAAATGCGGCCCCTCGGCAACGTCAATTTGGGACGGTATGGGCCGAGTTCGTGACTCTGGGCCACAGAGTGGGACAGAGTGGGGCGGCATGGGGAAATCAGGCGTCAGATGGCCTGTAAGCCGGGTTTTGTCCCCGCCGTGGCCGAAGCCTTGGCGATGGATGGCCATTCATCTGGGACGCCCATTGCTGAACGCCTCGCGCAACCGACCCGGACGGCGGCTCGGAAAACATGCCCGCCACCCCTGCGAGTATAAACCCGTGGTTGGTGGCAGCCGTCCCTATTTGGTTTTGCTCCCGGTGGGGTTTACCGTGCCGTTCCTGTTGCCAGGTCCGCGGTGGGCTCTTACCCCACCCTTTCACCCTTACCGGAGCGCGCTCCGGCGGTTTGCTTTCTGTGGCACTTTCCCTGGGGTCGCCCCCGCCGGGCGTTACCCGGCACCGTGTTTCCGTGGAGCCCGGACTTTCCTCCCCACCCGCTTTGAGGCGGGCGGAGCGGCCATCCAGCCATCTGACGCGTGGGAAACATACGGCCTCAGCCGCTTTCGTCAAGGCCCGGCTATTGATGTGGTCGATTCTCGATCTCAGGTTGAAAGACGGGCTGCACAGGGAAGCAAAATGACTCATCCTCCGCCGACTCGCCTGCTCTCCACCGCCACCGCCGTTCCGCCCCATGTTCTCGGTCAGTCCGAGGCCATGGCGGTGGCGCGTGACCTCTATGCCGGGCGGGTCGAGGGGTGGGAGCATTTGGCCCCGGTCTTCGCCAGCACCGGGGTGAATTCCCGTCGGTCCACAGTGCCGCTGGACTGGTTCCGTCAGCCGCGCGGCTGGGTCGAGAAGTCTCATTTGTACAATGCCACGGCCAGCGCGTTGCTTGACGAGGTGGCTGCCAATGCTTTGGCGCGGGCCGGAGTCGCGCCGGGCGATGTCGGCGCCGTGGTCTGTGTGTCGTCCACCGGTGTTTCCACCCCGACCCTTGAGGCCGGGCTGATAGACCGCCTGGGGTTGCAACGTACGGTGCAACGCCTGCCCATCTTCGGCCTGGGCTGCGTCGGCGGGACGGTGGGGATGGCCCGCGCCGCCATGATGGCCCGTGCCATGCCGGGGCGGCCGGTGCTGTTCCTGGTGGTCGAGTTGTGTACCCTGGCCTTCCGTTACGGCGCGCTCGACAAGGCGAGCGTCGTGGCCTCGGCCCTGTTCGGCGACGGCGCGGCGGGGGCGGTGCTGGTGGCCGGGGAGGGGAGTGGCGCCACGCTGGCCGGATGGGGCGAATACACTTGGCCCGACAGCCAGGACGTCATGGGCTGGACGGTCGAGGAGGACGGCCTGGGCGTGGTGTTCGCCAAGCGCATCCCGACCCTGGTCCGCGAGTTTCTGCGCCCCGCTGCCGACGCGGTGTTGGGCGAGGCCGCCATTCCGGTGGCGACGCTCGACGGCCTGATTGCCCACCCCGGCGGCCCCAAGGTGCTGGAGGCGATAGCGGCCAGTTTCCCCGACCTTGCCGGAACGCTGGGCGAGGCCCGCGACGTGCTCGGCGCCTACGGCAACATGTCGGCCGCCACCGTGCTGTTCGTGCTGGAGGCGGCGCGGGCGGCCGGGCGCAGCGGACGGCAGTTGATGGTGTCGTTCGGGCCGGGCTTCACGGCCGGCTTCGTCGTGCTGGATCTTTAGACCGTGGACTGGGGTGTGCCGCAGATCATCGTCCTGCTGGTCGCCGCGCAGCGCCTGGGGGAACTAGTGCTCGCCCGGCGCAACACGCGGCGCCTGATGGCGCGCGGCGCGGTGGAGATCGGGCGTGGCCACTATCCGCTGTTCGTGCTGCTGCACGGCGGCTGGCTGGTCGCGTTGTTCCTCACTACCCCGGCTGATGCGCCGGCGTCGTGGCCGCTGCTGGCCCTGTTCGTGGTGTTTCAGGTGTTGCGGGTGTGGGTGGTGGCGAGCCTGGGGCCGTTCTGGACCACCCGTATCGTGACCTTGCCCGGCGTGCCGCTGGTCCGCCGTGGACCCTATCGCTGGGTGCGCCATCCCAACTATCTGGTGGTGATCGGTGAGATCGCGGTCCTGCCGCTGGCTTTCGGGCAGGTTGGGCTGGCAGTGGTCTTCTCCGCCCTCAATCTGGCCCTTTTGGCGTGGCGCATCCGCCTGGAGAATGGTGCGTTGGCGGAACGGCCGGGGTGAAGGAAAAAAAACGGCCCCCCCCCAAAAAAAACGGCCCCTCGGTGAGGAGGGGCCGTAAAGGTGGCTCGGGCATGAAACCGAGCCGGACGGACAGCCGGATGAAGCCGGCGGGAGGAACTACGGTTGTGGCCTAAGCCACGGAAAAATCAGGCCACGTACCCCTGAGTGGCCTCAGGCCACATACCACAATGTCATGCCGTCCCAGTTGGCGTTGCCGTAGCCGTTGGGAGGCGTGCCGTGCTTCAGGGTCAGGCCGGCGGACTGCGCGGCGGCGCGGGCCTCGTCCTCGGAGCCAGCCACGAAGGCGCCCCACAGGATATCGCCCTGGTTGATGGTGGCGATGGCGTCCCACGCCTTCACCACGTCCGCCGGCTCATGTTCGCCGTTGGTGCGGAAATAGTCTTCGATCTCGTCGCGCAGGTCGTCCAGCGCGTTGATGGTGCTTTCGATCTCACCTTTCCAGGTGGCGATCTTTTCGGCGTCGCAGGCGTCGAACAACATGTTCGTTTTCTCCCCCTTACTCTCGGACAGGTTTCCTCGGTGCAGCGGCCTTACGCGGCCACCTTCCCTGGAAACGTGACACGCTTTTTCCGGTATGTCGATATCATTTGTATCGGTTGCAATGGCGTGTGGTAAATTTCCGCTGCTTCACGGGTTTCATGGTGTAACGTTGTTACACTGCTTTATGTTTTAGAGTGTATCGCTTTGATGGGGTTGGTGCGGGGCACCGGGAGCGGCATCATAAAGGCATCGCCCGAGCATCGGAGCACGCCATGCCCCCACCCCTCCTGCCCATCACCCCCCTGCCCATCACCCTGGCCGACGTCGAGGCGGCGGCCGGTCGCCTGCGCGGCGCTGTGGCCCGCACCTGGACGACCGAGTCCCTGACCCTCAGCCGGTTGTTGGGCGCGCGTGTCTTCCTGAAGTTCGAGAACCAGCAATTCACGGCGTCGTTCAAGGAGCGCGGCGCCCTCAACCGCCTGCTGGCCCTGAGCGAGGAGGAGCGGGCGCGCGGCGTGGTCGCCATGTCGGCCGGCAACCATGCCCAGGGCGTCGCCTACCACGCCCAGCGGCTGGGCGTTCCGGCGACCATCGTGATGCCGCGCAGCACGCCCTTTGTGAAGGTCGAGCATACCCGCGCCTTTGGGGCCACGGTGGTCCTGGAGGGCGACACTTTGGGCGAGGCGTTCGAGCACGCTCGGTGCCTGGAGCAACAGCACGACCTGACCTTTGTTCATCCCTACGACGATCCCCTGGTCATGGCCGGGCAGGGGACCGTGGGCCTGGAGATGCTGGAGGACGCGCCCTGTCCGCTGGATGTGGTGGTGGTACCGATCGGCGGTGGCGGCCTGATCTCGGGCATCGCCACGGCGCTCAAGGGCCGCGCGCCGGGCATCGAGGTCATTGGCGTGCAAACGGCATTGTACCCGGCGATGAAGGATGTCTTGCGCGGGGCCGAGGCGGCGGCGTCGGCTCCGCTGCCGTGGACCGGGGCGACCATCGCCGAGGGCATCGCCGTCAAGCAGCCCGGCCTGCTGACCCGCGAGGTGGTGCGCGCCCTGGTTGATGACATTGTTTTGGTGGACGAGGAGTCCCTGGAACGCGCCGTGGTCCTGTTGCTCAACATCGAAAAGACGGTGGTCGAAGGGGCCGGCGCCGCGGCCCTGGCCGCCGTGTTGGCCGCCCCCGAGCGATTCCGGGGCCGCACCGTGGGGCTGGTGTTATCAGGTGGCAACATCGACCAGCGGCTTCTGGCGTCGGTTCTGCTGCGCGATCTGGTGCGTACCGGGCGGCTGGCCCGCCTGCGCATAGCCCTGCACGACACGGCGGGATCCCTGGCCAAGGTCGCCGCCCTGATTGCCGAAGCGGGCGGCAACATCGTCGATGTGGCCCACCAGAGGGTGTTCTCCACCCTGCCGGCCAAGGACACCAGCCTGGAGGTTGCGGTGGAAACCATGGACGCCCGCCGCCTGACCGCCGTGGTCGAGGCTTTGCGCGCCGATGGCTATGCGGTGGAGATCCTGGATGGTCCGGGGCGGCCCCAATCTTCCTGAGGATCGGGCCTTCCTGAGGATCACGCCGTCCTGAGGATCACGCCGGGGTGAACTCTTTCTTGCGGGTGGTGGTCACCTTTGCTGCCGTCGTTGCGCCTGGAAGGGTGAAGACCACCGTGGTGCCTTCGCCTTCCACGGTTTCGATGGCGATTGTGCCGCCGTGGCGGGTGACGATCTTGTGGCACAGGGCGAGGCCCAAGCCCGTCCCTTCGCCACCGGAATGCAGACGCTGGAACAGACCAAAGGCGCGCGGCGCCTGATTAGGTGCCATGCCCGACCCGTTGTCGGACACCCGGATGGTCCAGAAGCCGTTGGCTGCCGGGATGCTGTACACGTGGATGCGCGGCGCGCGGTCGGGATGGCGGTACTTGACCGCGTTCTCGATCAGGTTCTGGAACAGCCGCACCATCTGGGCATCTTCGGCCAGCACCGTGGGCAGCGGTGCGTGATCGACTTCGGCCTCGCTTTCGTCAAGCATCACGCCCAGGTTGGCTAGGGCCCGTGCCAGGGCGCCATTCAGATCGACCGGCTGCGGGGCGTCCTCCAGGCGGCCGACGCGGGAGTATTCCAGCAGGCCCTGGATCATGGCGTTCAACCGCCGGGCCCCGTCAATGGCCTCCTGCACGTAGCTCAGGGAGTCGCCGTCGAGCTTGCCGACGTTGCGCCGTCGCAGAAGCTCCAGAAAGCTGATGACCATGCGCAGCGGTTGGCGCATGTCGTGGGAGGCGGCATAGGCGAACTGTTCCAACTCGGCGTTGGACTCCTTCAGGCGTTGGCGCTCGTCCTCCAGTTGGTGGCGCAGGGTTTGAAGTTCCTGCACCTTGTCCTCAAGCTCGCGCGTGGTGATGAGGGCGTGTCCGGCCATCGGGCGCAGCAGAACCAGCAGGACCAGGACGCCGACGCCGACCAGGATGGCCACGGCCACCGCAGCCAGGCCAATCACCGTATCGACGTGGCGGAACAGTGCCTCCGTCGGCGTGGCGGCGATCAGCGTCCAACCCGCCGGGCGGACCTGTTCCGTTGCGAGGCTCCATTCCGCGCCGGCGTCCGGGGGCGTTGCGCGCATCAGGCTGCCGTCGGGGCCGGCCGTGTACCAGGTGGTGCCGCCGTCCGTGCCGAGGCTGTCCGCGCCGAGAAAGGTCGAAACCTCGGCCTCGTTCACGCCCTGGCGGTCGAGCAGCGGACCCAGGCCGGTGGGGGAGAACAGCACCACGTCGGTGCCTTCGTGGCGGTTGTCATGACCGAGGATGGGGGCCGCCGCAGCCAACCGCAGGGTACCGTCGGCCGAGGCGAACGGGCCGATGAGGGCCGGTGCGCCAGAGGTCTTCACGGCAGCCGTCACCTGGTCCGCCAGACGGGACAGCACGGCCGGCTCGGGGACTTCCCCGACGGAGACAAGGGCGGTGCCGTCACGGCCCAGGCGGGTGATGCCGACGACGCCGGGCGCCAGGGTCATGGCGTCGGAAATCTTGTTCACCGTGAAGGCGTGGAGCTGCGCGGCCGTCCGTTCACCGCGATTGAAGGCCTCCAGTTCCTGACGGATGACGGTGCGGCTGGTCACCTGCATGGCGACGCCGGTCAGGCGGGCGGCGTATTGGCTTGCGCCCATGGCCTTGATGGCGGCCAAGTGCTCCAGGCGCTCGGCGGTTGTGGCGCGGAGGATGGATCCCAGCGGAATGATCGTTACGGCGCCAACGACCAGCCCGGCCAGCAGCACTGCGGTTACCGAGAACCACAAAATCCGGCGCTGCACGGCCTCGATCAAAGCGCCCGTCATGGCACCCCCACGCGAACCACTGCCGGCTAGCCCTTTTAGGGGGCACCGAAGCGGCGATCAGTCGCCCATTAGTAGGCGACCATGGGGCGTAGTATCAACCCGAGGAATGAATACCGCAAGTCACTAATGTTGCAAGCCTGTCAGGCGTTCACACACATTACCAGCGGCGCACCGGGCCAACATCCAGATGAATGAAATCGGACTTTGGATAGTAGCCAACGCCACCGCCATCCAACGCCAGGGCCGCCTTGTGCAACGACTTCAGGGGCCGACCCGGCAACCGGACATCGATGGCCATGCCGGCCATGTGGAAGCTTTTGCGGGCCACGCCGTTGGACCGCGCGGCCAGGGCAGCATTGCTTTTGGGCGAACGATAGCCGGAAATGACGTGGAACGGTCGGCTGGCGTCCAGGATGCCATGCAGGCGGTGCAGCAGGTTGAGCAGGGCCGGTTCCATGGTGGCGACGTCCCCTGTCCG
>LAEA01000249.1 GCA_000961745.1 Rhodospirillaceae bacterium BRH_c57 | reverse complement strand
TGACGCGGCCCTCGGCCTGACCCTGTGGGGGCGGCGCTTCGCCAACCCGGTGGGGCTGGCCGCCGGTTTCGACAAGAACGCCGAGGCGCCCGATGCCCTGCTCGCCATGGGCTTCGGCTTTGTCGAGGTGGGCGGCGTGACGCCGCGCCCGCAGCCCGGCAACCCACGCCCGCGCGTGTTCCGCCTGCCCGAGGACGGCGCGGTCATCAACCGCATGGGCTTCAACAACGACGGCATGGAGGTCGTGCGCGACCGACTGGCCGCCCGTGACCGCTCCGGGCCGGGGCTGCTGGCCGTCAACCTCGGCAAGAACAAGGACACCGAGGATGCCGCGAGCGACTACGAGGCCGGCGCCGCCGTTTTTGCCCCGCTGGCGGATTTCCTGGTCATCAACGTGTCCAGCCCCAACACGCCGGGCCTGCGCGCCCTTCAGGGCCGCGCGCCGCTGATCGACATTGTGCGCCGGACGCGGGCCGCCATTCTGAAGTCCGGCGCTAATCCGCCGCTGCTGCTCAAGATCGCCCCCGACCTGACGGCGGACGATGAAACCGACATCGCCGCCGTGGCGTTGGAGGAACGGCTCGACGGGCTGGTCGTCTCGAACACCACGCTGGCCCGCCCGGACACCCTCACGGGCGCCAACAAGGGCGAGACCGGCGGCCTGTCGGGTGCGCCGCTGTTCGTGCCGTCAACCGACCTGCTCCGCCGCATGGCCCGCCTGACCGAACAACGCCTGCCGTTGATCGGCGTGGGGGGCATCGGTTCGGGCGCCGATGCCTATGCCAAGATCCGGGCCGGGGCGTCGCTGGTACAGCTTTACACGGCGCTGATCTATCACGGGCCGGGGCTGGTCGGACGCATCAAGACCGACCTGCTGGCCTGCCTCAAGGCCGACGGCTTCACCTCCGTGGCCGAGGCCGTCGGCGCCGACCTCCGTTAATTCCTGCCGCCGAGAGGCCCATGCAGATCCCCATTCTCCTGCCCGGTTTCCGGGCCATTGCCACTCAGTATGACGCCTTCATCCTCGATTTGTGGGGGGTGATCCATGATGGCGCCAACGCCTTCCCCCATTCGGCCGAGACGTTGCGCCACCTGCGCGCCGCCGGGCGCAAGACCATCCTGCTGTCCAACGCGCCGCGCCGGGCCCATGTGCTGGTGGCGCAGATGGAGGGTTTTGGCATCCCGCGCGATCTGTACGACGCCGTGATGAGTTCGGGCGAGGCCGTGCGCACCGCCCTGATCGACCGCACCGACCCGTTCTTCGCAGCACTTGGCAACCGCTGCTACCACCTGGGGCCGGAGCGGGATCGCTCTGTGTTCGAGGGGGTGGAGGTGGAAATCGTGGACGCCCTGGCCGACGCCGACTTCATCGTCAACACCGGGCCGCTGTCCTTTGACGATGCCGTCGAGGACTACGAGGACGTGTTGCAGGCCGCCATCAAACGCGACCTGCCCATGGTCTGCGCCAACCCCGACCACGTCGTCATCCGGGCCGGCAAGCGCATCGTCTGCGCCGGGGCCATCGCCGCGCGCTATGCCGACCTCGGCGGGGCCGTGGCTCAGCGCGGAAAGCCCGACGCCGCCATCTATCGCCTGTGCGCCGAAACCCTGGGGGTGTCGCCGTGGCGCATCGCCGTGGTCGGTGACGCCCTGGAGACCGACGTTGCCGGGGCCACGGCGGCCGGCATGACCAGCATCTGGGTCACCGGCGGCATCCACGCCGCCGAACTTGAGGGCGGTTATGGCAAGCCCGCCGACCCGTTGCTGATCGGCCGGGCCGCGCAGGCGCACGGACTTTCCCCCACCGCCGCCTTGCCGGGGTTCATCTGGTAGGGCGATCAAGGATATCACCATGACCGACGCCGTTCTCGACTACCCCTTCGACGCCATCCCCGAACCGGGCGCCCTGGTCGAGGTGGCGCCGGGCGTGTCGTGGCTGCGGATGCCGCTGCCGTTCGCCCTCGACCACATCAACCTGTGGGTTCTGGAGGACGGGGATGGGGTGACGTTGGTCGATACGGGCGTCGCCTCGGACACCACCAAGGCCCTGTGGGATACGCTGCTGGCCGGGCCGCTGGCCGGGCGGCGGGTCAACCGGGTGATCGCCACCCATTTCCACCCCGACCATATGGGGCTGGCCGGGTGGCTGTGCCCGCGCCTGGACGCTCCCTTGTGGGCGACGCTGGGCGAGTGGACCTATGGCGCCATGCTGGCGTTCGACGACTCCACCGCGTTCGTGGACAATCAGGTGGCCTTCTACGCCAGCGCCGGGTTCGCGCCGGACATGCTGGCCGTGGTGCGCGAGCGGGGCAATCCCTATGCCTCGCGCGTCGTGCCCATCCCGCCCGCTGTCCGCCGCATGGTCGAGGGCGAGCGGTTCACAATCGGCGCGCACGAGTGGCAGGTGGTGGTCGGGCGCGGCCATTCGCCTGAACACGCCGCCCTGTGGTGTCCGGGCCTGGACGTGCTGATTTCCGGCGATCAGGTGTTGCCGCGCATCAGCCCCAACGTCAGCGTCTGGCCGCAGGAGCCCGACGCCGACCCGCTCAGCCTGTTCATCGACAGCCTGGGCGTCCTCAAGGCCACGGTGCCTGACAGCGTGCTGGTGCTGCCGTCGCATGGCCGCCCGTTCCGGGGCCTGCACGCCCGCATCGGCGACCTTCTGACCCACCACGACGCACGCTTGGTTGATACCCTGGAGGCGTGCACCACCGCCCAGCGGGCCATCGACCTCGTGTCGGTGCTGTTCAAGCGCACCCTGGATGTCCATCAGACATTCTTTGCGGTAGGGGAGGCCATGGCGCACTTGCATCGTCTGGTCGCCACGGGCACGCTGGAGCGCCGCCGCGACGCCGACGGCGTGTGGTGGTTCTCGCGGGTTTCCTCTATGGGCTCGGGCCCCCTTGCGCCCGGCGAGTCACATTAGTAGATACTAATGAAACCAGCTCGCAACCGTGAACACGAGGATGCCGCCATGCCCACTCCCACTCCGACGGTCAAGACGTTCTTCGACGAAGACACCTTCACCGCCACCTACGTGGTCAGCGACGCCGCCGCCAAGCGGTGCGCCATCATCGATTCGGTGCTGGATTTCGATCCCAAGTCCGGGCGGACGGCGACCACGTCGGCCGATGCGGTGATCGCCTATGTGCGCGAGGCCGGGCTGACCGTGGACTGGTTGCTGGAAACCCACATCCACGCCGATCACCTGACCGCCGCGCCGTATCTGCAATCCAAGCTGGGCGGCAAGACGGCCATCGGTGAGTATATTTCCACCGTGCAGAAGACCTTCGCCAAGATCTTTAACGTCGAGTCCGATTTCGCCACGGACGGCTCGCAGTTCGACGACATCCTGCGCGACGGCGACACCTTCACCATCGGCGACCTTGAGGGCAAGGTGCTGCACACCCCCGGCCATACCCCGGCCTGCCTGTCCTACCTGATCGGCGATGCGGTGTTCGTGGGCGACACCGTCTTCATGCCGGACTATGGCTCGGCCCGTTGTGATTTCCCCGGCGGCAACGCGCATACCCTGTATCGCTCGGTCCGCAAGTTGCTGGAGTTGCCGCCCGAGACGCGGATGTTCGTCGGCCATGACTACGCCCCCAACGACCGGCCGTTCGCCGTGGAAACCACCGTGGGCGAGCAGCGTCGCGACAACATCCACATGAAGGACGGCGTGACCGAAGCCGACTTCGTCGCCATGCGCACCGAACGCGACGCCACCCTGGACATGCCGCGTCTGATCCTGCCATCGGTGCAGATCAACATGCGGGCTGGCGCCCTGCCCCCGGCCGAGGACAACGGCGTGTCCTACATCAAGATCCCGCTGAACGTTTTGTAGGGTTAAAGGGGATTAACCACAGAGGACACAGAGGGCACAGAGAAGATAAAAGGGAATCTTTATGCCTGCGGCGCCATGCACCGCCTTCTCTGTGCCTTCTCTTCTACCTTTGTGTCCTCTGTGGTTCCCCGCTTCACTTCCTTCACTTCCCTACAGCCAGCCCTTCCGCTTGAAGTACAGGAACGGCATGATCGCCGACACGATCATCAGACCCAGGGCGAAGGGGTAGCCGAACGGCCAGGACAGTTCGGGCATGATCTCGAAGTTCATGCCGTAGATGCTGGCGACCAGGGTCGGCGGCAGGAAGATCACCGCCACGACCGAGAAGATCTTGATGATCGTGCTCTGTTCGATGCCGATCATGCCCAGCGTGGCGCTGAGCAGGAAGGTGATCTTGTCGGACAGAAAGTTGGCGTGGTCGAGCAGCGATTGCACGTCCCGCCACATGATCTTGACCGACTGGCGCAGGTCCTTGTTGGCCTTGCCGGCCCCGCCGCCGCTGGACGCCGACATGAACGCCAGCACGCGCCCCATGGACATCAAACTTTCCGCCGCCCGAGAGTTCAAATCGCCGGTCAGGCCGATGCTTTCCAGAATGTCCTGAAAGTCTCGGCTGGCCCCGACGCGGGCCTTGGAATGGGCGAACACCGAGCGGGACAGGGTTTCCATCTCGGTTCCCACGCGCTCCAGGATGTCGGCTGCGCGGTCGATGATGGCTTCGAGCAGGCCGTTGAACACCGCTTGGCCCGAGGTCAGCGGCAGGCGCGGGGCGCGGGCGGCGAACACCTTGAACGGCTTGGGCTCGGAATGGCGGATGGTCACCAGACGGGTGCCCGACAGCACGAAGGTGACGGCGGCAAGCTGCGGATGGTCGCTTTCCGACTGGGCCAGCACGACGGCGGTCATGTAGGCGGCGCCGTCCTCGATATACAGGCGGCTCGATGCCTCGATCTCCTGCATTTCCTCGCGGGTGGGCAGGGCGATGCCGAGCGCGGTTTCGACGCGAGTGACTTCCTCGGCGGTCGGGCTGTACAGGTCCACCCACACCGGGGCGGCCGGGAACGGGTCTTCGGCAAGCGGCGTGATGGCCGTAAGGCCGCGCTCTTCGGGGACGTAGACGGTCAGCATGGGGCCTCCTGAAACCGGTCAACCTTCTATACCGGCTTGAACGGTGAGCGGCCACCTTGATGTTTAACTGTAATTATGTGTATATTAAGTGCACATAATCACATTGTTGTGTAATTTAGATTGCAAACCCCTCAGTAGTCCGATAAATAGACTGCAGCCCGTAACGCAGGAGCTGACGATGACCGTTCTTACCCCTCCCTCCGGTCCGGCCATTCCCGAGATCGACGTCCACACCCTGGCCGCTTGGCTGGAGGCCGGCACTGCCGTCGTGATCGACGTGCGCGAGGACGAAGAGTGGGAAGAAATGCACATGCCCGGCGTCACCCTGCTGCCCATGTCGGAGTTCGAGCCCGAAGACCTGCCCGACCGCGCCGGTAAGGCCCTGGTCATCCAGTGCCGCAGCGGTGTGCGGTCCCTGGCCGTGGCGCGTCGTCTGGTGCAGCGCGAAGGCCATGTCGAGGTGTACAACCTGACCGGCGGCATCCTCGCTTGGCAGGCTGCCGGCTTCGAGGTCCAGGCCGGCGAACTTCAGGAACAAGCCGCCTGATCGTTCTGCGGTCTGCTTGACGTCGTGGTGTAGCGGGGACTAAACCGGACAGGATACGATCCTGGAAGGAGTCCCCATGCGCACGGTCGGCAAGGTTCTGATCATCCTTCTGGCCATTGTTGGCCTGATTGTTGTGGCGCTTGGGGGGCTGGCCTGGTACGCGGCCAGCCACATTGATGTCGCCGACACCTTCCGCGACCCGCTGCCCGAGCGCGTCGTCCTCCACCTTCCCTTTGACCGCGCCTTCACCGAAGGCGAAGCCAGCCTTGCCCTCAGCGGCTTTGGTCCGTCCAGCCTGTCCGTCCGTCAGGTGGTTGCCGCCCTTGACCGTGCGGCGGACGACCCGCGCGTGGTGGCCGTCGTCGCCTCGGTCGGCGAAAGCGGGCGCGGCATGGGCCAGACCCAGGAACTGCGCGCCGCCATCGACCGCTTCCGCCAGTCAGGCAAGCCGGCCGTGGCCTTTGCCGATACCCTGGGCGAGGGGCAGACCGGAACCGTGGACTACTACCTCGCCTCGGCCTTTTCCGAGGTGTGGATGCAGCCGTCCGGGTTGCTCGGCCTGACCGGCTTTGGCATCGAGGTGCCGTTTGCCCGCGAGGCTCTGGAGTCGCTGGGCGTGGATGCCGAATACGGCACCCGCCACGAATACAAGAACGCCCTCGACAGTGCCGTGCGCCAGACCATGAGCGACGAACACCGCCAGTCCCTCCAAGACCTGCTGGGCTCGTTCGAGGATCAGGTGGTCCAGGGCGTGGCGGCGGCGCGTGGCCTCAAGACCGACGCCGTGCGCGGCATCCTGAACGGCCCGCCGCTGTTCGCCGCCGAGGCCCAGGCCGCCGGGCTGCTGACCAATCTGGGATACTGGGATCAGGTGCTGGCCCAGGTCGGTGGCCTGAGCAAGGGCGCCGAGCCGGTGGCCCTGGCCCGTTACGCCGAACTGGAGCCGCTGACCGGGCCGGACGATGCGCCGACCATCGCCCTCATCCGGGTGGCCGGGACCATCCAGCGCGGCACGACCGACCCGTCACCGTTCGGGGCGGCCGAATCGACCGGCGGCGACACTGCCGCCAAGGCCCTGCGCAAGGCTATCGACGATCCTTTGGTGCGCGCCATCGTCCTGCGCATCGACAGCCCCGGCGGGTCCTATGTGGCGTCCGACACCATCTGGCGCGAGGTGATGCGGGCGCGCGAACGCAAGCTGCCGATCATCGCCTCCATGGGCGACGTGGCGGCCTCGGGCGGGTACTTCGCGGCCATGGGCGCCGACCGCATCATCGCCCAGCCCGGCACCATCACCGGGTCCATCGGGGTGTTCGCCCTCAAGCCCGTTCTGTCCGGGGTGTGGGACAAGCTGAACGTCAACTGGGACCGCGTCGAAAGCGGCGACCACGCCTTGCTGTGGAGCCCCAACCGCGCCTTCACCCCGGCCGAACAGGCGTGGTTCGACCGCATGCTGGACACCATCTACGCCGATTTCACCACAAAGGTCGGCCAGTCGCGCGGCCTCGACGCCGGGCAGATCGACCGGGTGGCGCGCGGCCGCATCTTCACCGGAACGCAGGCCATGGACCTGGGATTGGTGGATAGCCTGGGCGGCCTCGACACGGCAGTGCTGGAAGCCAAAACCGCCGCCGGCATCGCCGAGGACATGGTCGTGCGCGTCGCCCCCTACCCCGAACCCAAAACCGGCTTCGAGGCCCTGCGCGAAATGTTCGGCGGCGAAGAAGCCCCGGTCGCCATCGGAACCCTCCTGCGCCTGGGCGGCCTGCTGGCCCCCCTGACGGGTGAGTTTGACCGGATGGGCGTGGCAACGCGGGGGCCGGCATTGCTGGCCCCGCCGGGGGTGCGGTCGTCTCCCTAGGAAGAAGAAGGGGGGGACACAGAGGACACAGAGGGAACACAGAGAGCACCGAGAGGCCGTGCAAGCGCGCGCAGCGCAGTAATACCGGTGGCCCTCATAGTTCGCTCACGCGGACGGGCTATCGCCCGAACCCATCTGGAGCGATGCTCCAGACCTCATTGTTTTTCTTCAAGAAATAAAAGGGGTTCGGGGTTTGCCCCGAGCGGGCGCGGGCGGCAGCCCGCTTTTTCCAGTGGGTCAAATCATTGGACGACCGATATAAATCCCCGGATTTATCTGCCTGCGGCGCGTCCTGCTCCGCTTTCTCTGTGTTCTCTGTGCCTTCTCGGTGTTCCCTCGCTTTACTTTTTCACGCTGGCACCGCCTCCGCCGCCATCTTCCACGTTCCCTTGCCGGCGAGCTTTGCGTCGTACATGGCGTCGTCGGCGCGGCGGACGATGGATTCGATGTCCAGCGAAGCCTCGTCGGCCCCCTTGCCACCGAACACGGCCACGCCGACCGAGGCGCCGATGGTCACCGGCTCGTCCAGGCCGTCGAGGGTGAAGGGTTCGGACAGGGTGGCGATGACTTTTTCGGCCGCGCTGCGGGCGCCTCGGGCGTCGTCGAGGTCCTCGACCAGCAGGGCGAATTCGTCGCCGCCCAGGCGGGCCACCATGTCGGTTTCGCGGGTGACGCTCAGCAGGCGGGCGGCGACCTGCTTGAGGAGGATGTCCCCGCCTTCGTGCCCGTGGGTGTCGTTGACCGGCTTGAAGCCATCGAGATCGACATACAGCAGGGCGCTCACGCCCTTGGTGCGGCGCACCCGCGCGACCCCCCGGCCCAGGCCGTCAAAGAACCTGCGGCGGTTGGCGAGCCCGGTCAGGGCGTCCACGTTGGCCAGTTCCACCATGCGCTCCAGCGCTTCGTGGCGGCGCCGGGTTTCGGTGTGGAAACGGTCGAGGACGGCGTTGTAGAAGACGGCGATGCGTGACGCCTCGGTTTCCGGTTCGACCACCACGGGGCGGGAGAAATCGCCGTGGCGGGTCTGGTGGTCCATCTGGGTGATGAGGTCGAGGATGGAGGTCGTGGCGCGGTGCTCGGCGACGTTCAGGCCGATGCGCTCGTCGGCGGCCGACACCCGGAACGGCAGGACCATGTCGATCAGCCGGAACAGGACGTAGGACGATCCGAACGTGAAGGCGCCGACTGCGACCACGCCCAACGCCTGGATCTCCAGTTGGGCCAGGACGCCGCCAGCCGGCAGGCTTTCCACCGGGGCGAACAGGGCGACCGCCAGGGTGCCCCAGATGCCAGCCGCAAGGTGCGACGGCACAGCGCCGATCACGTCGTCGATCTCGGCTTGTTCCAGCAGCCACATGGCGCCGACCACGATGGCTCCGGCCACCAGCCCGATGATAAGGGCTTCGCGCTCGCCCACCATATGGCAGCCCGCGCAGATGGATACCAGCCCGGCGACCACGCCGTTGACGATGCGGTCGATCTGCGGGTGGCGGCTGAACGCCCAGCTCAGCGTCATGCCGGCCAGCCCGCCCGCCGCGCCGGCCAGCGCGGTGTTCATCACGATGCGTGGCACCGCGTCGCTCAGCGCCAGGGTGCTGCCGCCGTTGAAGCCGAAGAACCCGAACCACAGCAGAAACACGCCGAGCACCGCCATGGGCAGGTTGTGCCCCTCGATGCGCCGGCCGTTGGGGCCGAACCGCCCGATGCGCGGGCCGATCACCAGGATGGCGCTGAGGGCGACCCAGCCGCCGATGCTGTGGACGACGGTCGATCCGGCGAAGTCCACAAAGCCCATCTGGCCGAGCCAGCCGGTGGCCTCGCCGCTGGGCAGGCCGTTCCACACCCAGTGACCGGCCAGCGGATAGAACAGGCCGGCGGTCAGCATGGTGACGATCATGTAGCCGCTGAACCGCATCCGCTCGGACACCGCACCGGAAATGATCGTCGCCGCCGTGCCGCAGAACATCAACTGGAAGATGAAGAACGCCACCATGTCCGGGGTCTGGGCGTCCATGCGCACCGGGGCGATGGTCCCGAACCACCCGCCGGTGGTCTGCCCGAACATGATCTGATAACCGAGCACGGCAAACAGGATGCTGGAGATGCAGAAGTCCAGCAGGTTCTTGATGGCGACGTTGATGGAGTTCTTTTCCCGGACAAAGCCGCTTTCCAGGCAGGTGAACCCGGCCTGCATCAGGGCGACCAGGAAGCTGGTCAACAGAATCCATGTCGCGTCCTGCGACAATGCGGCTCCGGTCATGCCCCACCCCTCACCGCTGCTGAATTTATACGCACAAGTTCATAGTGCACAGAATTTCATCTATGCGAAGGGGTTCTTAAGGCTCAGTGCGCCGCTTGGTCGGCGTTACTATAAGGGAAGGGAAGGGCTGGGCTCTGCCCAGGCCCGCCAAGGGCCGAAAGGCCCTTGGAACCCATGAGGAATTGCGCGCTTGTCTTGCGCCGCAGGCAGACACGTTCATCATTTGATGCGCTGCGCGCGGCTTTGCTCCGTCC
>LAEA01000150.1 GCA_000961745.1 Rhodospirillaceae bacterium BRH_c57 | reverse complement strand
TAATCCGCATCTCCGGAAGTTTTTGAAGAGCCAAAGAAAGAAAAATGCCCGGCATCTTTCGATACCGGGCAAGTTGGGACCGTTCGGCTCGAAAGCCAACCGGGGAGGAAACCTGGATCAGGCGGCCTTGGCAGCCTTGACGCTGTCAAAGGCACCCTTGTAGAGCTTCTGGATGGGCTCGATGGCGCTCTTGGACACCACGGTGCTCATCTCGGAAAGGCGGGTGGTCTCGGCCACGGCGGCGTCAAGGGCTTCCTGGGCCATCTTCTGCTGGAGCTGCAGGGCTTCCGCAGCGGTCTTGCAGGCGGCCAGGGTCTTGGCGTTCTCGATGCTGGTCTCGAAGGCCTTGCTCATGTAGCTGAAGGCTTCCTTGGTGACCTGCTCGGTGCCGGTGGTCAGGGTGGTGGCGCTGTGGACCAGGGCGTCGATGTTAGCCTGGTTGAAGCTGATGACGTCTTCGTAGGTCTTGAACATGGCTGGCTCTCCTTGATCTTTGCGGGGGAGCGGCAAAGACCCGGTTCGCCGAGCGCCACTCCAGTTTAGGGTTCTGTTCCGTGCGGCGCGGCGTCCTGGGGTGGGGCCCTGCGCTTTGCTGCACTGCAACATGAGCTTAAGATAGCTCTTTTTGCGATTGTGTCAACGGCCTTTTTGCTGCACTGCACAAAACGGTCATGCTATCGTCCTACCCAGAGCGCCCCACCCAGGGGGATAGTTGTGGTGCGGCGCGCAATGGGGTTGACTGCACTCCTCTGGAACCCGCGTCTGGCCTGCGCCTATTGTGGAAGGACCGCCATGTCGTCCCCCCGAGCCCATTCCGCCGCCCCGACCGCCCCCGCCGCCAACCAGACCAAGGCGCGCAAGGGGGCACGCGAGGAAGTCCGCGCCCTGCTGAACCGGCGGGAGCGGCCGCTGGTTCCGGCCGGCGGGGCCATCCAGACCGAGGCGTGGGTTGACCATGCCGCCCTGCACGACCGCTTCCGCAGCCTGCTGGAGACCCTGCGCGTCCGCCATGCGCGCGATCCTTATGCCAACCCGGTTCAGCTTCTGGCCCTGGAGATCGGGCGCTGCCTGCAACGCGGCGACGTGACGTGGAGCGGCCTGGAGCAGCTTATCCAGCGCATCACGGTCGAGGCCTTCGCCGGCCGGGCCGAGCGCATGGGGACGTGGCTGGGCGAGGTTGACACCTGTGCCCCCGAACCGGCCCTGGAAACCCTGGTGCGGCGCATTGCGGAGGATGGGCGGTTGCCCTTTGCCGACTTTCGCGCCCGTGTCGAGGCCGAGGCGTTCGGCATCGTCATGACCGCCCACCCGACCTTCGGCCTGTCCCAGCCCCTCATGCGCGCCCTGGCCGACCTGGGGTGCAACGCCGATGGCGAGGGGCGCCCACTGACCGCCCAGGGTCGCGCGCTGTTGTTCGAACTGGCCGCCGACAGCGAGCACCGGCCCGACCGGGGCATCGACCTCGCCACCGAACACCGCATCGTCACCGATGTTCTCGCCAACGCCCAGGACGCCCTGCGCCGGGTTTACGAGGTGGTGTTCGCCGTCGCCGCCGAATTGTATCCCGACGACTGGCGCCGCCTGACGCCGCGCCTCATCACCCTGGCGACCTGGGTCGGCTACGACATGGACGGTCGGTCCGACATTTTGTGGTCGGACACCTTCACCTTGCGCCTGCGCGAACAGGCCCTGCAACTGGCCCGTTACCGCCGCCGCCTGGAACATATCGTCACCCTGTGCACCGGCCCCGATGGCGCTTGCAACACCTTGCAGCGGGCGCTGGACCATCTGGCCGGACGCCTGGAGGAGGCCGCCGAGGAGGTCGAGGACGAGATTGCCGTGCTGCAATCGGCATCGGCACGCGGCGTGATGGATGTGGAACGCATCCGCCTGATGGCCAAGCGGATGCACGAGGGCCGCGCCCGCCGCCTGACCGACACGGCGCCGCTGGTGTCCGTTCTTGACTCGGCGCTGGAGGCGGTGGAATCGCCCGAACTGGCGCGCGACCTGTGCGTCCTGCGGGCGGAAATCTCCAACATGGGCTTGGGCATGGCGCATATTCATGTGCGCCTGAACGCCATGCAGCTTCATAACGCGGTGCGCAAGTCGATTGCCATGGAGGTGCCGCCCAACGCGCCGACCCACCGGCGGTCCTATGTGGCCGCGCTCGACCGCCTGCTTGAGACCGTGGAGCCGCAGACCATCAACTTCGGCAATGTGCTGGCCGAACGGACGTCAGCCAAGCGCCTGACCATGATCATCGCCCAGATGGTCAAGTACCTGGACGGCACCACCCCGGTGCGCTTCCTGATCGCCGAGTGCGAGACCGGGGCGACCCTGCTGACCGCACTGTACTTTGCCCGCCTGTTCGGGGTGGACCATATCGTCGATATCTCGCCGCTGTTCGAGACGGCCGACGCGCTGGAACACGGCATCGTTCTTCTGGACGAGGCCCTGGGCAGCCCGCACTACCGCACCTATTTGCGCCGCCGGGGCCGGCTGTGCATCCAGACCGGCTTTTCCGACTCTGGGCGTTACCTGGGCCAGACGGCGGCCGGGCACGCCATCGAGCAATTGCGCCTGCGTCTGGCCGACCTGTTGCAGCGCCATGGCCTGGAGGGCCTCACGGTGGTGGTGTTCAACACCCACGGCGAAAGCATCGGGCGTGGCGCCCATCCGGCCAACCTGGCAAGCCGCCTGCGCTACCTCGCCCCGCCGGAAAGCCGTCGCCGGTTGATGGCGGCCGGTGTGGCGCTCAAGGAGGAAGTCAGCTTCCAGGGTGGCGACGGGTGGATTCCGTTCCTGTCCCGTCCGGCGGCCCTGGCCACCTTGACCGGCGTCCTCGACTACGCCGTCGCGCCGGTGGACGACGCGGCGGGCGACCCGTTTTATGCCGACGCCGACTGGGTCGATGAGTTCTTTACCGCCGTCCGCATGTTCAACGCCCGCATCATGGACGACCCCAACTATGCCGCGTTGCTCGGCGCCTTTGGGGTGAATATGCTGCATCCGACCGGGTCGCGCGCCGTCAAGCGCGAGGGGGCGAGCAGCGGCCCCGCCCAGTTGTCCCATCCGTCGCGCATGAGGGCCATTCCGCAGAACGCCATTCTCCAGCAACTGGGGTTCCTGGCCAACACGGTGGGCGGTTTCGGGCAGGCGATCTCCAAGGACCCGGAGCATTTCCACGCCCTCTATACGCGGTCCGACCGTTTCCGGTCGCTGGTCGGCATGGTCCAGTACGCCATGGAGTTCAGCGACGTCGGCGTGCTGCGGGCCTATGTGGACAGCTTGGATCCCGGCCTGTGGCTGCACCGTGCGGCCAAGACCTCTGATCCCGGCCGGGCCGCCCTGCTGCGCGAGGTGTCCGAGCACCTCGACCGTATCGGCGTCCACGACCGTCTGGTCCGCGTGCTGCGCGACCTGCAAAAGGAGTTCATGGACGTCCAGCGCCATCTGGCCTTCTGCGGCGTCGAACCCGGCGAGACGGCGCCGCGCGTGGTCATCGACCAGGACACCCGCGACGACCTGCAACTGCTCCACGCCCTGCGCATCGCGCTCATTCAGCACCTGTACGCGCTGGCCGCCAGGGTGCCCCGGTTCTCCGACCAGAACGGCATCAGCCACCGCCGTCTGGTCGCCCAGATCATGCAACTGGATGTCGAGGGCGCGGTGGCCGACCTGGAACGCATCTTCCCGCGCGTCCGCCCCCTGACCCTCACCGAGGACTTCGGCGAAACGGCCACCTACAAGTCCGACGCCGCCCTGGGCTATGAACGCGAACACGAGGAAATCTTCCAACCCCTGCTGCGCCTGCACCACATGATCCGCCGGACCTCCAGCGCGATTGCCCATCTGGTGGGGGCGGTGGGGTAGGGTGGGGCAGGGGATTGTTCCCCTTATGTCCACATTTAGGGTTGGCCGGGGCGCGTCCCGGCCCCTATAGTACGGCCGATGATCGACGACCCTTTTGAACTGAATGACGAGCCCGCGTTCGAGCCAGCGCCGGTGGCCCCGCAGGCGCCGCCGCCGTGGCTGAGCGGGCTCAACCCCGAGCAGGCCGCCGCGGTGAAGACCACCGAGGGGCCGTTGCTGGTCTTGTCGGGGGCCGGCACCGGCAAGACGCGGGTGCTGACCACGCGGCTTGCGCACATCCTCTATCAGCGCCTTGCGCCGCCGTGGAACGTGCTGGCGGTGACCTTCACCAACCGCGCCGCCAAGGAAATGCGCGAGCGTCTGGGCGCCATGATCGGGCCGGTATCCGAACAGGTGTGGCTGGGCACGTTCCACGCCCTCGGCCTCAAGATGCTGCGGCGGCATTGCGATCTGGTGGGGCTGCGGTCGGGGTTCTCCATCCTTGACACCGACGACCAGAACCGCGTCCTCAAGGGCCTGATGGAACTGGCCCACATCGACACCAAGAAATGGCCGCCCAACATTGTCATGGGGGCCATCCAGCGGTGGAAGGATCGCGGCTGGACGCCCGACGCCGTGCCTCCGCACGAGGTTGGCGACATCGCCGACGGCAAGGCGCTGGAGCTGTACGGCGCCTATCAAAAGCGCCTGATCGAGGTGAACGCCTGCGACTTCGGCGACCTGCTCTTGCATGTCCTGACCATCTTCCAGGCGGAACCGGGAATCCTGGCCGAATATCAGGCCCGTTTCCGCTACATCCTGGTCGATGAGTACCAGGACGCCAACGTCAGCCAATACCTGTGGCTGCGCCTGCTGGCCCGCCAGCACAAGAACATCTGTTGCGTGGGCGATGACGACCAGTCCATCTATTCGTGGCGCGGCGCAGAAGTGGGAAACATCCTGCGGTTCGAGCATGATTTTCCTGGCGCCAACATCGTGCGCCTGGAACGTAACTACCGCTCTACTCCCGCCATACTAGGCGCTGCCTCCGGCCTTATCCGCAACAATGCGACGCGGCTGGGCAAGGACCTGCGGGCGGCCGGCAGCCTGTCCCAGGAAACCGGCGACAAGGTCACCATCCATGGCGTGTGGGACGGCGAGGCCGAGGCGCGGTGGGTGCTGGATACCGCCCAAAGCCTGCAACGCAACGGCGCCCGGCTGTCGGACATGGCGATCCTGGTGCGCGCCGGGTTCCAGACCCGCGAGTTCGAAGAACGCTTCATCACCACCGGCACGCCCTATCGCATGATCGGCGGCCTGCGGTTCTACGAGCGGGCCGAAATCCGCGACGCCATTGCCTATGTGCGCCTGCTCAGCCAGCCCGACGACGACCTGGCGTTCGAGCGCATCGTCAACCTGCCCAAGCGCGGGCTGGGCGATGCCTCGGTCCAGGTGCTGCATCTGGCCTCGCGCGCCCAAGGCATGAGCCTGCTCAACGCGGCGCGCACCGTGCTCGACACCGACGAGCTGAAGCCGCGCGCCCGCAACTCCCTGCGCACGTTTGTCGAGGACATCGACCGCTGGGCCACCCTGCGGACCACCATGCCGCCGGCCGAGCTGGTGGCGACGGTGCTGGACGAGTCGGGCTATCTGGCCATGTGGAAGGCCGACAAGGCGCCCGAGGCGCCGGGCCGCGTGGAAAACCTTCAGGAACTGGTCAGCGCCCTGGAGGACTACACCGACCTTCAGGAATTCCTGGAGCACATCGCCTTGGTCATGGAGAACGACACCCGCGCCGGTGTCGAGGACGCCATCACCCTGATGACCCTGCACGCCGCCAAGGGCCTGGAGTTCGACCACGTCTTCCTGCCCGGCTGGGAGGAGCAGGTGTTCCCCCACCGCCGGGCGCTGGAAGGCGGCCTGAGCGCGTTGGAGGAGGAACGCCGGCTGGCCTATGTCGGCCTGACGCGGGCGCGGCGCCGGGCGTTCGTCAGCTACGCCGGGTCGCGGCGGGTGTTCAACCAGTGGCACAGCAACCCGAAGTCCCGCTTCGTCGATGAAATCCCCGCCGAGTTCAAGGAGGAGGATGGCGAAATGGGCCTCACCGCCGGGTCGCACGGGATGTCCGAATCCTATTCGACCTGGAACGGGGGATGGGGCAAACCGTCCGGAAAGGGCACCGGCTGGGAACGCCGCAAGGCCGAGGAAAAGGCCGGTCAGAACTGGCAGGTCGCCAAGCGCGAACCCTCGAAAAGCGGCTTTGCCCGTGGCGACCGGGTGTTCCACCAGAAGTTCGGCTACGGCGAAGTGATCGCCGCCGAGGACGACAAATTGCAGATTGCCTTCGACAAGGCCGGTCAAAAGAAGGTAATGGCGGGGTTCGTCAAGCCAGCCGACGAGGTTTAGAAAGCACCATGATCCGCCATATCGTTCTGTTCAGCGCCAAGGACCCCGCCGACGTGGAAAGGGTCAAGACCGGCCTGGACCTGCTCAAGGGCATCCCCGGCGTGCGCCACTTCGAGGTGGCCTACAACTCCAAGCGCGACGGCCTGTCCCAGGACATCGACGTGGTCGTCTATGGGGAGTTCGACAGCTACGACGCCCTGGACACCTACAAGGCCCATCCGCTGTACCAGGAAAGCATCGCGGTGGTGCGGCCCCTGCGGGAACAGCGCATCGCGGTGGATTTCGACGCGACGGTTTGAGGGTCCACCAACGCACAAAGGCCGCCGTCCCGGATTGGGGCGGCGGCCTTTTGCATGGGGATGGTCAGCCGTGGGCCGGGGTGCCCGCGATGTGCAACAGGCGGCCGATGCGGCGGAACAGGCTGCGGAACAGCCCGGCCAGGGCCTCGGCGCGCAGGCGGTGCGCCTCGCGTTCGATGGCCGTGATGTCGAGGGACGTGAGGAACGGCGCGGTTTCGGTGGGGGTAGGCAGGGGGAGGGTACGCATGGGGGGAGGGCCAGTGCTTGTGCAGTTAAGGAAGAGCGGCTGATATAGACCCCGCCGGGCGCCGCCGGAACTGCATATACTGCGGTGCAGCATCTCGTTTTGCGCAGGGGTGGGCGCAGGACTGGCCAGCCCACCGAGAGGAACACCGAGAACGGCATGACAGGCGCCCGCGCGACTGCTAAAACGGGCGCCGGATTTATAGCAGCGTTCCCCACACCTCAGTGCTTCACGGAAAGGACCGGCAGCATGGCTCACAAGAAGGCGCAGGACGTCTGGCGCGTCCGTTTCGTCATCCCGTCAGGCGCGGTCGAGGCCTTCGAGACGGCCCTGGAGCCGCATTGCGAAGCCTTCCTGTGCTTTCTCATCGAGGACGACGGCCCGAACCACGGCCAGTGGCAGGTTGACGCCTATTCGCCGGGCAAGCCCGACATGAGCAACATGAAGATGGCCCTGGCCCTGGCCGCAGCCGCCACCGGACTGCCCGAACCCGAACTCACCATCGAGCACGAGGCGGCCCGCAACTGGCTGGCCGAAAACCTTCAGACGTTCCCGCCGATCCGCGCCGGACGGTACTTCGTCCACGGCTCCCACTTCGACGGACAGGTGCCGCATGGGGCACTGCCGTTGATGGTCGATGCCGCCACGGCCTTTGGATCGGGCGAGCACCAGAGCACCTACGGCTGCCTGCTGGCCCTCGACGGCCTCGCCAAGCGCAACGATCCGCTGCGGGTCGGCTTTGGCCGGGCGTTGGACATGGGGACCGGGTCGGGCATTCTGGCCTTGGCCATGGCGCGGACCTGGAAGGTCAAGGTGGTCGCCACCGACATCGACGAGGAAAGCGTCCGCGTCACCCGCTTCAACGCCATTCGTAACGGGCTGGCCGACTATATGCACTGCTTCCCCGGCGACGGGTTCAAGACCGGCAAGGTGTGGCAGGACGCGCCCTATGACGTGATCTGCGCCAACATCCTGGCCCGCCCGCTGTGTTCCATGGCCCGAGACCTGTCCCGCGCCGTGGCGCCGGGCGGCCGCGTCATCCTGGCCGGTCTGCTCAACCGCCAGGAAAACATGGTCCTGGCCGCCTACCGGATGCAGGGCCTGCGCCTGGAACGCCGCATTCGGCTGGCCCCGTGGTCCACGCTGGTGCTGAAGAAGGGGCGGAAGGCGGGGGAGTGATGTTCCGCTGACGCGGACGGGCTCCCGCCCGAAACCCGGCTGGAGTAAGCTCCAGACCTCCTTGTTTTTCTTGAAGAAACAAAAGGGGTTCGGGGTTTACCCCGAGCGGGCCAAAGGGCGTGAAGGGGGCGGCAGCCCGCCTTTTTCTCTACACCCGCAGCACCCGCGTTTCCATGTCGTCGGCCACGGCGAAGCGGGCCAGCAGTTCGGCGGCGCGGCCGAGCGGGGCCTGGACGTCCACGCCCTCGCCGAAGCCGAACAGGATCATCAGCAGGCGGCGGGTTTCGGGGGTGATGGCGGTGCGTTCGGAATCGCTGGTGGGGCTGCCAAAGGCGCCAACCTCGTCGGCCAGGATGGGCAGGCCGTCCAGATTCAGTGGCCCGCGCCCAATGCCGGCGTAGCTGTCTTCGGGACTGCCTCGGCGCAGCACTACGTCGCCCTGGACCAGCGCGGCGTCATAAGTGCCGCCGGGCAGACCGGTGGTGATGGACATCAGGTTGTTGATATCGACCACGGTGTTGACCCGGTACAGGCCCTTGCCCTGGGCCAACCGGCGCAACAGCGCCTCGGACGCCGGGCGATACCGCGCGGGGTCCTTGCCGAGCGCCTTGTAAAGGCTGCGCGTTCCGGCCACGGCAGGCAGGCCGGCAATGTCCTCGACCGGGCGGGTGGCGGCGCGGTCGGCCTCGGTGGCGAGCAGGGCGGCCAGTTCCGCGTCGTCGGCCCGCACCACGACACGGGCCTCAAGGATTCCCAGGGTCACCGTTCCGGCCTGTGCCACGTCCGGCGCCACGGTCACGGTATGCATACAAAGGTCCTCCCCGAGAGTGCGCCATTTCGGCCCTTGGCCAGAAGGATAGGCCCATCGGAGGCGCGGCGGTACCGCCCGGACGGGCGGGCCGCTCCCCCCTCCTGCAATCCGAATGGAGCGGTGTGGCAATTCCCCGACGCACCCCTTACCTTGGGGCGTGAACACTTTGGTCGGGAGGACATTCGATGGATGCGGCGGAGCAGGCGCGGCGATTGCAGGCCGTGCGGGCCGAACTGCGGCGGCGCGACCTGGAGGCCTTCGTGGTCCCCCGTGCCGACGAGCATCAGGGCGAGTACGTGCCGCCGAGCGCCGACCGGCTGGCGTGGCTGACCGGGTTCACCGGGTCGGCCGGGGCGGCGGTGGTCACACTGGACCGCGCGGCGCTATTCGTCGATGGTCGCTATACCCTTCAGGCGGAACAGGAAACCAGCCCCGACCTCTATGAGCACTGCCATCTGGTCGAGACTCCTCCGCACGTTTGGCTCGGCCAGAGCCTGCGCCGTGGGGCGCGGGTCGGCTACGACGCCTGGCTGCACACGCCCGATGGCGCGGCGCGGCTACAAACCGTTTGCACGGATGCCGGGGCGGAACTGGTTGCCGTCGCCACCAACCCGGTTGACGCCGCGTGGATCGACCGTCCGGCCCCGCCGCAGGCCCCCGTGGTGCCCCATCCCCTCGATTACGCGGGCGAGGATGCCGCCGCCAAGCGCCACCGCCTGGGAACCGAACTGGCCGACGCCGGGCAGGACGCCTGCGTGCTGTCGGTCCCCGAAAGCCTTGCGTGGCTGCTCAACGTGCGCGGCGGCGACGTGCCGTTCACGCCCTTGCCGCTCGGCTTTGCCATTCTGACCGCCGACGGGGCGGTGGACCTGTTCATGGACCCGGCCAAGCTGTCAGCCGACACTCGCGACCATCTGGGCAAGGCGGTATGGGCCCGCCCGCTGGCCGATTTCGGCCCGGCGCTGGACGGGCTGAAGGGCAAGGTGGTGCGGCTCGACCATGCCTCGGCGCCCATGTGGGTGCTTGACCGGCTGCGCGCCGCCGGGGCGGTGGTCAAGCGGGGTGACGACCCCTGCGCCCTGCCGCGCGCCTGCAAAAACAGCGTGGAACTGGCCGGAATGCGGGCCGCCCATCGCCGCGACGGAGCCGCCCTGACGCGGTTTCTGGCATGGCTCGACGCAACGGCGCCAGCCGGGGACCTCACCGAAATGGCCGCCGCCGACCACCTGGAGGCGCTGCGGGCCGAGGGGCCGCTGTTCAAGGGCCTCAGCTTCCCGACCATCGCCGGGTCCGGCCCCAACGGCGCCATCGTCCACTATCGGGTCAGCCCGCACAGCGACCGTACGCTGGGGGCTGGGGAACTGTTCCTGGTCGATAGCGGCGCGCAGTATCTGGACGGCACCACCGACGTCACCCGCACCGTCGCCATCGGCACCCCGACCGAGGACATGCGCCGCCGCTATACCCAGGTCCTCAAGGGCCACATCGCGCTGGCCCGCGCGGTGTTCCCGGTCGGCACCACGGGCAGCCAGCTTGACGTTCTGGCCCGCGCCGCGCTGTGGGCGGACGGGGTGGACTATGACCACGGCACCGGCCACGGCGTGGGCAGTTATTTGTCCGTGCACGAAGGACCGCAACGGGTGTCCAAGGTCGGTAATCCAGTGGCACTCAAGCCGGGCATGGTGGTGTCCAACGAGCCCGGCTACTACAAGACCGGTGCCTATGGCATCCGTCTGGAAAATCTCGTCGCGGTGCGTGAAGTATCGCGCCCGGTCGGCGGGGAGCGCGACATTCTGGGGTTTGAGACCCTGACCCTGGCCCCCTTCGACTGCCGCCTGATCGACGTTGCCTTGCTTGATGCGGGCGAGGTGGCGTGGCTGAACGGCTACCATGCCACGGTCGAGGCCGCCATCGGGCCGCAGGTGGACGCCGAAACCCTCACATGGTTAAAGGTCGTTACAGCGCCCCTGTAGTTGTGGCGGTAGGCACAATTTGCCTCTTTTTGAAGAGGGCGAATCAGGTCACACTCATACACATAAAAAGAATGCGCAGGTTTTGGGGAGGACCGTCATGTCCATGCGGCGCTCGACCGCCACCGCCGACCGTCAGGCCACGGCCCTGATCGACGCCATGCACGATATCGGTCGGCGCCTGGAACGGCGTCGCGCTGCACTGTCGGCGGCCCACGATGCACGCCGGCGCGACGCTTTGCGTGACGCCCTGGCCCATGACCTGGACCGCCTCTCCAATCTGGTGTCGCTGGCCGAGACGGTGCCGTCCGTGGAACTGGCCCCGGTGACCGTGCGCGAACTGGACGACAGCGTCCGTGTCCTGCGTGGACGCATGAAGCATATCGGTCTTCAAATGGCCATCGAGCGGTTGCACGAACTGCACGCCTCGGCCCGCGACTGGACCCGCAGCGGCACCCATCCTCTGGGTAAGTCGCTGCATTTGCGCGCCGAATTCATCCGCTACGTAAGTTACCTGCGCAGCATGTCCAACACCCTCAGCACGGCCCACTGCGATATGCTGGCCGATGCGCTGGACGCCATCAACGCCCTCATCCAGAACGACCGCCACTCCTCGTGGTTGCGCTCCTTCGCCGACGATGAGCCGATCGCCTTGCTCGACCGGAGCGTGGTGGACTTTGATATTGATGAAGAGTTTGCCGTCGCGGTGTGATTGATCGGCGCAGCAGATCATAATCATCGCGTTATCCCATTATCTTTGTAGGGTTTCGGCGCGTATCATCGGGAAAGTGAGTTTTCGCTTCTCGATGGAGGTTTGCATGAGCCCGAAAAACCCGTCCGCTCCCCCGACCCTCACAACGTCCGCTGGTGCGCCGGTTTCCGACAATCAGAACGCACTGACGGCCGGCCCGCGTGGCCCGATCCTGATGCAGGACTACCAGCTCATCGAGAAGCTGGCCCACCAGAACCGTGAGCGTATTCCAGAACGCGTCGTTCATGCCAAGGGGTGGGGGGCCCACGGGACCTTCACCGTGACCAACGACATCACGCGGTATACGCGGGCCAGCATTTTTTCCGAGGTCGGCAAGAAGACGGAGTACATCCACCGTTTCTCCACCGTGGCCGGTGAAATGGGCGCGGCGGATGCCGAACGCGATGTGCGTGGCTTTGCCGTGAAGTTCTATACCGAAGAGGGCAACTGGGACGTCGTTGGCAACAACACGCCTGTGTTCTTTGTACGCGATCCCTACAAGTTCCCGGACTTCATCCACACCCAGAAGCGCCACCCCAGAACGAACCTGCGGTCGCCGACAGCCATGTGGGATTTCTGGTCCCTCAGCCCCGAAAGCCTGCATCAAGTCACGATCCTGTTCTCCGACCGTGGCCTGCCGACCGATGTGCGGCACATCAACGGGTATGGGTCCCACACCTACAGCTTCATCAACGCTGCCGGTGAGCGGTTCTGGGTCAAGTTCCACTTCAAGACCCAGCAGGGCCATCGGCATTGGACCAACGACGAGGCCGCCGAGGTGGTCGGGCGGACCCGTGAATCCACCCAGGAGGACTTGTTCGGCACCATTGAGGCGGGCAACTTCCCGCGCTGGACGCTGTTCGTGCAGGTCATGCCGGAGATGGACGCCGACAAAACGCCCTACAACCCGTTCGACTTGACCAAGGTATGGCCGCACGGCGACTACCCGTTGATCGAGGTCGGGGTGTTGGAACTGAACCGCAACGCCGACAACTACTTTGCTGAGATCGAGCAGGCGGCCTTTTCACCGTCCAACATCGTTCCCGGCGTCGGTTTTTCGCCCGACAAGATGCTGCAGGCGCGGATTCTGTCTTATGCCGACGCGCACCGCTATCGCCTGGGCACCCACTACGAGGCGCTGCCGGTCAACGCGCCGCGCTGCCCGGTGCATCACTACCACAAGGATGGGCCGATGCGGTTCACGCCGAACATGCCGCACGGGGATGCCTATTACGAGCCGAACTCGTTCAACGGCCCGGCCCAGGCCCCGCAGTTCGCCGAACCGCCGCTGCGCATTTCCGGCGATGCGGCGCGTTACGATCACCGGGTTGGCAATGATGACTTCAGCCAGCCCCGCGCCCTGTGGTCCTTGTTTGACGAGGGCCAGAAGACGCGCCTGTATGGCAATATCGCCGCCACCATGGGCGATGTGCCCGAGGCGATCGTGCGCCGGCAACTCGATCTGTTCCGCCAGATCCATCCCGACTACGCCGCAGGCGTGGCCGATGCGTTGGGGCTGGGGTTGGTCGGGGCATAGGGTCCATCGCTACGGATGGGGGTGCTGCCGAGTGTGCAGCACCCTCTTTTCCGTCAGCCGCCGATCATGTCGAAGAAGGCGTCTTCGGTCATCACGGCAACGCCGAGTTCTTCAGCCTTCTTGAGTTTTGACCCGGCGCCCGGTCCGGCCACCACGAGGTCGGTCTTGGCCGAGACGGTGCCGGCCACCTTGGCGCCCATGTCCTGGGCGCGGTTCTTGGCTTCGCCCCGGCTCATGCGTTCCAGCGTGCCGGTGAACACGATGGTCTTGCCAGCGATGGGCGACCCGGCAACGTCCTTGCGCTCGAACGGCACGATGGTCAGGTCAGCGGCCAGGGCGTCGAGGACCTGCTTGTTGTGGTCCTCGCGGAAGAAGGCGATCAGTTCGTCGGCCACGGCTGGGCCGATGGTTTCAACGTTGATAAGGTCCTTGTAGGCATCGGAGTCCGGCCCCACGTCTTCCGCCGACAAGGCGGCCCGCAGGGTCGGCAGGTCGCCGTAGTGCTGGGCGACGAGGCGGGCGGTGGCCTGCCCGACCTGGGGGATGCCCAGGGCAAACAGGAACCGCTCGAACGGAACGGTGCGGCGGGCGTCGATGGCGTCATACAGCTTGGTGGCCGACACCGGCCCCCAGCCCTCCTTGGAGCGCAGCGGTGTCAGCGAGCCGGTGTCCTTGTCGCGCAGGCGGAAGATGTCCTGCGGCGCCCGGATGCGGCCCTCCTCATAGAACGCGCGGATGTTCTTGTCGCCCAGTCCCTCGATGTCGAAGGCGTTGCGGGATGCGAAGTGGATCAGCCGCTCGACCGCCTGATCGGGGCAGATCAGCCCGCCGGTGCAGCGCCACGCCACCGCGCCGTCCTCGCGCACGGCGGTCGAGCCGCAGGTGGGGCAGGTGTGGGGAAACGCGAACGGCGCGCTGTCGGCCGGGCGTTTTTCCAGCACCACGCCGACCACCTGGGGGATGACGTCGCCGGCCCGCTGGACGATGACGGTGTCGCCGTCGCGCACGTCGAGGCGGGCGATTTCGTCTTCGTTGTGCAGGGTGGCCCGCCCGACCATCACACCACCCACAGTGACCGGCTCCAGGTTGGCGACGGGGGTGAGGACGCCGGTTCGCCCGACCTGGATGGTGATGCGGGTGAGCACGGTCATGGCCTGTTCGGCCGGGAACTTGTGGGCGATGGCCCAGCGCGGGGCGCGCGACACGAAGCCCAGGCGCTTCTGCCAATCGACCCGGTTGAGCTTGTAGACGATGCCGTCAATGTCATAGGGAAGTTGCGCCCGGCGCTCGCCAATGTCGCGGTAAAACGCCAGCACGGCGTCGGCGCCCTTGCACAACTTGCGTTCCGGGTTGACCGGAAAGCCCCAGTCCCGGAGCTGCTCCAGGAAGTCCCAGTGGGTCGCGGCCTCGTACCCCTTGACCTCGCCCCAGGCGTAGCAGAACAGGCTCAGTGGCCGCTGGGCGGTGATCTTGGGATCAAGCTGGCGCAGGGACCCGGCGGCGGCGTTGCGCGGGTTGGCAAAGGTCTTACCGCCGCGTTCGGCCTGACGCTCGTTCAGGGCCAGGAAGTCGGCGCGGCTCATGTACACCTCGCCGCGCACCTCCAGCACCTCGGGCGGGAACAGGGCGTGCAGGCGGTCGGGCAGGTCCTTGAGGGTGCGCAGGTTGGCGGTGATATCCTCGCCCTCGGCCCCGTCGCCGCGCGTGGCGGCCTGGACGAACCGGCCATTTTCATAACGGGCGGAGAAGGACAGGCCGTCGATCTTGGGTTCGGCCACGATCTCGACGGCGCCGTCTTCGCCCAGCTTCAAGAAACGGCGGACGCGGGCTACGAAGTCGTGCACGTCCTCGTCGGCAAAGGCGTTGTCGAGCGACAGCATGGGGATGGCGTGCCGCACCTTGCCGAACCCGGCGGCGGCGGGCGCACCGACTTTGTGGGTTGGGCTGTCGGGCCGCACCAAGTCCGGGAACCGCGCCTCAATGGCGTCGTTGCGGCGCTTGAGGGCGTCATACTCGGCGTCGCTGATTTCCGGCGCGTCCTGCTGGTGATATAGGCGGTCGTGGTGGGCGATCTCGCGGGCCAGACGGTCGAGTTCGGCGGCGGCCTCCTCGCGGGTCAGGGCGGCAACGTCGGTCATGCTATGCCCCGATCAGGCTGTCAGCGGCGGCACGAGCCTGGTCGGTCACGGTTTCACCGGCCAGCATGCGGGCGATCTCCTCGCGCCGGGCATCGCCGGTCAGGGCGGCGACGGTGGTCTGCGTGGCGCCCTTGCCGGTGGTCTTGGAGACGTGCCAATGGTGGTTGCCCTTGGCGGCGACCTGCGGGGAGTGGGTGACGACCAGGACCTGCATGTCGGTTGCCAGCCGCGCCAGCCGTTCGCCCACGGCCGAGGCGGTGGCTCCTCCGATGCCGGCGTCAACTTCGTCGAACACCAGGGTTGGCACCGGGGAGACGCGGGCCAGCACGACCTTGAGCGCCAGCATGAAGCGCGCCAGTTCACCGCCCGAGGCGACCTTGCCGATGGGCGCGGGGGGCGTGCCGGGATTGGTGGCGACGGCAAAGGCGACGCGATCCAGCCCCTCGGGACCCCAAGCGTCTTCGGGCGCCTCGTCCAGTGTGGTGATGAAGGTGGCCTTGGCGAGGCGCAGGGGGGCCAACTCGGCCTTGACCTCGGCATCCAGGGCCTTGGCGGCCTTGGCGCGCACCTTGGACAGGGCGCGGGCGGTTTCCAGATAGGCGGTGCGGGCGGCCTGCTCCCGCTTGGCCAGGGCCACCAGATCGGCCCCGCCGTCGTCCAGGGCGTGCAGGCGGCGGCGCAGTTCGGCCAGCACGTCGGCCAGGGCGTCGGCCTCCACGCCGTGCTTGCGGGCCAGGGCGCGCAGGGCGAACAGGCGTTCTTCCGTTACTTCCAGATGGCGCGGGTCGAGGTCGATGTCAGCGGCTGCTTTGTCGAGCTGGTTGTGGGCCTCGGCCGCTTCGATGGCGGCGCGCTCCAGGGCCTCGATGATCGGGCTGACGCTGGGGGCCATGGCGGCGATGCGGTCCAGGTGGCGCTGGGCTGTGCGCAGCATGGCCTCGACCGAGCCGTGGTCCCCAAGGGCGGCCAGGGCGGCGGCCATGCCTTCGGCCAGCTTTTCGCCGTTCATCAGGGCGGCGCGGCGTTCGGCCAGTTCGGCTTCCTCGCCGGGGCGCGGGTCCAGGGCGGAGAGTTCTTCCTCAGCATGGCGCAGGGTGGCTTCCTCGGCCCGCGCGCGGGTCAGGTCGTCCTCGGCCGCCTTGC
>LAEA01000090.1 GCA_000961745.1 Rhodospirillaceae bacterium BRH_c57 | reverse complement strand
GGCCTCGCCCTGACCGGCCTCGCCCCCGGTCTGGCCGGAGCGCTGATGCTGCTGGCCGTGGCGTGGCGCTTGGGCAACCGCGTGGTGGCCGCCGTCGGGGTCATCGCGGTGCTGGCGTTCGTGGTGCGCTATTACTATGGCGTGGACGTCACCCTGCTGACCAAGTCGGGGCTGCTGCTGGCCGGAGGCGTGCTGACCCTGGGCCTGTGGATGGCATGGCGGAGGATGGCGGCATGATCCAGCGCATCGGGTTCTGGCTCGGCCTGCTGCTGATCGTCGGCATGGTCGGGTGGCAGGTCACTTCCAAGCAGGCGATCCTCGACCACGGCACGGAAATGCACCTGCCGCTCGCCCCGGTCGATCCCCGGTCGCTGATCCAGGGCGATTACATGGCCCTGCGCTACGCCGACATTCTGCCCTTGGGTCTGAGCGAGGACGCTCTGCCCCGGCGCGGCGTGCTGGTGGTCACCCTGGACGACAACCGGGAGGCCCATGCCGTGCGCCTGCACGACGGCGAACCCCTGGCCGCCGGAGAACACCTGCTGGCGTACCGCAAGGAGCCCCAGGGCCTCGCCTTTGCCGCCGAGTCGTTCCTGTTCCAGGAAGGCACCGCCGAGAAATACGAAAATTCCACCCACGGCGTGCTGACAGTGGCCGAGGATGGGACGGCACTGCTGCGGGATCTAACGGTGAGACTGCCCCGTTAGAGGCCCTACGCCACTCACAACGACCTCAAGCCAATCCAACTGCTCGTGCGTTGAATGTCCTCAGGCGACAACCGGGACGACGACACATGAATGAAGCTCTAATTGCATCCGGGCGGCGCTGGCTGCCCGCCAGCGTGCGACACGCCATGACGCACGCGCGGACACGTTTTGACCTCGGAAGGGTCGGCTTGGCCAGCCTCATCCTGCCCAGGTCGTGCTATGTGCAGATCCTCCCCAACACGGTACGCGCCTCAGCAGATGGACCACAGACGGTTCGACGCATGAAGCGCTACAGCCGCGAGTCCGCCCTTGCCCATCGCAATCTCGTGGCCGATGGCGTCCGCCTGCTGATGCTGTCCAAACTGCTCGAATATGTGCGAGGCCTGAGCGAAGGCGACTATGCCGAAGTGGGCACATGGCGCGGCTACACGGCGCGCGAAATCCTGGCAGACATGGCCGACGGGGCACGGTTGTACTGCTTTGATACGTTCGAAGGGTTTGATGAAAGTGATGTTGCAGTTGAAGAAAAATGGGTCAACGACGCCACAAAACGCGGAGTGTTCACCAACACATCCGAAGCGGCAGCCCGCGAAATCATCCTTGACGGTCGGCAGGACGCCGACCGTCTGGTGATGCGCAAGGGCCTGTTCCCACAGACTTTCGCGGGCCTTGAGGACCATCGATGGCGCTTTGTCCACCTGGATGTCGACCTATACAATCCCACCCACGACGCCCTCGAACTGTTCTATGACAGACTGGTGCCCGGCGGAGTCGTGCTACTGCATGATTACGATAATGCGTGGGCTGGCGTGAAAAAGGCAGCCGACGCCTTCTTCGAAGACCGTGGCATTGTTCCGGTGCCGCTGTGCGACAAGGCCGGCAGCGCCGTGATCATCAAGCACCGACCGGCGCGAGCGATGCCGAAGCTCTAAAAGCCCTTCAACGCCGCTCAGAAAGCGTCCGCCAGACCATGCGGAAGGGGATCAGTCGAGCCTGCTCGCCAGATTATAAAAATCGGCCGGTGTCAGCGTGATGTCGAAGGCCAGCTTCACCGCCATCCCCAGCACCATGAGCGCCAGCAGGAAGCGCATCTGATCGGCGTTGAGGCGGCGCCCGAACTGCGCCCCGACCTGGGCGCCGACGACGCCCCCGACGAGCAGGAAAATGGCCAGAACAACGTCAACCGCCTGATTGGTTACCGCCTGCATGAACGTCACGTTGGCGGTCACGAACACGATCTGGAACAGCGAGGTCCCGATGACCACCTCGGCCGGCATCTGTAGGAAGTAGATCATGGCCGGGACCATGATGAACCCGCCGCCCACCCCCATCAGGGCCGACATCACACCGACCGCCACGCCGACCAGGGCCGGCGGAATGATCGAGATATACAGGCGGGACCGCGGAAACCGCATCTTGAGGGGCAGGCGGTGCAACAAGCTGTGCTGGTGAAGCTTGCGCCGCTTGAGGGTCGGGGACTTGCGCTTGAACAGGACGAAGCCGCTTTCGGCCGCCATCAGACCGCCGATCAGCCCGAGCAACAGAACATAACTCAGGTTGATGATCAGCTCGATCTGGCCCATGGCCTTGAGCCATGCGAACAGGTACACGCCCCCGGACGATCCGACCAACCCGCCGATCAGCAGGATGACGCCCATGCGGACATCGACGTTGCGCCGACGCCAGTGCGCCATCATGCCCGACACCGATGCGCCGAGGACCTGATTGGCCCCCGAGCCCACAGCCACGGCCGGCGGGATGCCCAGCATGATGAGGAAGGGCGTCAGCAGGAACCCGCCGCCGACGCCGAACAAGCCGGACAACACACCGATCCCCCCGCCCAACGCCAGCAGAACAAGGATGTTCTCTGACACCCCGGCGACCGGAAGATAGATGTGCATTAAGCAAACTCCTTGTATATTCGTTTCTTCTAAACTACACGCTCCAACACTGCAACAAAGAACCCGTCCGTGCCATGGCGGGCGGGGTCGAGGCGCAGGGTGGCGCCTTCGGTGGGGCATGGCACGCTGTCGCCGAACACCTCGGCCCACACGGTGGGGATGGGGAGGATGCGGAAGTCGTCGGTCTGGGACACGAAGGCTTCGACCTGATGTTCGTTTTCCTCGGGCAGCAGGGAGCAGGTGGCGTAGATCACCCGGCCGCCGGGCTTGGCGAGGCGGGCGGCGCTGCGCAGGATGTTGGCCTGGAGTTCGATCAGGTCGGCGATGCTTTCCTCGGACAGGCGCCACTTGGCGTCCGGGTTGCGGCGCCAGGTGCCGGTGCCCGAGCATGGCGCGTCGATCAGCACGCGGTCATACGACCCGACCGACCGCTTGACCCACTTGTCGCGCTCGCCGGACAGGACGCGGCGGCTGACGTTGTGAGCCCCGGCCCGCTTCAGGCGCACGGCGGAACGGTCGAGGCGGCCTTCAGAAACGTCGCAGGCGACCAGCCGGCCCTTGCCCTGCATGGCGGCGGACATGGCGAGCGTCTTGCCCCCTGCCCCGGCGCAGAAATCGACCACGGCCTGCCCCGGCCGGGCGTCGGCCAGCAGGGCGACGAGTTGGCTGCCCTCGTCCTGCACTTCGACCAGACCGTCGCGGAAGGCCTTGGTGATGGCGAGATTGGGCCGCCCTTCCAGGCGCAGGCCGAGCGGAGAGAAGCGGGTCGGCATGGCGACCACCTCTTCGGCCGCCAGTTCGGCCACGGCGCGTTCCAGGTCAGTCTTGAGGGTGTTCACCCGCAGGTCCACCGGACCCTCGGCATTCAGCGCGGTCAGCACGTCGCCCAGATGATCGCCGTACAACGGAGTCAGGCGGGCGATGACCCACTCGGGCACCTCGTGGCGCACCCAGGTCGGCATTTCCGGGTCTTCGAGGGACTGCCCCTTCAGACGCTTGATCATGTGGCGTTCCAGGCCGCCGAGGGCCTGGGGCGCGTGGTCCTCGTCGTTGAACAGGGCCTCGATGGCGTCTTCGCCCATGCCGTCGTGGAGGACCAGATCGGCCACCAGACGGGCGCGCGGCGGCATGTATTCCCACGACGGAGCCGGCCCCATCCACGCCCGGCGCAGCCACCACGCGGTGCGCGCCCAGCGCCGCAGCATCCCCCACACGCGGTTGGAAATGGCCCGCCGGTCCTTGGACCCGATATAGCGGCGATCCCGGAAATAGGCCGAGGCCGTGCCATCGGCCGGACGCGGCGTCTCGGCAACGGCTTCGAGAAGTTCAATGGCGGCCTGCAAACGGGCGGCGGGGGTCATGGCGGGGCTTTCAGGATGACGGGGAAGGAAGGGAAAAAAGGAAGTGTTGAAACCACAGAGGACACAGAGATCACAGAGGGAGAAAGAGAGGAAAGCTGCGCGCAGCGTCACGTTCCAATAGGGAAGTGTCTGCCTGCGGCGCTAACTCAGGCCCCTCTGTGTCCTCTGTGTCCTCTGTGGTTCAACACTTTCTTCCTTACGACTCGACGCGGTAGTTGGGGGCTTCGCGGGTGATGGTCACGTCGTGGACGTGGCTTTCACGGAAACCGGCCGAGGTGATGCGGCGGAACTTGGCGTTGGCCTGCATGTCGGCGATGGTGCGGTTGCCGGTGTAGCCCATGGCCGCCTTCAGGCCGCCCAGCAACTGGTGGACGATCTGGCCGACCGGACCCTTGTAGGGGACGCGGCCCTCGATGCCCTCGGGCACCAGTTTCAGGTTGTCGCGCACTTCCTCCTGGAAGTAGCGGTCGGCCGAGCCGCGCGCCATGGCGCCGATGGAGCCCATGCCGCGATAGGACTTGTAGGAGCGGCCCTGGTACAGGATGACCTCGCCGGGGCTTTCGTCGGTGCCGGCCAGCAGGGAGCCGATCATCACGGTGTCGGCGCCGGCCGCGATGGCCTTGGCGACGTCGCCCGAGAACTTGATGCCGCCGTCGGCGATCAGGGGCACGCCCTCCTTCTCGCAGATTTCACGCACCTCGACGATGGCCGAAAGCTGCGGCACGCCGACGCCCGCGACAATGCGCGTGGTGCAGATGGAGCCGGGGCCGATGCCCACCTTGACGGCGTCCGCGCCGGCGTCGATCAGGGCGCGGGCGGCCTCGGGCGTGGCGATGTTGCCGGCCACGATCTGGACCGTGGACGACAGCTTCTTGATCGCCCGCACCGCCGTGATGACGCCGGCCGAATGGCCGTGCGCGGTATCGACCACGATGACGTCCACGCCGGCGGCAATCAACGCCTCGGCCCGGATGAGGCCCTCCGGCCCGACCCCGGTGGCGGCGGCGACGCGCAGGCGGCCCTTCTCATCCTTGCAGGCCGACGGATAGGTCTGGGCCTTTTCGATATCCTTGACGGTGACCAACCCGATGCAGCGGTAGGCATCATCGACCACCAGCAGCTTTTCGATGCGATACTTGTGCAGCAGGTGCTTGGCTTCGTCCTGGCTGACCCCCTCGCCCACCGTGACGAGGTTTTCACGGGTCATGTACTGGGCGACCGGCTTGGCCATGTCGTTGGCAAAGCGCACGTCGCGGTTGGTCAGGATGCCGACCAGCTTTTCAGAGCCGCGCTCGACCACCGGAATGCCCGAAATACGATGATCGGCCATCATCTGGAGGGCGTCGGCCAGCGGCTGGTCGGGGCGGATGGTCAGCGGGTTGACCACCATGCCGGACTCGTACCGCTTGACCCGGCGGACTTCCTCGGCCTGCTCGGGCGGCTCCATGTTCTTGTGGATGACGCCGATGCCGCCGGCCTGGGCCATGGCGATGGCCATGCCGCTTTCGGTCACGGTGTCCATGGCCGCCGAAACCAGGGGGATGCCCAGCTCGATGGTCCGCGTCAGGCGCGTACGGGTGACGGCCTGGGCGGGCAGGACGTCGGACGCCGCCGGAACCAGCAGCACGTCGTCGAAGGTCAGAGCCTCGGGGAATCGCATTGGGGGCACCTCAATAGGGGGTGAGCAAGGTGCGCGCCATCATACACAGAAAAGCCCCGGTGCCAAGCAACAGGAAAACCGTTTTGTCAAGCGGCAGGGTTATGGGGTGATTGGGATGCGACAGGCACCAAAATGCAAACAGGCCCCGGCGCGCTGCCGAGGCCTATAAGCTGTGTTGGCTGGGGGACCTGGACTCGAACCAGGACTAGCGGAGTCAGAGTCCGCGGTTCTACCATTAAACTATCCCCCACCAGGGATCCCGGCGCGGCGGGGTGGCGAACCACCCGTTCCCGTCGAGGGCGCTTGAAGTACCATAGGGGTTTGGGTTTGCCAAGCCCTGTCTGCAAATTATTTTGCGCCCGACCATAATCATGGAGGCATAACATGGGAAAAGGGGCCACTCCCGGCAACCGTTCCGAACGGCGTCAGCCGGACGGTGCGGCGGTGTCGTATGGAGAGGGCTTCCTCCCGACGGACGAAGCCGGTAACATGGAGCCGGTAACATTAGGTTTGGCAAAGACACATCCAACCGGGCGCGGCCAACGGACCGGCGTTCGGGGCGTTTGGGCTCGGCAATTGGGGCAGGTGTTCATGGGTCATCTCGGCGGTGAAGGCAGGAAGCGGACGGCGGGCATTGCCCCGGCGCTTGGCTCTGCCCGTCCGCCGGGGCGCCAGGGGGAGCGGCCGCGCGCCCGCTCAAAGGGCCCGGCCAAGGGCCCCGCAGTGTATTCCGCCGTTGATCTCGGTACCAACAACTGCCGCATGTTGATCGCCCGCCCGGACGGCGAGACGTTCCGTGTCATCGACAGCTATTCCCGCATCACCCGCCTGGGCGAGGGCTTGGCATCGAGCGGCTGCCTGTCGGCCGAGGCCCAGAACCGCACCATCGAGGCCCTGAAACGCTGCGTCGATAAAATGGAGCGCCGGGGCGTCACCAACTCCCGCAACGTCGCCACCGAGGCCTGCCGTCGCGCCGTCAACGGCCCGGAGTTCCTGGATCGCGTGCGCACCGAAACAGGCATGGACCTGGAGTGCATCACGGCCAACGAGGAGGCCCGCCTGGCCCTGACCGGCTGTGCCAGCCTGCTGCGCCGCAACCACCCCTATGCCCTGGTGTTCGACATCGGCGGCGGGTCCACCGAACTGCTGTGGGTCAAGCTGACCGAAAGCCCGTTCCCCTGCGTCGAGGGCTTCACCACCCTGCCGCTGGGCGTCGTCACCGTGGCTGAGGCCTGCGGCGGCGGCGACCTGGGCGCCCGCACCTACCGCACCGTGGTTGACCATGTGCGGGCCCAACTGGCGCCATTCGAGGCCCGCCATGGCATCGGCCGGTTCATTGCCGAGGGGCGGGCGCAGATGCTCGGCACCTCGGGCACGGTGACCACCCTGGGCGGCCTGCACCTGGGGCTGACGCGCTACGACCGCTCTGCCGTTGATGGGCTGGTCATCGACCTGTCCACGGTCCACGACCTCAGCCGAGGGCTGGCCGCCATGAGCCACCGCCAGCGCGCCGACTCGCCGTGCATCGGGCCGCAGCGGGCCGACCTCGTGCTGGCCGGCTGCGCCATCCTCGAAGGCATCTGCGAGACATGGCCGATGCCGGCCCTGCGGGTGGCCGACCGTGGCCTGCGCGAGGGCATGTTGCTCGATTTGATGAGCGGCACCGTGAGCGCCACCCCGGCCACGACCACCGATACCGCCGTACCGCTTCCGGTACCGGCCTGACCGACGATCAAGGGACGACAGTGAGCAAGACTAAAGGAGGGTCCGGGTCCGGCCCCGGAAAGCCCACGCTTCAGCGCAAGAAGGGCACCACGACCACCACCGGCCGCTTGCTGGAGGTCCGCGTCAAGACCGCGCGCGGCCGCAAGACGTCCTCGACAAGCTGGCTGCACCGCCAGCTCAACGACCCCTATGTGCTGGAGGCCAAGCAGCGGGGCCTGCGGTCGCGCGCCGCCTTCAAGCTGATGGAGATGGACGAGCGCGTGGGCCTGCTCAAACCCGGCCAGAAGGTGGTCGATCTGGGCGCCGCGCCCGGCGGCTGGACGCAGATCGCGGTGGACCGCGTAAAGTCCGCCGAGCCCGGCGGCGGCACCGTGGTCGGCCTTGATATCCTGGAGTGGGAGCCGGTTGCCGGCGCCACCTGCCTGACCATGGACTTCCTGGACCCCACCGCCCCCGCCCGCCTCAAGGAGGCCCTGGGCGGCAAGGCCGACGTGGTCCTGTCGGACATGGCCGCGCCGACCACCGGCCACCCCAACACCGACCACCTGCGCATCATGGCATTGCTGGAAGTGGCCTGGGCCTTTGCCGAGGAAGTCCTCGCACCGGGCGGGTCGTTCCTGTGCAAGGTGTTCCAGGGCGGCACGGAAAACGAACTGCTCGACCGCATGAAGCAGACCTGCACCAGCGTGCGCCACGTCAAACCCCCGGCCAGCCGCAAGGACTCGGCCGAGATGTATGTGATTGCGCAGGGATTTCGGGGGAAGGCGGAAGGATAGAAGTGGATTAACCACAGAGGTCGCAGAGAACACAGAGGAAGTTTAAGAAGAACGCCGTCGCGGGTGCGACGACTGGTTTTCACTTCTTCTCTGCGAACTCTGTGTCCTCTGTGGTGAATACCCTTAAAGCTGCGCAAAAAAGCGGCCGGGGACAGGGAGGAACACCATGGACAACCACCCCAAGGATGCCGGGCGCCGGGCCTTCCTGGGCGCGACCCTGGCCGCCGGGGCCACGCTGGCCGCCGGGCCGGT
>LAEA01000126.1 GCA_000961745.1 Rhodospirillaceae bacterium BRH_c57 | reverse complement strand
GCTGCCCGAACCGCCGGTGCGCTCGCCGCTGGCCGAGGACGGCGGGGCATTGGTCCGGTTCCAGCGCGGCCGGTTGGTCCACCGCCTGCTGGAAAGCCTGCCCGACCTGCCGCCAGCCGGACGCGGTGCTGCGGCGCGCGCGTTTCTCGCCCGTCCGGTGTGGGGGCTGGACGCCGCCACCGTGGACCAGCTTGCCGCCGAGACCCTGGCCGTGCTGGACGATGCCGACTTTGCCGACCTGTTCGGGCCGGGATCGCGGGCCGAGGTGCCGTTGACCGGCATCGTCGGCGGCCATGTGGTGTCCGGACAGGTGGACCGCATGGTGGTCACCGCCGACATGGTGCGCATCATCGACTACAAGACCAACCGCCCGCCGCCGCGCCGGCCCGAGGACGTGGCCGAGGCCTATGTGATGCAGATGGCCACCTACCGCGCCGTGCTGGCCCAGCTTTATCCTGGCCGCACGGTGTCCTGCGCCCTGTTGTGGACCGACGGGCCGTTCCTGATGGACCTGCCGGCTGCGGCGCTGGATTTGGCATTGGACGCCCTGTTGAAAGGTATTTCCTGATGAGTGTCACCGTTCGCCCCGTCTCGGCCACCGACTACGCCGCCTGGAAGCCGCTGTGGGACGGCTACGTCGCGTTCTACGGCGCCACGGTGGCCGACGACGTGACCGAGACGACCTTCGCCCGTTGCCTGGACCGCGAGGCGCCGATGTACTGCTTCGTCGCCGAGGTGGACGGCGCGGTGGTCGGTTTCGCCATCGTCGTCCTGCACCTGGGCACTTGGAGCACCGCGCCGGTGTGTTATCTCGAAGACTTGTTCGTAGCCGAAAGCGCCCGTGGCCGGGGCGCCGCCCGCGCCCTGATGGACTTCCTGGTCGAGGCGGGGCGCAGCCAGGGCTGGCACCGCCTGTACTGGCAGACAAAACCCGGCAACGCCGCCGCCCATGCGCTTTATGAGAAAATCGGCATACAAACGGACTGGGTGCGGTATGACGTAGATATGGGCTCAGGGCCTGCTTGACGGCACCCTTCCCCAACCCTAGACTCCGGTCAGCCCAATTCCCTGCCCCGCGGTGGGGTGTTTTGGTGCGGATTGAAATTTTGGCGCCAGGACCGCTGCTGTACGGGCGTGGTGTGGAACAACGGAAGGACGCAACACATGAAGCAGGTGACCGACGATTCCTTCGAGCAGGACGTGCTGAAGGCGGACATGCCGGTCCTCGTCGACTTCTGGGCCGAGTGGTGCGGGCCGTGCCGCCAGATCGCGCCGGCCCTCGAGGACCTTGCCAAAGACCTCGACGGCAAGGTGACGGTGGCCAAGCTGAACATCGACGAGAACCCGACCACGCCGACCAAGTACGGCGTGCGCGGCATCCCGACTCTGATGGTCTTCAAGGGCGGCCAGGTCGCCGCCACCAAGATCGGCGCCCTGCCCAAGAGCAAGCTGTACGAGTGGGTCGAATCGGTCCTCTGACCCTTCCACCACCGCGCTTCTGAAACCCCCTGCCGGAAACGGCGGGGGGTTTTTTTATTGCACCCACCCCGATCTTTAAACCAGCCAATACCCTTCCCGAGGCTTCAACCAAAGTCCCCAGGCCTCTGAATTAGTCCGAGCACTAGGGTAACGTCTGATTCTACTTCCCAGAGATTTAATAGCATCAACATTGACCTTTCAGGTAATACTCTGGTATAAGCCCAACAGGCAGACTGGCTGGAATTCACGCCCCTCGACGGGACATATCGTGCCCTGCCCCTCTCCGTGGCGGCATACTTCTGTGGTGGCGTGGCGTGACTGCCAAGATAACCAAGGAGACTTCATGAGCCCGAGGGACACGGCGAACGAAGGGGAACCGGCACCAAAGCTGGTTGTCCAGGGACTGTACAAAATCTTCGGCGACCACCCCGACCGCGCCCTGAAAATGCTGCGCGACGGCCAGGACAAGTCCGAGATCTTCGAGAAAACAGGGCAGACCGTGGGTGTCATGGACGCCACCTTCACGGTGAACGAGGGCGAGATCTTCGTCATCATGGGGCTGTCGGGGTCGGGCAAGTCCACCCTGGTCCGGCTGCTCAACCGCCTCATCGAACCAACCGCCGGTGAAATCCTGGTCAATGGCCGCGACATCACCGCCATGTCGCAGTCCGAATTGCGCCAGATGCGCCGCCGCGACATGGCAATGGTGTTCCAGTCCTTTGCCCTGATGCCGCACCTCAAGGTGATCGACAACGCTGCCTTTGGCCTGGAACTGGGCGGCACGCCGCGCGCCGAGCGGCACGCCCGCGCGCTGGAGGCATTGGAGGCGGTGGGGCTGAAGGCGTGGGCCGACAGCTATCCCGGCGAACTGTCGGGCGGCATGCAGCAGCGCGTCGGCCTGGCCCGCGCCCTGGCCAACGACCCGTCCGTCCTGCTGATGGACGAGGCGTTTTCCGCCCTGGACCCACTGATCCGGTCCGAGATGCAGGACGAGCTTTTGCGCCTGCAATCGGAACAGGCGCGGACCATCGTGTTCATATCCCACGACCTGGACGAGGCCATGCGCATCGGCGACCGCATCGCCATCATGGAAGGCGGCCGCATCATACAGATCGGCACCCCCGACGAGATCCTGCGCAACCCGGCCGACGACTATGTGGCGTCGTTCTTCCGCGGGGTCGATGTCTCCAAGGTTCTGACCGCTGGCGCCATCTGCCGCCGGCCTCTGCTGGAAGTCGCCGAACGGGCCGACCAGGGCGTGCGCACCGCCGCCCAGCGCCTGAAGGCCCACGACTTCGATCATGCCGTGGTGGTGGACCGCAAGCGCCGCTACCTGGGCATGGTGTCGGTCGACTCGCTGGCCCGCACGCTGAAGGACGAAAACCCCGCCTTCACCCGCGCCCTGCTGCCCGACACGCCTTCCCTTGCCGCGAACCAGACCGTGGCCGAGGTCCTGGGAGTCGTCGCCGACGCCCCGCATCCGCTGGCCGTGGTGGCCGAGGACGGGCGTTATCTGGGCGTGGTGTCCAAGTCCATCCTGTTGCGCACCCTGGACCGCGAAACCGAAACCACCTACGCCGAGGCGGACCACACCGCCGCCGCGCCGGGAACGTCCGGGGAGGCCGCCTGACATGGATTTCCTGCTCAATCCCTTTGACGCCGCCGTCATTCCCGTCGATGTGTGGGTCGCGGACGGCCTGAAATGGCTGGTCGGCAACTTCCGCCCCGTGTTCCAGTCCGTGCGGGCGCCCATCGACACTGTTCTGAGCGGCGTGCAGACGGGCCTGTCGTCAACCCCGCCGCTGCTCGTCATCCTGATTACCTGGTTGGCGACATGGCAGGCGGCAGGGCGGCGGGCCGGCATCACGGCGGCCGTCTTCATGCTCGGTATCGGCCTGATCGGCGCCTGGGCGGCGGCCATGGTGACACTGTCGCTGGTGCTGACGTCGGTATTCTTCTGCGTTGTCCTGGGCGTGCCGCTGGGCATCTGGCTGTCGCGGTCCGACCGCGCCGAGGCCGCCGTGCGCCCCATCCTGGACGCCATGCAGACCACCCCGGCCTTCGTCTATCTGGTGCCCATCGTCATGCTATTCGGCATCGGCAACGTACCGGGCGTGGTGGTCACCATCATTTTTGCCCTCGCCCCCCTGGTGCGCCTGACCAACCTCGGCATCCGCCAGGTGCCCAAGGACGTGATCGAGGCCTCGCAGGCGTTCGGGGCCTCGCCCTCCCAGCTTTTGTGGAAGGTGCAGATGCCCTTGGCCATGCGCACCATCATGGCCGGTCTGAACCAGACCCTGATGCTGGCCCTGTCCATGGTGGTGATCGCCTCGATGATCGCCGTGGGCGGCCTGGGGCAGATGGTCCTGCGCGGCATCGGCCGCCTGGACATGGGACTGGCCGCCGTCGGCGGGCTGGGCATCGTGCTTCTGGCCATCGTCCTCGACCGCTTCACCCAGGCCCTGGGCACGCCCGCCAAGGACAAGGGCTGGAGCCGTTGGGACGACCACGGCCCGGCCGGTTTCGTCATGCGCCTCGTGCGCCGTTTTTCCTCGAATTCCGCTGCTCGTACGATTGAAAAGGACCAGATTACATGAACCAGTCCATTACGCGCCGCCTCGGCCTGACCCTTGGCGCGGCCCTGGCAACGGCCGTCGCCGCCGGTTCCGCCGTGGCCGCCGACTTGCCGGGCGAGGGCCGCACCGCGATCCCCACCGTATCCTCGATTGCCGAGGAGCAGTTCCAGACCCGCATCGTGGCCGAAGGGCTGCGTCGCCTGGGCTACAAGGTCAACGACGCCCTGGAGATCGAGTACGCCGCCGGGCACATCGCCCTGGGCAACGGCGACGCTCACTTCAACGTCGTCCACTGGGACCCGCTGCACACCGAATTCTTCAACAACTCCGGGGGTGAGGAGAAACTGGTCAAGTTCGGGCCGGTGGTCGGCAACTCCCTGCAAGGCTACCTGATCGACAAGAAGACCGCCGACGCGCACGGCATCACCCACCTGGACCAGCTCCGCGATCCCAAGATCGCCGCCCTGTTCGACGCCAGCGGCGACGGCAAGGCCGACCTGACCGGCTGCACCCCCGGCTGGGGCTGCGAGCGGGTGATCGAGCACCACCTCAAGGCTTATGACCTGCAGGGCAGCGTCAACCACAATCAGGGGTCCTACTTCGCCCTGATGGCCAACACCATCAGCCGCTTCAACGAAGGCAAGCCCATCCTGTACTACACCTGGACGCCGCTGTGGGTGTCGGGCGTGCTGGTGCCGGGTCGGGACGTCGAGTGGCTGGAGGTTCCGCGCACCGACCTGCCGCCGGGTGAAGAAGGCGCCAACACGAAACTTCCCGACGGCCGCAACGTCGGCTTCTCGGTCAACGACCAGAAGATCGTCGCCAACCGCGCCTGGGTCGAGGACAACCCCGCGGCCGCCCGGTTCTTCGAGCTGGTCAAGATCGACGTCAACGACATCAGCGCCCAGAACCACCGCATGAACAAAGGCGAGGATTCGGACCGCGACATCGACCGCCACGTTCAGGAGTGGATCGAGAAGAACAGCACCGACTTCAACGCCTGGGTCGCCGAGGCCCTGACCGCCGCGAGCTAGTCTCTGGTACGAAGAAAAGCGGGCTCTGCCCGCGCCCGCCAGGAGCCACGGGCTCCTGGACCTCGGGAATGAGGGGGAGCCAAGCGGCGCCCACGCACAAAACAGACCCCGGCGGGGCGGTCGGAGGTTTCCGGCGGCCCCGTTTGCGTTTGGGGACACTCCGGTGCGCACGACGTGGTGCCCCCAACACGGCTTGATCCAAAACGCCGAAGGCCGGGCTTTTGGCCCGGCCTTCTGTCTAAGCGCCTCGGTTTCCCGAGGGAATTGGAGCGGGCGATGAGATTCGAACTCACGACCCCAACCTTGGCAAGGTTGTGCTCTACCCCTGAGCTACGCCCGCATAATGTTGACTTTCAAGCCCGTAAGCTCTTCCGTCCGGGGTATTTTTCGCCGCCGCCTCAGCGCCGGTGAGGCCGGTTTATAGTGCGGTATCCGGCCGGGGTGCAAGATCTTTTTTCAAAAAAATTCATCCCCCGATCCAATCCCCCGCCGGAGCCGGGGCAAAGGCCGGAAACAGGCGCCTTTTCATGCGCTTCCGACGGTTGTGCCCTTGCCAGCGGCGATTGGCCGGTCCATCTATGGAGACTGGCTATAAGGACTGGCTGGCAATACTGGCATTCCAACGATCTGGCAAACGACCTGGACATCACG
>LAEA01000183.1 GCA_000961745.1 Rhodospirillaceae bacterium BRH_c57 | reverse complement strand
GCGGCACGCGCCGGAGCCGGATGCTGCTGGCCGGGATGGCCCTGGCGCTGGTCGGGGCCATGGCCCTGCCGGTCCGCCAGACGGTGCTGGCCCCGGCCGAGGTGGTCCCGGCCCGCCCGCATGTCATCGCCGCCCCCATGGAAGGGGTCATCGACACCGTCGCCGTCGCTCCCCACCAGTCGGTGGAGGCGGGCACGGTGCTGTTCACCTTCGATGACACCACCCTGACCGCCAACGCCGAGCTTGCGCGGCGGGAGTTGGATCTGGCCCGCGCCCGCCTGCTCCAGGCCCGGCAGGCGGCCTTCCTCGATCCGCGCGCCAAGGCCACCATAGAGGAACGCAGCAGCGAAGTGGCCCTCGGCAAGGCCAAGCTGGACTATGCCGAGAACATGCTGGGCCGCGTCGCCGTGACCGCCCCCATCAAAGGGGTCGCCATCTTTACCGATGCCGGCGACTGGGCGGGCAAGCCGGTGCGGACGGGCGAAAAGGTCATGGTGGTGGCCGCCGCCGAAGACGTGGCCCTGCGCATCGACCTGTCGGCCGACGACGCCATCGCCCTACCCGATGCCGCGCCAGTCCGCCTGTTCCTGGCCGTTGATCCGGTGAACCCGGTGGACGCCACCGTCATCCGCAGCAGCTACGAGGCCGCGCCCATGGCCGATGGCACGGTCGCCTTCCGCATCGACGCCGGGTTCACGGACACCACCCGGCCGCGCATCGGCCTGCGCGGCACGGCGCGCATTGAAGGCGGTTCGGTGCCCCTGGTCCTGTACCTCTTCCGCCGCCCGCTGACGGCGGTGCGCCAGGCGCTGGGCCTATGACAGTCCTGCGCCAACCTCTCCGCCACCTGCCGCCCCTGCGCGAGGATTTGGTCCTGCTGGGCGGGACACCCGCGCACACCGGGGAACCGACGTGGCTTCTTTATGATCCGGCCCGGCACCGCTACATGCGGCTCGACCAGGACGGATTCGAAATCCTGAGCCGCTGGGACGCCGGCACGCCCGAAGCCCTGCTGGCTTGGCTGGCCCACGAAACCACCGTGGAGGCCGGAGTGGAAGACATCGAGGCCATGGCCGGCTTCCTGGAACGCGCCCACCTGCTCGACGGGCGCGGCACGGCGCGGCACCCGCCGCCGCCCCAGGACCTGTTCTCCCGGCTTCTGCACGGCTACCTTTTCTTCCGCATTCCCCTGGTCCGCCCCCGCCGGTTCCTGCCCACGCTGGCGCGGGCCACCGGATGGCTGTTCGGCCCACATCTGCCCTGGCTCATCCTGGGCCTTGCGATGGTGGGCGGCTTCCTTGCCAGCCGGCAGTGGGACGCGTTTTTGGGCACCTTCACCGCCTATACCACCTGGGAAGGGGCGGCCAGCATCTTTGCCGGCATCGTCGTGTCGAAGATCGTCCACGAACTGGGCCACGCCCTGACCCTCTACCGGGCGGGGGGCCGCGTTCCGACCATGGGGATCGCCTTCCTGGTCATGTTCCCCGTTCCCTATACCGACACTGGCGACGCCTGGCGGCTGGCCTCCAAACACCAACGGCTGCGAGTCGGCGCGGCCGGGGTGGTGGCCGAACTCCTGCTCGCCGCCATCGCTCTGGTGCTGTGGAGTTTCGTCCCCGATGGCCCGTTGCGGGCGACGCTGTTTGTCCTGGCAACGACCGTGTGGGTGGGCACGGTGCTTATCAACGCCAGCCCGTTCCTGCGCTTTGACGGCTATTATCTGTTCAGCGACCTTCTGGAGGTCCCCAACCTCCAGGCCCGCGCCTTCGCCCTCGGTCGGTGGCGTCTGCGGCGTGCCCTGCTGGGTCTGAACGACCCACCGCCCGAGGTCCTGCACCCACGCCTGCGGCGGGTGCTGACCGCATATGCGTATGCGACCTGGATCTATCGCCTGATCCTGTTTCTTGGCATCGCGCTGCTGGTTTACCATTTCTTCTTCAAGATCCTGGGGATCTTTCTGTTTCTGGTCGAGATCTGGGTTTTCATCGCCCGGCCCATGGCCTCGGAACTGGCGGTATGGTGGAAGCGCCGCCGGGAGACCCGGAGGACGCCGGGCGGCGTCCTGGCCGGCGTGACGATCACCGCCCTCGTGGTGGCCTGCGTCATCCCATGGCGGAGCACTCTTCAGGTTCCCGCCGTCTTGGACGCGGCGGCCGTCAGCCCCCTCTATACCCCCGTCCCCGCACGCATCGACGCTGTTCTGGTCGCGCCGGGGCAACTCGTCGCGGCCGGTGACATCCTGGTCCGCCTGTCGTCGCCCGACTTGGCGTTCCGCAAAGCCCAGGCCGAGCGCGATCTCGATCTGGCACAGGTCCGCTACAATCAAGCCATGGTCGACGCCGAGGGCATCCAGCAGGCCGCCGCTCTGCGCCAGGAAGTGCTGGGGCTGCATACCCGTCTCTCCGGCCTCAACACGCAGGAGGCCCGCCTTGCCTTGCGCGCGCCGATGGACGGGCGGATGGTCGACATCCTGCCAGCGCTGCGCACCGGCCTATGGGTCAATCAAGACGTCCTTCTGGGCCGCATCATAGCCGCGCAAGGCGGCCGCTTGACGCTGTACATTCCCGAGGACGTGCTGGGTCATGTGCGTGCCGGCAGCGTCGTGGCGTTCCGCTCCGAGGGTCGAGGAAATACCGACCTGCACGGCCCCCTCGGCGCCCTGCCCCCTGTGGCCCTGGACAGAATGGACGACGTGCTGTCGGCCTCCGTTGGTGGCGGCGGCGTTGCCGTCCGTCAGGAGGCAGACCGGTCTCTCCGTCCAATATCCGGCACCTATCAGGCAGCGGTCGCCCTCCCCACGGCCCAAGTCCCCCAGCGGCAACGGGGCATTGCCATCATCGAAGGCGAGGCTGAAACACTGGCCGCACGCGCCTTCCGCCGGATCGCCTCCGTGATCTTGCAGGAGAGCGGGTTCTAGGGTCCGGACTCAATTGAGGAGGCTCCGGAAAACTGGACAAAAGACCCACTGTGGATCAAAGGCGCCCGATGCTGCAGTGCGAATAATACTGATGGAGTAGAGTCGCTTTTAATGGACTGTTGACTGTTGACATATGGGTTCAGACAGAAGACCCTGGGTATGTCAGGACGCTCAGAGACGAGTTCACCCTGAGAAGCAGCGAAGCTTCCTATGTTGTCGCACCAGCGGCAGTAGGAAGCTTTTTTTGTTTTTGGCGCAGTCGCGCCGGATTTGTTCGTTGGCGCAGTCGCGCCGGGTTTGCTAATTGGCGCCTTCGCGCCGGGGAGTTGATGGTGGCGGAACAATTGGCATTGCGCGTTGGCGTGCTTTTTTCTCAAACCGGTGCGACGGCGATCATCGAGCGGTCGCAGCTCAACGGCGCGCTCCTGGCCATCGAGGAGATCAACCAGAGCGGCGGCGTCAACGGCCGCCGGCTTGAACCCGTGATCCTCGATCCCGGCTCGGTCCCCATCCGCTATGGTGAAATGGCCGAGCAACTTTTGTCCGAGGACGGTGTGACGGTCATCTTCGGGTGCTACATGTCGTCGGCCCGCAAGGAAGTTCTGCCCGTGGTGGAGCGCCGCAACGCCATGTTCTTCTATCCGACCCTTTATGAAGGGTTCGAGTATTCTCCCAACGTCATCTACGGCGGCGCGGCACCCAATCAGAACAGCGTGCCGCTGGCCAGCTACCTCATGGAACTGTACGGCAACCGGTTCTACTTCGTGGGGTCGGACTACATCTATCCCCGCGAGTCAAACCGCGTCATGCGCAACATCGTGCGTCAGGGTCGCGGCACCGTGGTCGGCGAGCGGTACGTGTCCCTCGACGGCACGCCCGAGGACTTCGACGCGGTCATCGCCGACATCAAGCGGCAGAAGCCTGACGTGATCTTTTCCACGGTGGTCGGCACCGGCACGGTGCATTTCTACCAGGCGTACCTGCGCCACGGCGGCAATGCCGCGAAGGTGCCGATCGCCAGCCTGACCACCAACGAGGCCGAGGTCGAAGCCATGGGACCGCAGGCCGCCGCCGGCCACATCACCGCGGCACCCTATTTCCGAACCATATCCTCGGACGCCAACAGGCGGTTCCTGGACGGCTATCGGCGGATGTTCGGGTCGATTACCACGGTCACCAGTTGCTGCGAGGCTGTCTATTTCCAGGTCCATATGTTCGCCGACGCGGTGCGCCGCATCGGCAGCACCGACACCGACCGCCTGCGGGTGGCGCTGATGAGCGCGGAGTATGACGCGCCGCAGGGCCGCGTGTGGGTGGACCCGGAAAACCATCACACCTTCTTGCACTCGCGCATCGCCCGCGTGGACGAGACCGGCGAGTTCGTCATCCAGCGCGAAATGCCCCGGCCGGTCAAGCCGGACCCGTACCTCGCGTATCCGGCACTCAATGACTGGAGCCTGCGGTTACTGAACCCCGATCCCGATCCCCTCGGTTCTCGCTTGGAGCATGTTGTTCATGTCAACCAACAACATCATTAGAAGCCTGAGGGCGCTGCGGGTCCTGGTCCTTCATCCGCGCGACAATCAGGCCGAGGAGCTTCTGCGCCAGATATCCCGCATCGGCTGCCGGGGCGCCGCCATATGGCCGCCGCCTGAAAAGCTGCCAGACGAGGGCGATGTGGTGTTCGTGGAGGTCAAGGAAACCATTTCCAAGGACATCCGGCGCCTGTTCGACATCGACCGCAGCCACCGCCCCACGGTCATCGGGGTCGTCGCCTACGAAAACCCGTCTGTCCTGCAAGGCTTGCTGGACCTGGAGGTTGACGCCGTTGTCACCGTCCCCCTGCGGCCCTTTGGCGTGCTGAGCAGCATGGTCATCGCCCGCCGGGTATCGCAGGAGTTCAAGGTTGCCGACCGGACGCTCGGCAAGCTCAAGCGCAAGTTCGACAGCGTCCACAAAATCAGCCAGGCCAAGTTCATCCTGATGAAATTGCACGGCCTGTCCGAAGAAGAAGCCTACGGCACCATCCGCACCCAAGCGATGACCAAGCGGACGACCATGGCCGACATCGCCCAGGCGATCATCAACGCCGACGGCATCCTCGGCTCGACCGCCGGGCGGAGGAAACCTGAACGCCTGAAGCTGACGGTGACAGGAGACTAGAGACACCACCGTCCCGGCTTCGGGACGAGAATTCAAGGATCTGGGTTCGCGATCAACAGCGATCGTCCGAACCACGGAGGCAGTGCAGCCTCTTCGCCCACCGGCCCGTCCGGTGGCGGAGGGGCTTTTTTATTGGTCACAAAAGCAAAGGCCCAAAAAGGGCCACCGGACATCAACAGGAGGAAACGAACCATGAAGCGTCGCAGCTTTCTCAAGGGTTTCACCATCGCGGGGGCGGCCGGCGTGGCCGGCGTCACCGGCTTTCCGGGCATCTGGACGCGCGGTAACAGCGCCTATGCGGCCAACGGGGAAATCCCCGTCGGCGTCCTGTTCTCGCTGACCGGCGCCGTCGCCGTGGTGGAGAGCACGCTGCGCGATGCGTGCATGTTGGCTATCGAGGAAATCAACGCCAGCGGCGGCGTCAACGGCATGACGTTGCGCCCCTACCAGGAAGACCCGGCGTCCGACCCGGCCACCTTCGCCGACCGCGCCCGCCGGCTGGTCATCCGCGACAAGTGCGTCAGCATCTTCGGGTCCTACACCTCGGCCAGCCGTCAGGCGGTGCTGCCGGTGGTCGAGGGCCGCGACAACCTCTATTGGTATCCGACCCTCTACGAAGGCCGCGAATGCTCGCGCAACGTCATGTATGGCGGCGCCGTGCCCAACCAGCAGCAGCAGGAATTTGTGCCCTGGCTGAAGGAAAAATTCGGCGGTCGGTTCTACCTGATCGGGAACAACTATGTGTACCCCCGCGAGGAGAACAACGTCTGCAAGATCATCCTGTCGCAGATCGGCGGCGAAGCGGTGAACGAGGAATATGTCCCCCTCGGTCATTCCGACTTCAGCTCGGTCATCAATCGCATCCGCGCGGCGGAACCGGACGTCATCTTCTGCACCCTGGTCGGTGACAGCGACGTGGCCTTTGCTCGCCAGCTTCACGCGGCCGGCTTCGACCCCGAGAAAATGCCGGTTGCCAGCCTCACGCGCTCGGAAGTCGAGGTCAAGGCCATCGGCGGGGACGCCGCAGCCGGACATTTCTCCTCCGCCCCGTACTTCATGGGCCACAAATCGGCCGAGAACGAGAAATTCATCGAGGCCTACCAGCGCAAGTACGGTACCGACCAGGTGACGCACTTCGTCAGCGAGGCCGCCTACTTCCAGGTCTACCAATTCAAAGCGGCGGTCGAAAAGCTGGCGGCCAGCGACATCTCGCCGGTCAACATCCGCAACGCGGCGGTCGGCCTGTCCATGGTGGCGCCGCAGGGCGAGATCCTGATCGACGGCAATCTCCACACCCACCTGTGGCCCAAGATCGGCCAGTGGCAGTCGGACGGCCAAGCCAAGGTCATCATGGAGTCCAAGCAGCGCATCGCGCCCGAGCCGTACTGGGCCTACGAGGGCCAAGCCTGCACCGAGAACGGCCTCGTTCGCTCCTGACATCCTGCGGTAGGACGGGCGGCTGTTGCGGCCGCCGCCCGTCCGGGAGTTTCTGCTATGGATTCTGTACTCAATCAGGTCTTCGCCGGTCTGAGCATGGCGTCGATCCTGCTCATCGTCGCCCTGGGGCTGGCCATCATCTACGGCGCCATGGGCGTCATCAACCTGGCGCACGGCGAGTTCGTAATGCTCGGCGCCTATAGCGCATGGTTCCTTCAGGAGCAGTTCGGGCTGGGCATCCTGGTCGCCCTTCCGGTGATCTTCCTGATGGTTGCGGTGGTCGGCTGGCTGGTCGAGCGCGGCGTGGTGCGCTGGCTGTATCACCGGCCGCTTGACACCATCCTGGCGACCTGGGGCATCGGCATCGTGCTGCAACAACTGGTGCGCCTGGGTATCGGGCCGGAATCCCGCTACGTCGCGCGGCCCGAGATCCTTGACGGCAACGTCATCCTCGGCGGTCTGGTGATGGCCAACTACCGCATCTTCCTGATCGCCTTTTCGGCCGCCGTGCTGGTCGGCACCTGGTATCTGCTGACCCGGACCGAGTTCGGCACCAAGCTGCGCGCCATCATCCAGAACAAAGAGATCTCGGAGTGCTACGGCATCCGCCCGGAACGGGTCTACGCCCTGACCTTCGCCTATGGCGCGGGCTTGGCGGGCATTGCCGGGGCACTCATCACGCCGCTGGTCAGCGTGACGCCGGGCATGGGGACCTATGTGGTGGTCGATGCCTTCCTGGTGGTCATCGTCGGCGGTGTCGGCAGCCTGATCGGAACAGCCGTGGCCTCGGGCCTGGTGGGGACGGCTTCGGCGGCGTTCTCCTTCCTGCTCAACGACACGCTCGGGCGGGTCGCGCTGCTGCTGGCCATCATCCTGCTGATCCGCTTCCGGCCGATGGGCCTCTTCCCCGACAAGGTCAGGCGCTGAGGGATCGACATGAACACGACTTTCAAGACGGACATCATCGGGTACGGCCTGTTCGCGGCGCTCATCCTGTTCGTGGTGCCATGGGCCTTTGCCTTCGACGGGTTCGAGCTGAACACCTTTGCCCGCTACCTGACGCTGGGCATGGTGGCGATGGCCCTGGCCCTGTCCTGGGGCTATGCCGGAGTGCTCAACCTGGGACAGGCGGCGACCTTCGGGCTCGGCTCCTACGTCATGGCGATGCACCTCAAGCTGCGGGCCAGCGCCAGTTCCTACAACGGAATGCCCGACTTCATGGGCTGGACCAACGTCGAGGTCCTGCCGTGGTTCTGGGAGCCGTTCCACTCGCTGACGTTCACCCTGGTGGCGGGCCTCGCCCTCCCTGCCCTGGTGGCGTGGCTGATGGCGGTCTTCATGTTCCGCGGACGGGTGACCGGCGTGTTCGTCGCCATCATCACCCTGGCGTTCCTGGTCGCCCTGCAACTGGTGTTCATTTCCGAGCAGCGTTACACCGGCGGCCAGAACGGACTGACCGGCCTTGCCCCCCTGGAGCTGTTCGGCTGGCGGGCCGACGCCTACAGCACGTCGTTCTACTACATGGTGGCGGGCTGCCTGATTACCGCCCTGGCGCTCGGCCTTGCGGTGGTGCGCAGCAAGGTGGGGCTTATCTTGCGGGCCATCCGCGAGGACGCCAACCGGGTGCGCTTCTTCGGCTACGACGTGGCGCGGTACGAGACGCTGGCCTTTTGCGTGTCGGCGGCACTCGCCGGGTGGGCCGGAATGCTCTACGTCCTGGTCCTGGAGTTCGCCTCGCCGACCTACATGAGCGTGCCGTTCAGCCTCGGCATCGTCATCTGGTGCGCGGTTGGCGGCCGGGAGTCCCTGGTGGCTGCGGCGCTGGGCGCGGTGGTCGTCAACATGCTCGAAGGCCGGCTGTCGAGCATCTTCGTCGAGGGCTGGTTCCTGTTCCTCGGCATCCTGTTCATCGTCGTGGTGCTGGTCATGCCGCGCGGCCTGTACGGCCTGTTCAGCGACGCAGTCCAACGCCTTCAGACGGTGTCCCCGCGCGATCGCGGCGGCAAGGTGGCGACCAAGGCCACCCCGCTGTCGGCCACTCCTGCCGTGAAGGAGGAAAACTAGCATGGGCCATCTTGAACTGCACAACCTTCAGGTCCAGTTCGGCGGCCTGCGCGCCGTCGATGGCCTCAACCTGAGCCTCGAACAAGGCGAGTTGCGCTGCCTGCTGGGTCCCAACGGGGCCGGCAAGTCAACCACCCTGGACCTGATCTGCGGCAAGACCGCCGCGTCGGGGGGCAGCGTCATCTTTGGCGGCATCGATGTCACCCACATGGCCGAGTACCAGCGGGCCCGCCACGGCATCGGCCGCAAGTTCCAGGTGCCGTCGGTGTTCAAGGACCTGTCGGTGATCGAGAACCTGGAGGTTGCCCGCTCGCAGCATCCCGGCGTCCTGGCCTCGCTGAGGGTGTTCCGCAGCCGCCTGTCGGGCCGCATGGACGAGGTGCTGACCATCGTCGGGCTGCACGATCACCTGCACGTCAAGGCGGGCAACCTGTCGCACGGCCAAACCCAGTGGCTGGAGATCGCCATGCTGCTGATGCAGGACTGCAAGCTCATCCTGATGGATGAGCCGACCGCCGGCATGACCGTCCAGGAAACCCTCAAGACGGCCGACATCTTCAACTCGCTGCGGGGCAGCCACACCATGCTCGTGGTCGAGCATGACATGAGCTTCGTCCGCGTCATCGCCGAGCAGGTCACGGTGATGGACCAGGGCAAGCTGCTGGCCCAGGGCACGGTGGCCGAGATCGAACGCGACCCCAAGGTCCGGCAGGCCTACCTGGGGGATGAGGAGACCGCCGATGCTGCAAGCTAACGCCCTCTACTCCTACTACGGCAAGAGCCCGATCATCCAGAACGTGAGCTTCAACGTCCGGCCGGGCGACTTTGTCAGCATTCTGGGCCGCAACGGCGTCGGCAAGACCACGCTGCTACGCACCATCATCGGCCTGACCTCGCGCACCGAGGGGGAGTTGAACTTCGACGGTGCCGACCTCGCCCGCATGTCCACCGCCGACCGCGCGTTCCACGGCATCGCCTACGTCCCGCAGGGCCGCGAGGTCATTCCACGGTTCACCGTGCGCGAGAACCTGGTGATGGGAACCTATGCCCGGCGCGACGGTAAGCGGACGGTGCCCGATTACATTTTCGAGCTTTTCCCCGTCCTCAAGCAGTCCATCGGCCGGCGGGGTGGCGACCTGTCGGGCGGTCAGCAACAGCAACTTGCCATCGGCCGCGCCCTGGCGATGGAGCCCAAGATCCTCCTGCTGGACGAGCCGACAGAAGGCATCCAGCCCAACATCGTGAAACAGATCGAGGACATCATCATCCGCCTGAACCGCGAGATGGGCCTGACGATCATTCTGGTTGAACAGAATATCAGCTTCGCCCGGCGGGCGTCCGAGCAGTTCATCATCCTGGACAAGGGCAGGGTCGCGCTGTCCGGCCGGGCCGACGAACTGACCGACGAAATCTCGCGCAAACACTTGAGTTTCTGACGGCCACGCGTGGTCGGCACGAAAGGCGCTGTTGCAGCGCATGCCCGAACTTTGCCTGATACAAGGAGGTTTCAATGCGTCACGGAGACATTTCCAGCAGCCCCGATACCGTCGGCGTCGCGGTCGTGAACTACAAGATGCCGCGTCTTCACACCCGCGAGGAGGTCCTGGAGAACTGCCAGAAGATCGCCGACATGGTGGTTGGCATGAAGAAGGGCCTGCCCGGCATGGATCTGGTGATCTTCCCGGAATACAGCACCCACGGCATCATGTACGACCCCGGCGAAATGATGGAGACCGCCTCGCAGATCCCCGGTGACGAGACCGAGATCTTTGCGCGGGCCTGCCGCAAGGCCAACGTCTGGGGCGTGTTCTCGCTGACCGGCGAACGTCACGAGGACCACCCGCGCAAGAACCCCTACAACACCCTCATCCTAATGAACAACAAGGGCGAGATCGTCCAGAAGTACCGCAAGGTCATCCCGTGGTGCCCGATCGAGGGGTGGTATCCCGGCGGCCAGACCTTCGTCAGCGAAGGGCCAAAAGGCATGAAGCTGAGCCTCATCATCTGCGATGACGGCAACTATCCCGAAATCTGGCGCGACTGCGCGATGAAGGGCGCCGAACTGATCGTGCGCTGCCAGGGGTACATGTACCCGGCCAAGGAACAGCAGGTCACCATGGCCAAGTGCATGGCATGGGCCAACAACTGCTATGTCGCCGTGGCCAACGCCACTGGCTTCGACGGCGTGTACAGCTACTTCGGCCACTCCGCGATCATCGGCTTCGACGGCCGGACCCTGGGCGAGTGCGGCGAGGAGGACATGGGCGTGCAGTACGCCCAGTTGTCGCTGAGCCTCATCCGCGACGCGCGGGAAAACGACCAGTCGCAGAACCATCTCTTCAAGCTGCTGCATCGCGGCTACACCGGCATCCATGAGTCCGGCGACGGGGACAAGGGCGTGGCCGATTGCCCGTTCGAGTTCTACCGGACCTGGGTCCTCGACGCCCAAAAGGCCCAGGAGAACGTCGAGGCGATCACCCGGCGCACGGTCGGCGTGGCGCAATGCCCGGTCGGCAGCCTGCCCAATGAAGCCAAGGAGGCCGAGGAAACCGCCTGATCGCATGGCATCGCCGGCCGCGCGTCCTGGCGCGGCCGGCGACTGCCGACTGGACCAGTATTGGGAGGACGACGTGCCGTTCATCAACGACAAGCTTGAGGAAACCCGGCGGCTGCGGGATCAGAAAGAGTCGCTCGATGCCGAGAACGCGGCACTGGAGGACGTGGTGAACCTCCACCTCGCCCACCGCACCGGCGGTCTGAAATCACGGTTTCAGATCGACATTGACGCCGTGGTGCGCGGCCTGCGGGCCGAGATCCTCGGCCAGGATCAGGCCCTTGAGGCGGTCGAGGACATGCTCAACGTGATCCGCGCCGACATCACCGACCCGCGCCGGCCGCTGTTCACCGCCTTGTTCCTGGGTCCCACCGGGGTCGGCAAGACCGAGATCGTGCGGTCCCTGGCGCGGTCCATCCATGGCGACGCCGACGCCTTCTGCCGCATCGACATGAACACCTTGTCCCAGGAACACTACTCCGCCGCCCTGACCGGCGCCCCGCCGGGCTATGTCGGCGCCAAGGAAGGCAAGACGCTGTTCGACCAGGAAAAGATCGAGGGCAGCCTGAAACGGCCCGGCATCGTGCTGTTCGACGAACTGGAGAAAGCCAGCCCGCAGGTTCTTCAGGCGTTGCTCAACGTGTTCGACAACGGCCAGCTTACCGTGGCCTCGGGCGAGCGGACCTACAGCTTCCGCAACGCGCTGGTGTTCATGACCAGCAACCTCGGCGCCCGCGACATCCAGAACTTCGAGCACCGCCAGCGCAGCCTGTTCCGCAAGCTGATGCCGCTGAGCCCGCAGCAGCGCCAGCGCAAGGCGCGGGACATGGTCTACCGCCGCCTGCTGGGAACGTTTCCCCCGGAGTTCGTCAACCGCATCGACCACATCACGGTGTTCAACTGGATTGAGCCCGAGGTGGTCAATGACCTCGTCCGCCTGGAGATCGAACGCTTGAACCGCCGCCTGCTGAAGCACGGTGTCCGGGTGCAGGTCGATCCCGACGTCATTGACCTGCTGGTGAAGCGCGGCTTCGACCGGCAGTTTGGCGCCCGCTCCCTGCGCCGCGCGGTCCGCCGCCATGTGGAGGTGCCGGTTGCCAAATACCTGCTGCGCCACCACCGGCAGGCCGAGGACCATGAGGAGGGGGTTCAAATCCTGCAGGCCCGCCGCAATCAGGATGATGTAATCATCTCGCCTCGGCTCTAATACCGACCGTCTAATGATCTGACCCACCTGAGAAGCGGGCTGCCGCCCGCACCCGCTCGGGGTGAACCCCGACCCCCTTTTGTTTTTTTGAAAAAACAAGGAGGTCTGGAGCTTGCTCCAGCCGGGCTTCGGGCGGGAGCCCGTCCGCGCCAGCGGAACGAAAGGTCATTTCATCCGTCGGCTGGCCTAACACCAAGCCTTTTGAACTGCCCCCCTCAGAAAAGCGAGCCGTCAGGTGTCTTCCTCGGTCATGTTGGCGAACCACGCGAAGGTGTCGAGTTCCTCCAGGTCATCGTGCAGGGCCTCGATGCGGCGCAGGCGGTCGTAACCGTCCTTCATGGCACCCCGGAACATGCCCGCGCACAGCAGGTTGAGCACGCTCATGGCCGCTGCATAGCTGTCGAAGATGGAGGTCGAGCGCACCTCGCAGGTGATGGTCCAGGTGGCCAGCTTGGCGGTGCGGGTGGCTGACGGGTCGGTCAGCAGCAGGATACGGGCGCCCTGCTTCTGGGCCACCTCCATGATCTTGGACACCGCCGCGACCCGCCGGCGCATGCCGATCACCACCAGGACGTCCTGCTCCCCCAGGTCCACCAAGTCTTCGCCCAGGGTCTGCCCCGGTTGCGGCAGAAGCACCACATCGGGGCGCATCAACATCAACTGGCGTTGCAGGTACAGGGCCAGCATCCGGCTGTTGCGGAACCCCACGATGAACACCCGGCGGCCCTCGCCGAGGGCGCTGGAGGCGTCACGCACCACATCCGGGCGCAACGCCTCAAGTGTACGCGACAGATTTTCGCTTTCCTGCGCCAGATGGGCTGCCACCGTCTGGCTGCGTTTCTCATTCTTCTTGTCAGTGGCCGACAGGTAGATCGGCGAGCCCCAGTGCCGGGCGCCGCGCACCTCGCGCCGGACCTCGTTGAAGTCCTTGTAGCCGATGCGCTGAAAAAAGCGGGAGGCCGCCGCCTTGGACGTGCCGGCCATGTCGGCCAGTTCGCCCGCGCTATAGGTGGCGATGTCGCCGGGGAAGCCGAGCAGCAGGTCGCCCAACCGCCTCTCCGCCGGGGGAAGCTGTTCGTAATGCGCCTGGATCCGCGCTTCGAGGGACTTGGGCTCTTTCATCTCACGCATGCTTAGCATGATGCCTGAAGCGACGGGAGAGCGAAACGTCATTTTCAGTATGTTGACATAGTGAAAAATCTGTTCCAGCATGAAACTCGAAGGTCGGCACCCAAAGACCGGCCCTCAGGGAAGGCACCCAAATCCGGAGGCATCATGGCCATTCCATCGGGAGCCGGCCGCGGGCTGGCCCTCATTGGCGCCACCCTCGACGCCGTCATCATCAAGATTTGCGCCGCCCTTGTGGCGGTCATGGTCCTTATCGTGTGGCTTGGCATCCTGTCCCGCTACGGGCTGAGCCTGGGCATCACCTGGACCGAGGAACTGTCGCGCTACATCATGATCTGGGCCGCGCTGCTGGCCATTCCGGTCGGCGTGTTCCGGCGCGAGCACATCGGGTTCGAGCTGATGTTCAGCTTGTTGCCCGAAAGCGGCCGCAAGCCGTTGCGCGCCCTTCTGGACATCATCGCCATCGCGTTCTTTGGGTTCCTTGCCTGGTACGGCGTCGGCATGACCCTCCAAGGCAGCAACCAATTCGCCACCATTTTCGGCATGAGCATGATGGTGCCCTTCGCGGCGGTGCCTGTCTCGGCGGGCCTGTCGGCGTTTCAGGCCACCGTCCTGCTGGTCCGCGACGTGACGCTGGCCCCCGATGAAATGCCCGGCGTCCAGATGGAGGAAGCGGAATGACCCTCGTAGCCGGAGCGTTCTTTGGCCTCATGCTGCTGGGACTGCCCATTGGGTTCGTGCTCGGCATCGCCGGGGTAATCGGGCTGTTTCAGCTCGGTGGCACACAGTTCCTCGCCATGGCGCCCAAGCGCTTTTTCGAGGGCCTGGACATGTTCACCTTCATGGCCATGCCGTTCTTCATCCTGGCCGGCGAGATCATGAACCGGTCGGGCATCACGGCCCGTCTGATCGACTTCGCCAACGCCCTGGTCGGTTACATGCGCGGCGGACTGGCCCACTCCAACATGGTCGCCTCGGTCATGTTCGCCGGGATGACCGGCGCGGCGGTGTCCGATGCCGCAGCCTTTGGCAACACCATCGTTCCGGCCATGGTCAAGCAGGGCTACACGCGGCCATTCGCCTGTGCGGTCACCGCTGCCGGGTCGATCATCGGGCCGACCATTCCGCCGTCCAACCTCATGGTGATCTACGGGTCGTTGATGGGGGTGTCGATCGCCGGGCTGTTCGCGGCGGGCATCCTGCCGGGCCTGCTGATCGCCCTGTTGTGCATGGCCCTGATCGCCGCCATGGGCCGCCGCTGGGGCTTGCCCAAGGGCGAGGGCGGGCCGAGCCTCCGCCTCATCCTGTCCAGCTTCAAATCCAGCATCTTCGCCATCCTGATGCCGGTCATCATCCTGGGCGGCATCCTGGGCGGCATCGTCACCCCGACCGAGGCCGCCGCGCTGGCAGTCCTCTATGCCCTGTTCGTCGGGGCGGTGATCTATCGGTCGCTCAGGATGTCGGACATGATCGACATGCTCCAGCGGACGGCACAGATCACCGGCGTGGTGTTCCTGATCATCGCCTCGGCCTCCATCCTCGGCTGGTGGATGACGTTCGAGCAGATCCCCCAGATGGTGGCTGCGGGGTTCCTAGCCCTGTCGTCCGACCCCACCGCGATCATCGCCATGATCCTCGCCCTGCTGCTGATCGTCGGGCTGTTCATGGACATCAACGCCGCGCTCATCATCCTGGCTCCGGTGCTGGTGCCGCTGACCAAGGCCATCGGTATGGACCCGGTGCACGCCGGCATCATGATCATCCTGACCCTCAACATTTCACTGATGACGCCGCCGGTCGGGGCCTGCCTGTTCGTGCTGGCGTCGGTCACCGGCGAGAAGATCGAGAAGATCAGCGCCGCCCTGTGGCCCTTCCTGCTGGTCGAGGTCTCCATCCTCATGGTCATCGCCTTCTGGGCCGACCTGACCCTGTTCATCCCCCGCCTGCTTGGTTTCTGACTTTTCCCGAAAGGAGCGCCCCCATGACGTTGCGCAAGTCCCTGTTCGCCGCCGTTGCCGTGGCCGGTCTGATGGTTGCCGGCATCGCCCCCGCCCAGGCCGAAAAGGTGATGAAGCTGCATCACCTCAACAACGACGACCCGTTCGACAACCCCACCGGGGCCATGGCGATCGTGTTCAAAAATCTGGTCGAGTCCGGCACCAACGGGTCGGTCACCGTGCAGACCTTCCCGAACGCGCAGCTTGGCAAGGACGGCGAAGTCCTCAGCCAGGTCCGCGCCGGGGTGGTGCAGTCGGGCATTCATTCGGTGGGCGGCTTCGCGTCGGCCTACCCGATGATCGGGGTGCTCGACGTGCCCTTCGCCTTCCCCAACATCGCGGCGACCTACGAGGTGTTCGACGGCCCCTTCGGCGACAAACTGGCGGCCGACATCGAGGCCAAGACCGACCTGAAGATCCTCGGCTTTGGGGATTCCGGCGGGTTCTTCGCCATCACCAACTCCAAGCACCAGGTCAAGACGCCCGAGGACATGAAGGGCCTGAAGATCCGCACCATGGGCCTGGACACCCACAAGGCGCTGATTACCTCGCTGGGCGGCGAACCTGCCGCCATTGCCTGGACCGAGGTCTACACCTCGCTCCAGACCGGCGTGGCCGACGGCCAGATGAACCCGGTGCCGATCATCTCCTTCGCCCGCTTTGATGAGGTGCAGAAGTACCTGTCGCTGACCAACCACCTGTTCGCGCCCTACGTCTGGGCGGTCAACAAGACCTTCTGGGACGGCCTGACGCCCGAGGAACAGGGCGTGGTCCAGGCTGCCGCCAAGTCCGCCATCGTCGCCGGGCGCGGCATCAGCCGCATCATCGAGGCATCCGACCGTGGCCTGCCCAAGCTGGCCAAGGAGATGGAGGTCTACGCCCCGACGCCCGAGGAACGGGCCGCCTTCCGCGAGGCAGCCCAACCGGCCGTCAAGAAGGTGATCATCGAAACGCACGGTGCCGAGGGCGAAGCACTGCTCAACAGCTTCATGGCCGCCATCGACGACGCCGCGAAGTAACACGGCCAGGGAGGGGGCGCCGTTTCCCCCCCTCCCTTCCCTCTCCCCCACGAGGACGACCATGACCATCTCCCTGCCCATCCCTCCCGGCCGCGTTGCCCATGCCGCCAATCCGCACGCCGTGCGCGGCCAGCCGATCGGGGCGCGTCAACGCGCCGTGCTGACCGACGAAGCCATGCGCGAGGCCCGTGCCGAGATCCGCACTTGGCCCGGCTATGCGCCGACCCCGCTGCGCGACCTGCGCGGCTTGGCCGAGGCCTCCGCCGTGGCCGCCGTGTGGTACAAGGACGAAGCCAGCCGCTTCGGGCTGGACAGTTTCAAGGCACTGGGCGGGGCCTATGCCGTGCTCCGCCTGCTGAAGAAGCACCTGCCCGAGGGCGTCACCGCGGCCGATCTGGTTGCCGGCGCCCACCGCGAGGAGGTCGCCAAGATCACCGTGTGCTGCGCCACCGACGGCAACCATGGCCGCTCGGTGGCCTGGGGCGCGCAGCAGTTCGGGGCGCGCTGCGTGATCTATGTTCATGCCACCGTGTCGCAGGGCCGGGTTGACGCCATCGCCCGCTATGGCGCCGAGGTGCGCCGGGTGTCCGGCAACTACGACGACGCCGTACGTCAGGCGGCCGAGGATGCCGCCGACAACGGCTGGTTCGTGGTGTCCGACACATCGTACCCCGGCTACATGGACGTGCCGCGCGACGTCATGCAGGGCTACACGGTGATGATCGACGAAGCCGTCGCCCAAATGCCCGAGGCGCCCACCCACTGCTTCGTGCAGGGCGGGGTTGGCGGTCTGGCCGCCGCGACCGCCGCCCAGTTGTGGGAGGCCTACGGGGCCGACCGGCCACGCATCATCGTGGTCGAGCCCGACCGCGCCGCCTGCCTGTTTGAGAGTGCCAAGGCCGGGATGCCGGTCACCGTGCATGGCGATCTCGACACCCTCATGGCCGGGCTGGCCTGCGGCGAGGTTTCGCTGCTGGCCTGGGAAATCCTCGAAGAGGGCGCCGACGATTTCATGACGGTGACCGATGACTCGGCGGTCGAGTGCATGAAGCTGCTGGCCGATGGCCCATGCGGCGATGCACCCTTCGTCGCCGGGGAAAGCGCTGTGGCCGGTCTTGCCGGGTTCCTGCTGGCCCGCAACGACGTCCTGTTGTCCAAGGCTTTAGGTCTGGGGCCGGACAGCCGCGTGCTGTTGATCGGCAGCGAAGGCGCCACCGACCCGGACCTCTACACCCGCATGGTCGGCCGCCCGGCCGAGGCGGTGGCACGGGAGGCCGCAGGATGACCCGCGAGAACCTGCGCATCAACGGCCAACGTCTGATCGACCGCCTGAAAGCCCTGGGCGAGGTCGGCGCCCTGCCCGGCGGCGGGGTGTGCCGACTGGCCCTGACCGACGACGACCGGGCCGGGCGCGATCTGGTCACCGGGTGGATGCGGAACCTCGGCCTCAGCGTCACCACCGACGCCATCGGCAACGTCTTTGGGCTGCGGGCGGGGACCGAGGACGGCCCGCCGGTGATGACCGGCTCGCACATCGACACCGTCCGCACCGGCGGCCTGTACGACGGAAACCTCGGCGTGCTGGCCGGGCTGGAGGTGGTCGAGACGCTCAATGACCTGGGCATCACCACCAGACGCCCGCTGTGCGTCGCCTTCTTCACCAACGAGGAAGGGGCACGCTTCGCCCCCGACATGATGGGCAGCCTGGTCTACGTCGGCGGAATGCCGCTCGACGAGGCGCTGGCGGTCGAGGGCATCGACGGCACGACGGTCGGGGATTGCCTGAACGCCATTGACGCCGCTGGACCGGCGAGCGTCGGGGCGCCCGAGGTTCACGCCTTCGTGGAACTGCATATCGAGCAAGGGCCGGTGCTGGAGGAACAGGGCGTCACCATCGGCGCCGTGGGTATGGTGCAGGGCATCTCGTGGACCGAGTTCACCATCACCGGCACCTCCAACCACGCCGGCACCACGCCCATGCGCCTGCGCCACGACGCCGGTTACGTCGCCATGGCAACCGCCACCTTCGCGCGCGATCTGGCGACGCGCATGGGCGGCCATCAGGTGTCCACGGTCGGATCGTTCGAACTGAAGCCCAACCTCGTCAACGTGGTCGCCAACCACGCCCGCTTCACGGTCGATCTACGCAACACTGACGAGGCCCTGCTGCAACAGGCCGAGGCGGAAGTGATGGCGGTCGTCACCAGCCTTGCCGCCGCCGAGGGGGTGGAGGTCACCCACCGCAGCCTTGCCCGGTTCGCGCCGGTGGCCTTTCATCCCGGCATGGTGGCCAAGGTCGAAGCCACCGCCAAGGGCCTCGGGCATTCGGTCATGCGGATGCCGAGCGGTGCGGGGCACGACGCCCAAATGCTGGCGCGGGTGTGCCCGACCGCCATGGTGTTCGTGCCCAGCGTCCACGGCATCAGCCACAACATCCACGAACACACCGCCCCCGCCGACCTGGAGGCCGGGGCCAACGTCCTGCTGCGGGTCCTGGTGGATCTGGCCGAGTAGGTCCTTGAAAGGATACAGTCGATGAGCCGAATCGTCACACTCGGTGCCGCCCAGCTCGGCCCGATTTCACGCACCGACACCCGGTCGCAGGCGGTTTCCCGCATGGTCGACCTGTTGCACCGGGCCAAAGATCGCGGATGCACCGCCGTAGTCTTCCCGGAACTGGCTCTGACCACGTTCTTTCCGCGCTGGTACTTCGAGGACCAAGCCGAAATTGACGCCTTTTTTGAAACCGAGATGCCCGGTCCCGAGACGCGGCCCCTGTTCGACGCAGCAGCCCGGCTCGGTATCGGGTTCTACCTGGGCTATGCCGAACTGGCCGTGCAGGATGGCCGGACGCGGCATTTCAACACCTCGATCATCGTCGATCAGAGCGGGCGCATCGTCGGCAAGTACCGCAAGGTCCACCTGCCGGGCCATGCGGAGCACGAGCCCTGGCGCGCCTTCCAGCACCTGGAAAAGCGCTACTTCGAACCCGGCGACATGGGGTTCGGGGCGTGGAAGGCGTTTGGCGGCGTGGTCGGCATGGCCCTGTGCAACGACCGCCGCTGGCCTGAAACCTACCGCGTGCTAGCCTTGCAGGGTGTGGAACTGATGATGCTGGGCTACAACACGCCCATCCATTACCCGCCGGTGCCCGAACACGATCACCTGCAAGGCTTCCACAACCACCTGTGCATGCAGGCCGGCGCCTATCAGAACGGCATGTGGGTCGTGGGCGTGGCCAAGGCCGGGCGCGAAGAGGACTGCGACCTGCTCGGCCAGAGCTGCATCATCGCCCCGACCGGCGAAATCGTCGCCATGGCGGGAACGCAGCAGGATGAACTGGTCATCCATGACTGCGACCTCGACCGCACCCGCGAGATCAAGGAGAACATCTTCAACTTCGCCCTGCACCGTCGCCCGGAGGCCTACGCCCTGATCACCGAGCGCAAGGGCGCCGTGGTCGCCGACTGAAGGAATGGGGAGGACCCGTGAGCATCCTCCGCCCCGAGGGCGCGGGTGATGCTCAGTTCCGGGTCTGGTGCAGGACCACGTCGAACAGTTCAAGCTGCGGCGGACCCATGTAGATGTCGGGCGAGGACCCAGCGCGGGCGTGCGCCTTGCGGAATGCGTCGGACTTGGTCCAGGCTTCGAAGTGCTCACGCGAGTCCCACACCGCGTGCGAGGCGTAGAGCACGTGGTCCTCAGCCTCTGGCCCGCGCAGGAGATGGAACTCTTGAAAGCCCGGCACCTCGTTCAGGTGGCTCTCGCGCTCGCGCCAGATGCGCTCAAAGGTTTCCTCGCCACCCTTCTTGATGCGAAACCGATTCATGGCGATGAACACACCTGTCCTCCTGTGATCGTGGTCGGTTGAGTGGGGATAAGGTGGGGTCGGCGGACGCCTCCCGCCACCCCTGCGGCGACGATCACCAGGGCTTCTTGCGGGCGCGTGCTCTCCACGAAATGTCAGACATGATTGATTAAATGTCCGACAAGGCGTACCCTGATCGGGAAGTCGTGGAGTCGAACCATGAGCAGTTCCGATATCCCTTGCCGTCAAGGTCCCGCCACCAGCAGTCGTGGCGAGAGGGGCAATCAGATCACAGACTATCTGGCCCGCCGCATCTTCTCCGGCGAGCTTCTCCCAGGCGACGTGGCACCGAAGGAAACCGAGTTGGCGGATACGTTCGCCATCAGCCGCGCCTCAGTGCGTTCGGGCCTGGCGCCACTGGCGGCGCTGGGCATCATCCAACGCCAAGCCGGACGCGGCACGACCGTCCAGGAATACAGTGAGTGGACCATCCTCGATCCGGCGGTGACGGGATGGATGGTCGATTACGCGGCCCCCAATCCAGCGTTCCTGCGCGAGATCTTCGAGTTCCGCCGCACCACCGAGCCGCTGGTCGCGGCGATGGCGGCGAGCCGGGCCAAGGCATGCGACACGGTCGCCATCGAGGAGGCCTTCGACGCAATGGCGCGGCACTGTGACGACGAACGCTCCGGCGAGCGCGACTCCGCTTTCACCCTCGCCGACATCGACTTCCACAGCGCCATCTACCGGGCCACCCACAACCTGGTGTGGGCTCAGTTGGCGCACATCCTGCGGCCATCGATCCTGCTGGTCATCCGCCAGAGCAACGACACCGCCGACGAACTCCGTGACAGCCTTGAGCGCCACAGAACGTTAATGGACAGCATCAGGCTGCGGAATCCCGAGGCCGCTTTCGACGCCGCCCTGCGCGTCATGAACAGGACCGGGCACGACCTGGGCCTGTCCTCTCCGCCCGGCGACGACGATGTCCTTGCCCGCTTACGGGCAAGGATCTCCCCCTCCAGCCCCTGAAGGGGCTGGGCCAACGCCGGCCCGGCGAAAGGGCCGGAGAAAGAACTAATGGAGGTACTCCGATGATCGCATTAAAGCTCGCGCGCTGGGGCGGCGGCCTGTTGGGCGCCACGGTGGCCCTGGCCCTGATGGGACAGGCGGCACAGGCCGCAGAGTATGCATGGACCTTCCAAACGTCGGAGACCGCCGGCGAGCCGCAGTTCAAGATCAAGCAGCAGTGGGCCGAGAACATCAAAAAGATGTCCGACGGCCGCATCCAGATCGACATCCTGCCCACCGGCGCCGTGGTGCCGCACAACCAGACCCTGGATGCCGTCGGGTCCGGCATCCTACAGGGCCACCTGACCGACCCCAGCTACTTCTCCGGCCTCAACCCGGCCTTCTCCATGCTTGGCAACCTGGTAGGCGCCTGGGGCGACCCGCTGGAATTCCTGGAGTACATGCAGTACGGCGGCGGCGAGGCGCTCTACAACGAACTGGTCGAGCCCTACGGCGTGCACCTGATTGGCGCCGCGGCGACGGGGCTTGAGGCCTTCGTCACCAAGAAACCCATCCGCACGGTCGAGGACCTCAAGGGCCTGAAGATCCGCGCCCCCGAGGGCATGGTCTACGACATCTTCTCCAAGGCCGGCGCCGCGCCGGTGAACCTGCCAGGTTCGGAAGTCTATACCGGCCTCGAAAAGGGCGTCATCGACGCCGCCGACTACACCGTGTTCTCCACCAACCACGCCCAGGGCCTGCACCAGTTCGCCCGCTATCCCAGCTACCCCGGCTTCCACTCGCTGCCGATGGTGGCGGTATCCATCAACAAGGGCATCTGGGACGGCCTGCCGGCCAACCTGAAGCAGATCCTGGAAACCTCCACCGACGCCCTGGCCTACGACCTGGTGTTCAAGCTCAAGGCCCGCGACCTGGAAGCGGTGAAGGAAGCGCGCGCCGACGCGAACATCGAGATCATCGACATGGCGCCGGAGGAGCGGAAAAAGTTCCGCAACATCGCAAAGCAGGAATGGGAAACCTGGGCCCAGAAGAACGAACTGACCCAGAAGGTCTATGACTCGGTCGTTCAGTTCCTGACCACCCGCAACCTGATGTAGCCGGTGGGCGCGCGCGCCCTCTCCGCCACCTCCGCCCGACGCCGGGCGCGCGCCCCCCCCTCCCCCGCCACCTCCGCCGGCGCCCGACGCCGCGGAAGGAGGTCCCGATGCCCGATAAGAAATTCCCCGCCCCCTCGCCGGCTTTCGAGGAGCTGTCCAATACCGATGCCGGTATCCAGCCCCTCGCCCATCGTGGCACCGAGGGCCACATCCGCACGCGCCTGGACGCCGCCATCGAATGGTGCAGCCGGGGCCTCGCTTGGCTGGTCTTTATCGCCATGGCCATTTCGGTCCTGGAGGTAATCAGCCGCTACGTCTTCGACAGCCCGACGTCCTGGGTGCACGAGACGACCGTGTTCATCATCGCCATCATCTTCGCGCTTGGCGGCCCTGCGGCCATGGCGCGCGACAAGCACATCCGCGTGCGCCTGGTCTACGACGCGGTCAGCCCCAGGGCCCAGCGTTGGCTGGATATCTTCAACGGCATCATCACCCTGGGCTTTGCCGGCGGCATGTCCTACGCCGCCTACGTCCTGTTCTGGCGGGCCTCGCACTCACCGCTGGGCGCATGGCAGCTTGAACGCTCCGGCACCAGTTGGAACCCGCCGTTCCCGGCCCTGACCAAGGGCATCATCCTGGTCGCCCTGGTCATCATGACGCTGCAAACAGTGCTGCACATCATCCACACCCTGCGCAACCGGCCCGATGTGGACGCCCGTGGCACGGACTCCAACCAGGAGGGCAAGTGACATGGGTGGACTCGGTCTTCAGGCACTGGGCATCGAATGGGGGACCTACGTCCTCGTCGGCAGCATCTTTCTGCTGCTGCTCACCGGCCTGCCATTGGCCTTCGTCACCGGACTGGTGGCGCTGGTCTTCACCATCGGCTGGTTCGGCCCCAACGCCATTCCGCTGGTGATCAGCCGCGTCTTCGGCTTCATCACGGAATACTCGCTGGTCGCCGTGCCAATGTTCGTCTTTATGGCCTCGCTACTCGACCGATCAGGCATTGCCAAGGATCTGTTCAACGGCATGCGCGTCCTGGCCGGCCGCCTGCCCGGCGGCGTCGCCGTGCAAACCCTGGTGGTGGCGGTGTTCCTGGCCGCCATGTCGGGCATCATCGGCGGCGAAATCGTGCTGCTCGGCATCCTTGCCCTGCCGCAGATGCTCAGGCTGGGCTACGACCGCAAGATTGCCATCGGCGTGGTCTGCGGCGGCGGCGCGCTGGGCACCATGATCCCGCCGTCCATCGTGCTGATCATCTACGGCCTGATCGCCAGCGTCTCCATCGCCGACCTGTTCGTCGCGGCGATAACGCCGGGCGTCCTGCTGGCCTGCATGTACATGGCCTATGTGCTGACGCGCTGCCTCATCAACCCGTCGCTGGCCCCGCCCATGCCGCCCATTCCGCCCGAGGAGAAGGCCGCCCAGCGCAAGATGGCGCTGAAGGCCATCATGCTGCCGGCGGCCATCGCCTTCATGGTGCTGGGCACCATCTACGCCGGCATCGCCAGCGTCACCGAGGCTGCCGCCATGGGTGTCTTCGGGGTGCTGGTGGGGACGTTGATCCGACACGAGTTCAACGTCAAGCTGCTGCACGAGAGCGTCATGCAAACGCTGACCACCTGCGGCATGATCATCTGGATCGGCATCGGCGCGGCCACCCTGGTCGGTGTCTACAACCTGATGGGCGGCAACCGCTTCGTGTCTTCGACCATCCTGGGCATCGATGCGGCGCCGGTGGTCATCATCATGGTGATGATGCTTATCCTGCTGGTGCTGGGCCTGTTCCTGGACTGGATCGGCATCGCCATGCTGACCCTGCCCATCTTCGTGCCAATCATCATCCAGCTTGGCTACGACCCGATCTGGTTCGGCATCCTTTTCGCCGTGAACATGCAGGTGTCGTTCCTCAGCCCACCCTTCGGGCCAGCCGCGTTCTACCTGAAGGGCGTCGCGCCGCCGGAGATCCAGTTGAAGGACATCTTCGCCTCGCTCGTGCCCTTCATCATCATGCAGTTGATGGTGCTGGGGCTGATGCTCGCCTATCCGGACATGGCCCTGTGGATGCTGGATTAAAGGGGTATCGTCATGAAGATCACCGCGCTCAAGACCTATAGCGTACCGCCCCGCTGGTTGTTCCTGAAGATCGAGACCGACGAGGGCATCGCCGGGTGGGGCGAGCCCGTCATCGAGGGGCGCGCCGCCACCGTCGAGGCGGCCGTCCACGAACTGGCCGACCAGTTGATCGGCCGCGACCCCGGCCCCATCGAGGACATCTGGCAGAGCCTCTATCGCGGCGGCTTCTATCGCGGCGGCCCCATCCTGATGTCGGCCATCTCCGGCATCGATCAGGCGCTGTGGGACATCAAGGGCAAGGCCCTGGGCCAGCCGGTGCACAGCCTGCTCGGCGGCCCGGTGCGCGACCGGATGCGCATGTACTGCTGGATCGGCGGCGACCGCCCGGCCGACATCGCCCGCCAGGCCAAAGAGGTGGTGGCCAAGGGCTTCACCGCCTTCAAGATGAACGGCACGCCGGAGATGGCCATCGTCGACAGCCACGCCAAGGTGGACGAGGCCATCGCTCGGGTCGCCGAGGCGCGCGACGCGGTGGGGCCGGAGGTCGGCATCGCCATCGACTTCCACGGCCGCGTCCACCGCCCCATGGCCAAGGTGCTGCTGCGCGAATTGGAGCCCTTCCACCCGCTGTTCGTGGAAGAACCAGTCCTGCCCGAGCACCTGCACTGCCTGCCGCAGATCGCCTCGGGGTTGGGGTATCCGCTGGCCACCGGGGAACGCCTGCACAGCCGCTTCGCCTTCCGGGAGGTCCTGGAACAGCGGATGGTCGACATCCTACAGCCCGACATCAGCCACTGCGGCGGCATCACCGAGGCCCGCAAGATCGCCGTCATGGCCGAGGCCTACGACGTCGCCATCGCCCTCCACTGCCCGCTCGGGCCACTGACCCTGGCAGCCTCCCTGCACCTGGACTTCGTGGCGCACAATGCCTTCATCCAGGAACAGTCCATGGGCATCCACTACAATGTCGGCAACGACGTCCTCGACTATCTGGTTGACCCGACGCCGCTGCAAATCACCGACGGCTACCTGCCGGCCCTCACCCGCCCCGGCCTGGGTGTCGAAATCAACGAGGCCTTCGTCGAGGAGCGGGCCAAGGAAGGTCACCGTTGGCGCACTCCGCAATGGCGGCACGAGGACGGGAGCGTGGCCGAATGGTAGACGCCCGCTTCCACGCCGCCTTCGCAGCCGTCCCGCTGGTCGCCATCCTGCGCGGCATCACGCCGCCCGAGGTGCCGGCCGTGGCCGCCGCCCTGGTCGAGGCCGGCATCACCCTGATCGAGGTGCCGCTCAACTCACCCGACCCCTTCGACAGCCTGCGCGCCCTCGTCGAGGCCTGCCCTACCACAGTCTCGGTCGGTGCCGGCACGGTGCTGAAGGCCGACGCCGTTGCCCGGCTCCAGGAGGCGGGCGGCCAGTTCATCGTCACCCCCAACACCGACCCCGAGGTCATCG
>LAEA01000025.1 GCA_000961745.1 Rhodospirillaceae bacterium BRH_c57 | reverse complement strand
GTCGTCGCCCTGGTTCAGGCTGGTGCGCCGGGCATCGGCCTGACCGTTGATCCGGTCGAAAATCGGGGTTTTGAATATCATACCGGTGTCAGTTTCAGCCTGTTTGCGGCCCGTGCGCGGGGCGAACTGGGCCGGGGTGGCCGTTACCGCGCTGGCGTGGCGCGCGAGAAGGCCGTTGGCGCCAGCCTGTTCATCGACGCGGTGGCCGATGTCCTGCCGCCGCTGGCCGAACCGCGCCGTCTGTTTCTGGCCGCTGCCGACCGGCCGCTGGCCGCCCGGTTCCAGGCCGAAGGCTGGGTGACCGTGGCGGCGTTGGAAGACGGTGTCGACCTCGAAGCCGAGGCGCGGCGCCTGCGTTGTTCCCATTACACCGCCGGGGGCGCCGTCAAGGCCGTCGCTCCGGGCTCAGATCGGGGTTAAGTGCATGACGAACGTGGTGGTCGTCGGGTCCCAATGGGGCGATGAAGGCAAGGGCAAGGTGGTCGACTGGCTGGCCTCGCGGGCGGATGTTGTGGTGCGCTTCCAGGGCGGCCACAACGCGGGGCATACACTGGTGGTCAACGGGGTGAGCTACAAGCTCAGCCTGCTGCCGTCGGGCGTGGTGCGCGGCACCCCGTCGATCATCGGCAATGGCGTGGTCATCGACCCGTGGGCGCTGGTGGCCGAGATCGAGAAGATCAGGGGCCAGGGCGTGACCATCGACCCGAGTGTCCTGAAGATCGCCGAGAACGCGTCGCTCATCCTGCCGCTGCACGGCATCCTTGACCAAGCGCGCGAAGCCGCCGCCGGCAAGGGCAAGATCGGCACCACCGGGCGCGGCATCGGCCCGGCCTATGAGGACAAGGTGGCCCGTCGCGCCATCCGCGTCTGCGACCTGGACGATGACGCCGCCCTGGAAATGAAGATCGACCGCCTGCTGGCCCACCACAACGCCCTGCTCAAGGGCCTGGGTGCCGAGCCGGTGGACGGTCAGGTCCTGTGGGATCAGGTCAAGGAAATCGCGGCGCAGATCCTGCCTTACGCCAGTCCTGTGTGGCGCGACCTGGACGACTACCGCAAGGCCGGCAAGCGCATCCTGTTCGAAGGCGCCCAGGGCGCCCTGCTCGACGTCGACCACGGGACCTATCCGTTCGTCACCAGTTCCAATACCCTCAGCGGCCAAGCCTCGGTCGGGTCGGGCATGGGGCCGGGCGGCATCGGGTACGTGCTGGGCATCACTAAGGCCTACACCACGCGCGTCGGTGAAGGCCCGTTCCCGACCGAGTTGTTCGACGACATCGGCGCCCGCATCGGCGAGCGCGGCCGCGAGTTCGGCACCGTGACCGGGCGCAAGCGCCGCTGCGGCTGGTTTGACGCCGTATTGGTCCGCCAAGCCGTCAAGGTCGGCGGCATCAATGGCATCGCCCTGACCAAGCTGGATGTCCTGGACGGCTTCGATGAACTGAAGGTGTGCACCGGCTATCGCCTGGACGGCAAAGTCATCGACTATCTGCCGGCCTCGATGACGGCCCAGGCCTCGGTCGAGCCGATTTATGAAAGTTGGGAAGGCTGGTCGCAGAGCACCGAGGGGGCGCGCTCCTTCGCCGACCTGCCGGCCACCGCCGTCAAGTACGTGCGCCGCATCGAGGAACTGATCGAGGCCCCGGCAGCCCTGCTGTCGACCAGCCCCGAGCGGGACGACACCATCCTGATGCGCGACCCGTTCGCCGACTGATGAAGGACCCCTCGGTGCCGGTTGTCACACCGGCGCCGTGAAGGCCCGGTGGTGCCGGTTGTCATACCGGCGCCGTGATGGCCCGGCCGGTGCCGGTTGTCATACCGGCGCCGTGAAGGCATAGTACCCGCAGCAGCCCTGGAGGGCGGGCGAGGGGATTAAGGGTGGAGGCGGCCATGGCGAACCAGGCCCCGGCCACAGCGGGGGCGGCCAGCGGGTCGGTCGTCCTGCGCGACCGGTTCGAGATCGATCCCGCCAAACCGTTGCCGGACCTGTCCAGTCCGCAGGCGGTGGCGTATCACTGCGAGGATCGCCGGGGGGCTGGTCGTTCGCTGATGGCGCTGATCTGCCGTCCGGATCTGCCGGTGCGGGCTGGCGCCATGCGCTCGCTCAAGGGCGTTCAGGCGGGCGGGATGCTGCACCTGATCGACTATGGCGTGGTGGACTGGCCATCGGCCAACCGCCGGCTGGTCGCGGTGGTGTATGAAAGGCCGGCTGGCTCGCGCGTCATCAAGGCGCCGAGTACCAGGTTCGATCCGATCCCCGAAAATCAGATCATCAAAAAGGTCATCAAGCCGCTGGTGACCGCGCTGACCGAGATTTCGACGCGCGGCGTGACCCACCGCGCGGTACGCCTGGACAACCTGTTCTGGTTCGACAAGACCAAGGAACGCCTGTGCCTGGGCGACTGCACGACCGCGCCGCCAGGGTTTGACAATCCCGCCGCCTATGAACCCGTGGACATGGCGCAGGCCAATCCCGAAGGGCGCGGCCAGGGCTATCCCAAGGACGATCTTTACGCCCTGGGCCTGACCGTAGTGTCGCTGCTGACCGGCCGTGACATCACTGAGGGCTGGACCACCGACGCGGTCGTGCGCGCCAAACTGGCCCAGAGCACCTATGCCGCCTTCTCCTCCGAGGGTCGGGTTCCCCTGAACCTGATCGAGTTCGTGCGTGGCGTCTTGTGCGACGATCCCAAGGATCGTTGGGATCTGGAAAACGTTGATCTGTGGCTTCAGGGCCGCCGGCTGACGCCGATCCAGACCAAGCCGGCCCGCCGCGCACAGCGGCCGTTCAAGTTCGAGGGCCGCGAGATATTCACCATGCCCGAACTGGCGCACGCCATGGCGACGCGCTGGGATCTGGCAGCCGCCCCCATCCTTGATGGCCGGCTGGAAGTGTGGCTTCGGCGGGGACTGGAGGATAACGAGTCGGCCGACGCCGTGGCCACCTCCATCCGCATGGCGCAGGCTCAAAGTAACGATCCCCGGCAGTCCTCGGACCTGACCATCGCCCGTGTGTTGATCGTGCTCGACCCTCGCGCACCGCTGCGCTACCGCGAGGTCCGCACCACCCTGGACGGCTTTGGCACGGCCATGGCGACCGCGCTCATGCAGGGGCGGCCGTTGCGGTCCTATGCCGAAATCCTCAGCCGCGACCTGGTCAAGTACTGGATCGAGGGGCAGGGCATGTACAACCCCGAACTCGGCCACTTCGAGAGCCAGTTCAAGGACCTGACCGCCAACCTGTCGACCCCGATGATGGGCTTTGGCATCGAGCGTTGCCTGTACGAGGTCAACGAGAACCTGCACTGCCAAAGCCCCTTGATCGAGGGGGAATACGTCACCGAGATTCGCGAGCTTCTGCCCGCCCTGGACCGCATCGCCGCCCGCACCGATCCCAAGACAAAGCCGATGGACCGCCACATCGCGGCCTTCATCAACGTCAAGTGGGAACGCGACACCAAGGTGCAGTTCCGCGCCCTGAACGACCCTGATCCGCAGCGCGCCGCGATCGGGATGCTCAGCCTGCTCGCCATCCTGCAGTGGCGCCTGGGGCCGCCGGCGCTGCATGGCCTGTCGGGATGGCTTGGCGCGCAGTTGCAGCCGATCATTGAAAGCTTCCATGGCCGGACGCGGCGCAAGGAACTCGAACGCCAGATCCCGCAAATCATCCGCAAGGGGATGCTGCCGGAACTCTACAACCTCCTCGACGACCAGGAGGAACGGGCCAAGGACGTTGAGGGTTTCGCCTGGGCCCGCGCCGAGTACAGCGCCTCGACCCAGCAACTCAAGGCGCTGGAGACAGGCCGCATCGCCCGCGATGAACAGGCCGAGATGCAGGGCCGGCAGGCGGCCGCCATGGTGTCGATGGTGGCCGCCATCGTCAGCATCGGTATCGTCCTGGTGATGAGGTTGTTCTGATGGCCAAGAAGAAAATTCCTCCGCCGGTCGTGCGCCGGCAGTCCGCCGGTCCGTCCAACATGAGCGTGAACATCCTGATTGTCCTCGCCGGCCTGGTGATGGTGGCCTTTTTCATGCCCACCTTGCTGCTGCTGGCGTTCGCCATGCTGCCGACGTTTGTGGCGATGGTGGTTGACCGGGGACCGAAACGCTATGGCGGTGCCACGGTCGGCGGCCTGAACTTCGCCGGTGTTGCGCCCTATCTGATGGATTTGTGGACCGGCGCGAACGACGTGCCGCACGCCCTGACCATCATCAGCGACGTGTTCACGTTGGTTGTGATCTTTGGCGCGGCGTCGTTCGGGTGGTTGCTCTACAGCGCTACGCCGGGCGTGGTCGGGGCGTACATCGGCATGACCTCGACCCGCCGCATAGCCGCCCTGCGCAGCCGCCAGCAGGACCTGCTGCGCGACTGGGGGCCGGAGGTCGCCCAGCAGGAGGGGCAGGGCGCGCCCAATGACGACAGTGAAATCGTCGAGTCCTGACACTGCCTCCTTCTCAGCTTTCGGCCTCCAGCCGTTCGATCAGGGCGCGCATGTCGGCGGGCAGGGGCGAGTCAAAGCTCAATGTCTCGCCGGTGATGGGATGGACGAAGCCGAGGAGGCGGGCATGCAGGGCCTGACGGGTGAACCCGCTCACCACTGCCTGGGCGGCGGCCGTGATGCCCTTGCGGCGGCAGGAGCCGTACAGCGGATCACCGACCAGGGTGTGACCGACGTAGGCCATGTGGACGCGGATCTGGTGGGTGCGCCCGGTCGCCAGACGGCATTCGATCAGCGACACCGCGCCATCCAGGAACGACTTCACGGTCCGGTAGCGGGTCAGGGCAACCTTGCCGCCGCGTTTGACCACGGCCATCTTTTGGCGGTTGCTGGGGCTGCGGCCGATGTTTCCCTCGATTTCGCCAGCCGATGGGCGGGGCGTGCCCCACACCAGGGCCCAATAGGCGCGGTCCACCGTACGGTCGGAAAACTGCGTGGACAGGCCATGATGGGCGGTATCGCATTTGGCGGCCACCAGCAGCCCGGAGGTGTCCTTGTCGATGCGGTGCACGATGCCCGGCCGCCGCACGCCGCCAATGCCCGATAGCGATGCCCCGCAGTGGTGGAGCAGGGCGTTGACCAGCGTTCCGTCGGGGCTGCCGGGTGCCGGGTGGACGACCATGCCGGCCGGCTTGTCGACCACGATCAGGTAGTCATCCTCGTAGATGATGGTGAGCGGAATCGGCTGTGGCATGGGATCGGCCGTCGTCGCCTCGGGCACATCGACGGTCGCCACCTGTCCAGGTTTGACCCGGTGCGAGGGGTCTTCTATCGTCACGCCGTCGATGGTCACGAAGCCGGTCTCGATCAACGCTTTCAGGCGCGACCGCGACAGGTCGGGGACCATGTCGGCCAGCCACTTGTCCAGGCGCCCCCCGCCTTCCTCGTCGGTCATCGGCCGCGTGGTCAGGTGGGACGGCAGGGAGGGTGCGGCGGTTTCGGGCGGTAACGCGTCGTCGTCTACGTCGGGCTCGCTCAGCGAACCCGGTGCGGACGGCGCGAGCACGTCGGGAAAGTCCCCGCTCTCGGACGGGAGCAGGCTGCGCCGACGGGGACGGGACTTGCGGCGGTATGGTTTGGGGCTCACGGGGTCGGGGTGACTCCATAGAAAGGCACATGACAATGAACGGGTCGATGAAACAATGAACGCTGTACGAGGATTGAAGCTGCTCTCGGCCGTGATGGCGATCCTGATCGTGGGAGGACTGGGCCTCCTTGGATATGGGGTGTACTCCAAGCTTGGCGGCAGCGTAAAGAGCGACGCCGAGAGTGGGGTTGTGACGGAGGCCGAGAGTAAGGCCGAGACCGTTGCCGCCGCGCCGCCCGCAGGACCCGTTCCGGTGGCGGAACCGGTTGCCTCGGGCAGGCCGCTGGCATCGTTCGGTGCCCTTGGCCTGGACCAGCCGGCCGGCAGCCGCATCGCCGCAGTCAACACGGACGGGCCGCTGATGACCCTGCGCATCGAAGGCGGCGGCCAGGATGACCGGGTGATGATCGTTGACATGCGGACCGGTCAGTTGATCGGTGCGGTGCACGTCGGCACGCCGGGGCAATGACTGGAAGCAATGACTGGAGCGCCTTCCCATAACCCGGCCGGCCGGCTGGAAGTTCCCTCGGCCGTGTTGGTCGCCTTTCATGACGCGGCCCGAGCAGCCTGGCCCGCCGAATGCTGCGGCCTGCTGGTCGGGGTGAGCGGCGGGGAGGGCGGAATATGGCGGGTCCACCGCGCCGTGGCCTCGCCCAACGTCGCCCCGGCGCGCGGCCCGCAC
>LAEA01000274.1 GCA_000961745.1 Rhodospirillaceae bacterium BRH_c57 | reverse complement strand
GCACCGGCCGCGCGTCGGCGCCGAGCACGCCGTGGGCCTTGGCCTGGGCGAGGGCGTCGCGCAGCGCGCCTTCGATGTCGTTCACCGACCCCACATGGTGCAGGCACGCTACCGTGAATGGCGGCAGCGTCTTGACGTCGACGGTAATGGGCATGGCCTCCCTCCCTCCGAATCCTTTTTGGTCCAGGCCGTAATGTAGTGTGTCTTTTCGCGTTTGACATCCTTCGCCGCATGACGATAATGCGGCCTCCATTCCCGAGAACGCGGGCCGTGGAGGGTGTCCTTTTCCGGATGCACCCTTTTGCCACGGTCCCTGCCGCCGGATGTTGCCGGGTCGGACTATCGGGACAACAACGGTCATTGACCAAAGGATAAAGAAGTATGTCGAAGCGTATTGCCGCCAAGCATAAAATTGACCGCCGTCTTGGCGTGAACCTGTGGGGCCGTGCCAAGTCCCCGATCAACAAGCGCGAATACGGCCCCGGCCAGCACGGCCAGCGCCGCAAGAAGCCGTCCGACTACGGCACCCAGCTTTCCGCCAAGCAGAAGCTGAAGGGCTACTACGCCAACATTTCGGAAAAGTCGTTCCGCAAGTACTATGCCGAGGCCGTCCGCCGCAAGGGTGACACCTCCGAGAACCTGATCGGCCTGCTGGAGCGTCGCCTGGACGCCGTGGTGTACCGCATGAAGTTCGCGCCGACCCCGTTCGCCGCGCGTCAGTTCATCAACCACGGCCACATCAAGGTCAACGGTCAGCGCGTGAACATTCCTTCGTTCATGATCAAGGAAGGCGACGTTGTCGAGGTGCGTGACCGCTCCAAGCAGCTCACCATCCTGCTCGACTCGGTCAGCCTGGGTGAGCGCGATGTGCCCGACTACATCGAAGTCGATCACAAGGGCATGAAGGGCAGCTTCCTCCGCACCCCGAAGCTGGCCGATGTGCCGTACCCGGTTCAGATGGAACCGAATCTGGTCATCGAATTCTACTCGCGCTAATCGTTTTCAGCGCGAGGTGTTACCAGGGCCGCCCCGACGGGGCGGCCCTTTTCTTATGGAATGGGGTGCCGTCCCGATGGGGCGGCCCTTTGCTTATGGCGAAAGAGGTGCCGCCTGCTCCCTCTTTTTCTGCCGCTCTCGGGAGCGGTAAGGCGGGTTCGTCCGTTCCTGTCGCGGAGAGACACCGGAAGGGACCCGTCATGAAAGCGATGTCAGCCGCAGCCGTAGGAGCGTTTGGCCTGGGTGTTTTGGGCCTGCTGGGCGCCCCGGCGGAGGCCCAGCGTGTCGATGTGGTGCCGGCCGGGGAAGCAAGCGACATCATGACCGCGCCTCGGGGGCAGCAGGTTGCGGCGGCCGAGGTGCCGGGTTTGGCGTGGCAACAGGCGACCTTGGGGCAAATCCCACAGGACGCCATGCCAGCCGGTGTTGATGCTGGCCGCACCATTTATGTCTGCCGGGTCCGCAACGACGGTGTGCGGGTCGGCAAGCTGGTTGACGGGGTCTGCCAGATCCCCCTCAGCGGCGCCGAGATTGGTTTCCCCGACTACGAAGTCCTGACCGGCGCTCCGTGGCGGCTGCGCTGGCCGCCAGGGTCCGGTCTACAGCCAAGCAAGGGGTTGGTGGCGGGGCAGGTGTCGGGTCAGCCGGGCGTATTGTGCCTGGTCGAGCACATGGGCGGCGTGCATCCCGGCATGGTCATCCTGGACCGCTGCCATTTCGGCCTCAACGGCAAGGAAATCATGGCGGTGGACTACCGTTACGCCGAGCCAAATCCGCCGGGCGAATTCTCCATGCGCTTCGCCTCGGGTGGTTGGGTGCCGCCGGGGGCGCTGTCGGCGGCCGAGGGCACGCCCCCAACCACGTCTCTATCAACGTCCGGCGCTATTGGCCCAACCATCTGTTTGGCCCAGTCGGGGGCCGAATGGGTGCCCGGCATGCTCGACGCCTCGGGCTCCTGCCTCCATGTCATCGGGCGCAGCGTGGAGCGGTCGCCAGGATACACCGTGGTGGTCGGTGATCCGTCCCGCGTCGCCTGGGTCACCTATGAGGGCGGCGAACTGCCCCGGTGGGAAGGCCCGCCCGAGTATTCTGTCCGCATCGGTGGATATCGCCCCAACGGGCCGCCGCGCGAAGTGTGTCGCGTCGAGATGGGCGGGCAACTGCTCGCCGGCCACGTCGAAGGCGGGCGCTGCATGGTCGCCGCCGGGGGGGCTCAGGTTGCCGCCGTGCCGCGTTATCAGGTGCTGCACTACATCGGCGACATGCAGGAGGCCACCTCGCAAGGGGATAGCGCGCCGTCGCCGCTGATGCCTCTCCAGGCGCAGTAGGCGGGCAGTCCTGCGGCCAAAGAAAAAGGGGAGCCCACGCGCGCGGCGCCGGCTCCCCCTTTGGCCTTTAATCCCGCAAGGGATCAGGCATTCATCCCCGATCCCGTAAGGGATCAGGCATTCATCATATTGACGTCCTTGTCGCGCAGCATCTGGGCCAGTTCGCCCGAGGCCGCCATTTCACGGATGATGTCGCAACCGCCGACGAACTCGCCCTTGACGTAAAGCTGGGGGATGGTCGGCCAGTTGGCGAAGTCTTTGATCCCCTGACGGATTTCGTCGTTCTCAAGGACGTTGACGCCCTTGAACTTCACGCCCAGCTGGGTCAGCACCTGCACCACGGCGGAGGAGAAGCCGCACTGCGGGAAGGCCGGCGAGCCTTTCATGAACAGCACGACGGGGTTCTCGTCGAGTTCGGCCTGAATCTTGGAAAAAACCGGATTGTCACTCATGTAACGTCGCCCCTTTCACTGGGTCTGATGCGCTTGCACATCCTCGTTCGGCCCTAAAGACCAAGGTGTCTCGTCGGGTAAACATAGGGGTGCCGGGGGGAGTGCGTCAATATCGCGCGGTTGGTTCTGTTTGCCAAGGGGCTCGGCGGCGCGGCCAGGAATAAACGATGATGCCCGCCCAGATCAGCCCAAAGGTCATGGCATGGACGGTGGTGAACGTCTCGCGCAGGAAAATCGTCGCCAGCAGGAACTGGATGGTGGGGTTGAGGTAGAACATCAGCCCCACCGTGGACAGCCGCAGGCGCCGCGCCCCGAACGTGTACAGGAACAGGGGCAGGGCGGTCATCACGGGCGTGCCGATCACCAGCATGGCCGCCACGTACGCCCCCTGATGCGGGAACGCGGCGACGCCGTCGGCCTCCATCCAGACCAGGAAGGCGAAGGCAAAGGGCAGGACGATCAACGTCTCGACGAACAGGCCGACCAGGCTTTCGGTCGGCGCAATCTTGCGCAGCAGGCCATAGATCGCGAACGACGTGGACAGGACCAGCGATATCCACGGCACGGTGCCCAGGCCGACCACCAGGACCGCCACGCCCGCCACCACCAACCCCAGCGCTACGCCCTGGCGGCGGCTGAAGCGCTCCTTGAGGAACACCGCGCCCAATACCACGCTGACCAGCGGCAGGACGTAATAGCCCAGGCTGGCCTGCAAGGTCTGCCCTGTGGTCACGGCGTGGACGAACACCAACCAGTTTAGGGTGACGGTCAAGGCCGACCCGACGAAGACCAGCAGCGCCTTGGGACGCCGTAGGATGGCGATGACCTCGGGCATCTGGCCGCGCAAGGCGAGAATCACCCCGACAGCAATGGCGCTCCATACGATGCGGTGGGCGACCACCTCGTGCGGCGGCACCATCGCCAGGGCCAGAAAGAACAACGGCGACACGCCCCACACGCCGCAAGCGGCAGCGGCGGCGATGAAGCCAGAACGGGTGCGGGCGGGATCAGGTGGGGGGCTTGGGGGAGCGGTCATGTCATACCCAGAAGCGATGGTTGGTTAAGGTGGGCTGCCGCCCACACCCGCTCGGGGGGACCCCGAACCCCTTGTTTTCTTGAAGATAAAAAGGAGGTCTGGAGCCTGCTCCAGCCGGGTTCGGGCGGGAGCCCGTCCGCGCCAGCGGAACCTCTACCAAAAAAAACGGCGCCGGACGAAAGCCCGACGCCGCTTTGGTCACATGCCTGTGGGCGCGGTTTATGCCGGCGCCTGGGTCTGTAGGGCCAGGGCGTGGAGTTCGCCGCCCATCTTGCCCTTCAGCGCGGCATAAACCATCTGGTGCTGCTGCACCCGGCTTTTGCCTTCAAACGCCTTGGACACCACGAGGGCGGCGTAGTGGTCGCCGTCGCCGCGCAGGTCTTCGATGGTCACGTCGGCATCAGGGAAGGATTCCTTGATGAGCTTTTCGATCTCGCTGGCTTCCATCGCCATGGTCGGTGTCTCCTCGGAGCGGTTGGCTGGGGGAGCCTGATATTAACCCAGGTTGGCCGCCATGTAGGACGGCAGCCAGCCTTCGTGCGCGTTCCGCAGGTCGGCCACGGTGGGGCCGGCCTGGTCGTTGACGGCAATGGCGAGGCCGCCGGTAACGCCGATGGTGCGGGCCGAAATACCCACCGCGTCGGCCTTGCCCAGCAGATCGGCCAGACCGTTTTCCGGAACGGTTACAATGTAGCGCCCCTGGTCCTCGCCGAACAGCGCTGCGTGCAACGATCCGCCGAAATCGACCGACAGGGTCGCTCCGATGCCCGACGCCATGGCCATTTCCGCCACCGCGACCAGCAGGCCGCCGTCGGACACGTCATGCACGGCGGACAGGGCGCCGCCCGTGATGAGGCCGCGCACGAAGTCGCCGGTGGTGCGTTCCTGGGCCAGATCGACCGGCGGCGGCGCGCCTTCCTCGCGGCCGGCGATTTCGCGCAGGTAGAGGGACTGGCCCAGCCAGCCGGAGCGCTCGCCCTGGCCGATCATCACGATGGCCTCGCTCGGCGCCTTGAAGGCGACGGTGGTCATGGTGTCGATGTCGTCGAGCAGGCCGACGGCACCGATGGCGGGGGTCGGCAGGATGGCCTGGCCGGCGGTCTCGTTGTACAGCGACACGTTGCCCGACACGACCGGGAAGTCCAGCGCCACGCAGGCCTCGGAGATGCCCTGGCAGGAGCCGACAAACTGGCCCATGATCAGCGGCTTTTCCGGGTTGCCGAAGTTCATGTTGTCGGTGATCGCCAGCGGGCGGCCGCCCACGGCGGTGATGTTGCGCCATGCCTCGGCCACGGCCTGACGGCCGCCCTGGACCGGGTCGGCCTTGACGTAGCGCGGGGTGCAGTCGGTGGTCATGGCAAGGCCACGGGTGGTGCCGTGCAGGCGCACCACGGCGGCGTCGCCACCGGGGCGTTGGACGGTGTCGCCCATGACCATGTGGTCGTACTGCTCCCAGATCCAGCGGCGGCTGGCGATGTCGGGACTGGCGAGCAGGGTGGGCAGGGCCACGGTCCAGTCGGTTTCCGGCACGTCGGCGGCCTGGATTTCCGGCAGCTTGGGGCTTTCGATCCACGGGCGGTCGTACTCGGGCGAGGCGGCGGCCAGCGGGTCGATGGGCAGGTCGCCGACCACCTCGCCGTGCCACTTCAGCACCATGCGGCCGCTGTCGGTCAGCGTGCCGATGATGGCGAAGTCCAGTTCCCACTTCTCGAAGATGGCCCGCGCCATGTCTTCCTTGCCGGGCTTGAGCACGATCAACATGCGCTCCTGCGACTCCGAGAGCATCAGCTCGTACGGGGTCATGCCGGCTTCGCGCATGGGGACCTTGTCCAGCTCCAGTTCCACGCCCATGCCGCCCTTGGACGCCATTTCGAACGAGGAGGAGGTCAGACCGGCAGCGCCCATGTCCTGGATGGCGACGATGGCGTCGGTGTCCATCAGTTCGAGGCAGGCCTCGATCAGCAGCTTCTCGGTGAACGGGTCGCCGACCTGGACGGTGGGGCGCTTTTCCTCGGAGTCGGCGTTGAACTCGGCGGACGCCATGGTGGCGCCGTGGATGCCGTCACGGCCGGTCTTGGACCCCACGTAGACGACCGGGTTGCCGATGCCGGCGGCAGCCGAATAGAAGATCTTGTCCTGCTGGGCGACGCCCACGGTCATGGCGTTGACCAGGATGTTGCCGTTGTAGGACGGGTGGAAGTTGACCTCCCCGCCCACGGTCGGCACGCCGACGCAGTTGCCGTAGCCGCCGATGCCCGCGATCACGCCGGAAATCAGGTGGCGGGTCTTGGGGTGGTCGGGGCTGCCGAAGCGCAGGGCGTTGAGGTTGGCGACCGGCCGCGCGCCCATGGTGAACACGTCACGCAGGATGCCGCCGACGCCGGTCGCAGCCCCCTGGTAGGGCTCGATGAAGGACGGGTGGTTGTGGCTTTCCATCTTGAAGATGGCGGCCAGACCGTCGCCGATGTCGATGACGCCGGCGTTCTCGCCGGGGCCGCAGATGACCCAGGGCGCCGTGGTCGGCAGGGTCTTGAGCCACTTCTTCGACGACTTGTAGGAGCAGTGCTCCGACCACATGACGGAGAAGATGCCAAGCTCGGTCAGGTTGGGCTCGCGGCCCATGATTTCGAGGACGAGCTTGTACTCGTCCTGGCTCAGGCCGTGCTGGGCGACGACTTCGGGGGTAATCTCGCTCACGACAGGGCCTCCACCAGCGAATCGAACATGGGCTTGCCGTCGGTGCCGCCCAGGCGGGCGTCGGCCAGGCGTTCCGGGTGGGGCATCATGCCCAGCACGTTGCGCTTTTCGGACAGGATGCCGGCGATGTCGCGCTGGCTGCCGTTGGGGTTGGTGACGTAGCGGAACGCCACGCGGCCTTCGCCCTCCAGGCGGTCCAGGGTGGCGGCGTCGGCGAAGTAATTACCGTCGTGGTGGGCCACCGGCACGCGGACGGTCTGGCCCTGTTCGTAGCCACGGGTGAAGTCGGTGTCGGCGTTGTCGACGGTGAGGTCGACGTCGCGGCAGATGAACTTCAGGTCGGCGTTGCGCATCAGGGCGCCCGGCAGCAGCCCGCTTTCGCACAGGATCTGGAAGCCGTTGCAGATGCCCAGCACCCGCGCGCCCTCATCGGCCCGCTTCTTGACGGCCTGCATGATCGGCGAATGCGCGGCCATGGCCCCGCAGCGCAGATAATCCCCATAGGAAAAGCCGCCGGGCACCACGATCAGGTCGAGGCCGGCGGGCAGGTCGGTGTCACGATGCCACAGCATGAGCGGCGGCTTGCCCAGGCTCTGCTCGACGGCGACCTTGGCGTCGCGGTCGCAGTTGGAGCCGGGGAACACGATGACGGCGGCTTTCATCGGCGGGGGCTTTCTCCGGGAGGGTCAAAAGAGGCTGAACTTAAGCCTCGATCTCAACCGTGTAGTTCTCGATGACGGTGTTGGCGAGCAGCTCGCGGCACATCTTTTCGACCGACTCGCGGGCCTTGGCCGGGTCGGTTTCGGTCAGGTCGAGTTCGATGTACTTGCCCTGACGGACCTCGTCGACTCCACCGAAGTTGAGCGCGGCGAGGGCGTGCTGCACGGCCTTGCCCTGGGGGTCGAGGACGCCGTTCTTGAGGGTGACGTGGACTTTGGCTTTCACGGCGGAAAACTCCTGAAAACGAAAGAGGGAGAAGGGGGCTCGATGGCCCCCTTGCTACCTTATTGCATCGTGGACGGGCCCTGCATGTCGCGGGGGCCGCCTTCGAGGAGGATGCCCAGGCGGCGGGCGACTTCCTGATAGGCTTCTTCCACCCCGCCCATGTCGCGGCGGAAGCGGTCCTTGTCCATCTTTTCGCCGGACTTGGAGTCCCACAGGCGGCAGTTGTCGGGGCTGATCTCGTCGGCCAGCACGATCTGGATTTCGCCGGTGTCGTGGTACAGGCGGCCGTATTCCAGCTTGAAGTCGATCAAGCGGATGCCGATGCCCAGGAACAGGCCGGTGAGGAAATCGTTGATGCGCAGCGACATGCTCAGGATCTCGTCGATCTCCTGAATGGTCGCCCAGCCGAACGCGGTGACGTGTTCCTCGGACACCAGCGGGTCGTTCAGTTCGTCGTTCTTGTAGTAGTATTCGACGATGGAACGGGGCAGCGCGGTGCCTTCGGGGATGCCGAAACGCTGGCTGATGGAGCCGGCCGCGACGTTGCGGATGACCACCTCGATCGGCACGATCTCGACTTCGCGCACCAACTGCTCGCGCATGTTGAGGCGGCGCACGAAGTGGGTCGGGATGCCGATTTCGCCCAGACGCTGGAACAGGAATTCCGAAATCCGGTTGTTGAGCACCCCCTTGCCGGTGATGGTGCCCTTCTTCTTGTTGTTGAACGCGGTGGCGTCGTCCTTGAAATACTGGACGAGCGTGCCGGGCTCGGGCCCTTCGAAAAGAACCTTGGCCTTGCCTTCGTAAATCTGTCTGCGTCGTGCCATGAAGCGCCGTCCGGCCATGGCGCGCCGCCAGAACGAAGCTGCGCGCCGATTGCGAGAATGACGAGACGCGGTCCGCGCGCTGCGCGGGACCGTTCCGCGTCCCCTTGGGAATTCCGGTGGCATCCTATAGCAGGGGAACGGCCCGGCGACAACGCCCTGTTCGCCTTAGTGCAGGTCCTTGGGCAGGTCCCGTGGTCCGTCGTAGTCGGTGACGCCCTGGGTCAGGGCGAAGCAGGCCAGGCGCACGGTCTTGGGAATGTCGATGGCTTCGCCGTCGCGCTCGCCCTTTTCATAGTACTGCACCACGCGCCGCTTGAGCCCCAGCGCCTCGGCGGCGTCCTTCTGGGACAGCTTGAGCGCCTTGCGCCAGCGTCGAAAATCCTTCGGTGTCATGACCCGCGCGTCTGAGTGGCTGTTCTGCATGGCCCGGATAATGCCCTGATTCGGGCGTGACGCCAAGAATAATGCGCACGCTGTGCGTCTCCGGCCTTGAAAACGCGCACGCTGTGCGCCATAATAATATTACCGAAACAACAAGAGCCCCGTTCAGACGCGCCGCGTTTGCGGGAGCCCGGTGGGAGGATGGCCATGGGCCGCGATATCTACGTCATGAACCGGAGGGCCTATGAAGGGCGCTCCATCCTGACCCGACCAAGCGGGGCCGGAGCACAGCTTGAGGTGGTCAGTCCGCTCGACCTGCGCCCGGCCATCGTGTTCCGCTGCGACGTCGGGGCAACCACGCAATGGCTGACCGATCCGGTGGCCGTGGCCCTTCTGCGCCACCGCCACCCCGAGGTCGAGGTCAGCGTGCTGGCGGTCGAACGGGCGCCGGTGGTGCCGCTGCATCAACCGCGAGCGTTTCACTAGGTCTACTAGGAGATCTGGTTTCAATCGACCGGGCGGTACGGCGTCCGGTCGGGCGGCCCGGCGGCGAACAGCCATATGGGCCGCGTCGCTGGTGCCGTTCTGGCCCGCTCCGGCGAGGGCAGGGCGACCAGCGACGACGAGCGGGTTCCGAACCCGGTGTCCTTCTGAAAGCACATGGCAGTGGTGCGGCTTCCTGTGATGCCGCCTGTCTCGTGCGACGCCAAAGCGGCCTTCCAGCCGTCCCACGACTCGGAGTCTGGGTCGGGCGGGGGCGCGGCCAGAAAGTGCGGCCGGTGGACGGCGATGCGGGGGTCCGCCGTTGCGTCGTCAACATCGAACGCGGTCAGCATGGACAGGCCCTCGGGCAGCGGGAAAACCTCCACGCTCCGTGCTGGCGGCCCGGCATGGCGCACCCAGAACGCGTCCCGGTTATCCGCCACCAGCATGTTGAAGGGCCGGTATGCCGTGGGATCGAGGTCGCGCAGGGCATCGGCGGCGTCGGCCGCATCGGCGTGATCCAGTGCCTCCAGCACCAGTTCGCCGCGCGACCGTTTGCCCTGCTGCGGCCCCAAGGTGCCAAAGCGGTTGAGGATTCCCGCCATCACGCCGGAGTCGTTCAGTCCAAGCCAGGTTCCCCCGGCCAGATCGTCCCGCCCAGCGATCACGTCGGCCCGATCAGGCCAGTGGCGGCCTGGGGGAGTCCATGGCCGATCCGCCATCTCGTCACGATTCGCGCCCACTATGACAGGCCAAGCGTGTCCGGGACGACGGAGGAGAATCAGGGTACACATTGGTGGAGGCTCCACTGTCTTGCGGTGGGTAAAGCGCACCGCCTATATGGGTAGTCCGCTGTGGAGGCATGGGGTTTTCCATGCGATGGTGTAAAAATAAGGTGCAACTCGGGGGGTGCTGCGGTTATAACGATGCCGCTTTCGCGCCCGGCTTCCGGGCACCATGTTATAGATCATAGTCAGGGACCGTTGGGAACACGCACCATGGCCGACGCCTTCCACGACCGCGAAAAGGCCTTCGAGGCAAAATTCCAGCTCGATCAGGAGCTGGAGTTTCGTGCTCGGGCCCGCCGAAACAGGCTGCTGGGCCTTTGGGCTGCTGAAACCATGGGCATGGCAGGCGGTGGCGCCGAAGCCTATGCCCGTCAGGTTGTGGCAGCCGACCTGGAGCACCATGGTGACGAAGGTGTCATCGCCAAGGTTCTCAAGGATCTGGAGGATCACGAGGTCGACATGACCAAGGGTCGCCTGGAGATCAAGCTCGAAAAAATGATGGCGCTCGCCCGCGAGCAGATCATGACCGAAGCTGGCGGCTCTACGCCCGCCTGATCCCTCAGGCTGCTTTGCAGCCCTGAATACCGTTCAAAGGCCGGGCCTCGTGCCCGGCCTTTGGCGTGTCCGGATGCCATAGGTTCCTGGCCACTCCCCAGATCCTGGCCGCTCACCAGACAAAGAAAAGGCGCGCCCGACACGATGGTCGGCCACGCCTTTCTTTGGGAACGCGAGTGGCGGCTGAAAGCCGGCCTTAGACCACGCGACCGATCTGCTTGAACTTCACGGGCACGCCGGTTTCGTTGGTGACCAGCTTGCCGTCGATGGTGCCGGCAACATAGGAGCCGTGACCGACGTGGCGGCCGACGTACATCACCGGACGGACTTCCTTGCCATTGAAGAAGCGCTTGCCGGCTTCGCCCTTGTCACCCATTGCCGCCTTGGCGGTCTTTGAAACGGCCATTCTAGAGTTCTCCATAGGGAGCCGCGACCACCGCAGCTTTGAGGGCGCATAATTAACGCAGATGGCGGCCATGAGAATACTATTCTGAAGGTTAAGTCCGGATTTGTTGAAAACACCTGAAAAACCGTGCCTTTCAGGCGCCACTTCCCGAATGCGTCGTGCGTTGGTTATCCAACCGAAACGGCAACAGGCTGATGACACGGTCTTCAGGGAGGGTACATGGCGGGCCAACGGATCGAAGACTATGCCCTGATCGGGGACACCCATACGGCCGCGCTGGTCGGCCGCGACGGATCCATCGACTGGCTGTGCCTGCCGCGTTTCGATGCGGGCGCGTGTTTCGCGGCCCTGGTCGGCACGGCGGACAACGGCCGTTGGAAGATCGCGCCGCGCGACGGGTTCGACCGCGTCGAGCGGTGCTACCTGGGGGACACCATGGTGCTGTCCACCGTGATGACCTGCGCATCGGGCAGCGTCGAGATCATCGACTTCATGCCCGAGGCCGAGGATTTCCACCGGGCCGATTTGGTGCGCATGGTGCGCGGCCGCAGCGGCCGGGTCACCATGGCGTTCGATCTGACCATCCGGCTGGATTACGGCCGCCTTATCCCGTGGGTGCGGCACTGCGACGAAGGGATGCGCGCGGTGGCCGGTCCCGACGCCATCCATGTTGCCTCGCCGGTCCCCTTGCAGGGCGACAACTGGCACACCGTCTGTGAGTTCGACATCGCCGAGGGCGAGACGCAGGCCTTTACCCTGACGTGGTTTCCATCCCACGAACCGGCGCCCAAGCCCTTTGACCCGGATCGGCTGCTCGACCTGACGTGCGCATGGTGGCAGGCCTGGGCCGACCGGGGGCAGCACTGCACGCGTTGGCATGGCGCCGTCCAACGCTCGCTGCTGACCCTTAAGGCGCTGACCTATAGCCCGACCGGCGGCATTGTCGCCGCGCCGACCGCCAGCTTGCCGGAGTGGATTGGTGGCTCCCGCAACTGGGACTACCGGTATTGCTGGCTGCGCGATGCTGGCCTGACCCTGGCCGCCTTGCTGCGCACCGGCCACCGCGAGGAAGCCCTGGCATGGCGCGAATGGCTGCTGCGTGCCGTGGCGGGCGAACCGTCGCAGTTGCAGATCATGTACGGCATCGCCGGTGAACGCATGATTGACGAACGCGAACTCCCCTGGTTGGAGGGCTATGAAGGCAGCACCCCGGTGCGGGTGGGCAACGAGGCCGCAAATCAGTTGCAACTGGATGTCTACGGGCAGGTGCTGGACGTCTTCTTCCTGACCTACCAACAGGACGTCGAGCCGGTGGGCGACGCGTGGGACCTGCAAAAGGACCTGCTCGCCGATCTGGTCGACAAATGGCGGCAGCCCGACGACGGCATCTGGGAGGTGCGCGCCGGCCGCCGCCACTTCGTGCATTCCAAGGTGCTGTGCTGGGTGGCTTTTGACCGCGCCATCGGGGCGACCGAACGCCTGGGTCTCGACGGCCCGGTGGAGGACTGGGCGCGGCTGCGGGCGGAAATCCACGCCGAGGTGTGCGAGCGTGGGTTCTCAAAGTCCAAGAACAGCTTCGTTCAGGCTTACGACGGCGAGGACGTGGATGCCGCTCTGCTGATGATCCCGCTGCTCGGTTTCCTGCCGCCCGACGACTCCCGTGTCATCGGCACCGTCGAAGCTATCCAGCGCGAGCTACAGCGGGACGGCGCGGTCTACCGCTACCAATGGCGCGAAGGCGTCGATGGCATGGACCACCCGGAAGGCGGCTTCCTGGTCTGTGCGTTCTGGCTGGTCGAGGCCCTGTGCATGATCGGCCGCGAGACGGAGGCTGAGGAGATGTTCGAAACCCTGCTCGGCCTCGCCAACGACGTCGGTCTGTACGCCGAGCAATATGACCCCGGCGAGGGCCGCCACCTGGGGAACTTTCCCCAGGCGTTCTCCCACATCGGCCTGATCTCCGCCGCCAACCGACTCGATGCGCGGACGGAGAAGGGGCCGACGGCGTAGACTCAGGGAACCTGCTGGCATTAGCCGGGTTCGGGCGGGAGCCCGACTGCGTCAGCGGCCTTTGGGATTCAAATCAACCGCCTCAGAGGCGCTCGCTTGCCACCCCGAACGGTCGGTCGTGGGTGAGGGAGGGGACCTTGCCGCGCACTTCGGCCACCTTGCGGGGGTCGATTTCGGCCAGGATGATGCCGGGGTCGGTTCCGGCGTCGGCCAGGACCTCGCCCCAGGGATCGACGATCATCGCGTGGCCGTAGGTCTGGCGGTCGTTGATGTGGGTGCCGGTCTGGGCGGGCGAGATGACGTAGCATCCCGTCTCGATGGCCCGTGCCCGTTGCAGGACGTGCCAGTGGGCCTGCCCGGTGACGCGGGTGAAGGCGGCGGGGATGGTCAGGAAACTGGCCCCGGCCTTGGCCAGCGTCCGGTACAGGGCCGGAAAGCGAATATCGTAGCACACCGACAGGCCCAGCCCGCCCCACGGCAGGGACACCACCACGGCATCAACGCCGGGCTGGAAGGTGGCCGATTCACGGTAGCTCTCGCCGTTGCCCAGATCGACGTCGAACATATGGATCTTGTCATAGCGCGCCGCGATCTCGCCATCGGGCGACACGACGTAGGTCCGGTTGGCGATCCGCTCGCCGGCCAGCAGGATGGACAGCGTCCCGCAGTGCAGCCAGAGGCCCAGCTCCTGGGCCAGCGCGCGGAAGGCCTTGAGGCCGGGGTGATCGGCCTCGGTTCGTGCCTTGGCGACGATGTTGCTGCGGCCCCATTCCATCATGGTGACGTTTTCGGGCATGAACACCATGTGCGCCCCCTCGGCCCGCGCCTGACGGGTCAGGCGCACCGCTTCGGCGATGTTGGCGTCCATGTCGTTGCTGGCGTTGACCTGGATGCAGGCGGCGGTGAAGGGGGCGTCGATCATGGCCGGCTCAGTCCCGCAAAAGGGAATCGAGTTCGCCGCGGCGGTCCAGCATGTGGATGCCGTCGCAGTCGCCGATGTGTTCGCCGTCCACGAAGATCTGCGGCACGGTGTGCTGGCCGCCGGACCGCTTCATCATCTCGGACCGCCGTGACGGGTCGAGGGCGACGTTGATTTCCTCGTAGGCAACGCCCTTGCGGTCCAGGAGCGCCTTGGCGCGGTGGCAGTACGGGCAGTACGGCGAGCTGAAGATCTCGACGCGGGGCATGAACATCTCCGGGTTCCTGGTTTCGATATGGCTAATATAACCTGTCATTCGACGCGCGCCAGAGTCAGCACGTCCACCGACCGGGCCCCGGCGGCCAAAAGGGTGTGGGCGCACTCGCCAACGGTGGCGCCGGTGGTCAGGACATCGTCGATCAGAACGATGGCTTTACCGTCTACGACCTTGGGGCGGCGCACGGCAAAGGCGCCGCGCACGTTGCGGGACCGGCCACTGTGCCCAAAGCTGCCCTGCGACACCGTACGGCGCACACGGACCAGGGCGTCGGGGGCGTAGGACAGGCCGCTCAGGCGGGCGATGCGGGCGCCCAGCAGGGCGGCCTGATTATAGCGCCGGGCGAACAGGCGCCAGCGGTGCAGGGGGACCGGCACCACCACATCGGCCTCGGCCAG
>LAEA01000261.1 GCA_000961745.1 Rhodospirillaceae bacterium BRH_c57 | reverse complement strand
CCGACCTCCAGGCCACCCGCGCCGCCCTCACCGACGCCGACCCGTGGCTCCGCCCGCTGGCGCTGCTGCGCCACGCCGACCCGACCATCGCCCGCCGCACCCTGGACGCATTCACCCCGGCGGTGCCCCTGGACGGCGCGTCGCTGCTGTACACCGGACTTGGAGTAATCCTGGCCCTGGTGGTGTGGGAACTTATCAAGGCGCCCGGCGCGCTGATGACGCGGCGCAGGCCTCGGCCCGGCCGGAACTACTGAGTACGGAAAGGGAAGGAATTCACCACAGAGACACAGAGGAAGTCACAGAGGTTTCGGTGCAAATAGCTCCGGCGCAGCATCACCGCACTCTCTGTGTCTCTGTGGTTCCCCACTTCACCTAAAACATTACCCTACCCCAGCTTGTACCCCATCCTGAAGCAGCCCCAGTGGCGGCCCTTGACGTACACTGGGACGGCGACGTCCTTCATGAGTTCGAACTCGCCGCCGCCCATGTCGCGCTTATAGGTCTTGAGCACAAAGGGGTCGGTGCTCTTGGCCGCGCCTATGCCCGTGGGGTCGCTGAAGATGCGGCGGTTGCGGGCATTGGCGGCGTTCCATACCGGGTCGTTCGGCCGCTGCGGGTGGGAGTACTTCTTGTTGTGGGTCGGCAAATAGGCGTTGCGGTCAAAGGTCGCGCAAAAGGCAACCTTGGGGTTCTTCGCCAGGATATCCTCCTGGACGGCCGGCAGAACCTGGTCGGTGAACGCCGTGAAGCGGGCCATAAGTTGCTGCGGGTTGGTGTTGGGGATGGGCCGGTAATTTTCGTCGAACAGGTCCGCGAGGCTGATCTTGCCCTCGTCGACGCACGTCTCGAACAGCTTGGCGACCCGCGCCGCCCCCTCGGTGGCGATGCGCACATAGGGGCTGTCGGCCATTTCGTAGCCGGCCTCGATGATCGCCCCGATCAGCTTTTGCGACAGCGCCATGACCTCGGCGGTGCGGTCGCTGGCGTGGGACAGGTCGCGGCTTTCCCGCTCCACGTCATCGGACAGGGCGCTCACCGACATGGTCACGCTGTTGCATTCGTCGAGGTTGCGGTTCGATTCGCTGGCAATGGTGCTGATGTGCTCGCCCACCAGATCGTACTGGGTAATCAGGTCGTCGAGCACATCGGCCAGTTCGGTGGTAGACTTTTCGGCCGTCAAGGCGGTGTCGCGGCTGGTCGAGCTTTCCTGGCCGATATCGGTGATGAGTTCGCCCAGTTCGCGGACGGTTTCCTCGATGTGGGCAGTGGCGTTGCTGGTCTGCTGGGCGAGGGCCTTGACCTCGCCGGCGACCACGCCGAAGCCCCTGCCCGCCTCTCCGGCGCGGGCCGCCTCGATGGTCGCATTCAGGGCCAGCATCCGGGTTTGCTTGGCGATACTGTCGATTTCGGCCGACACCTGGGACACGCGGGCCAGGGACTTTTCCAGCCGCACCAACCGATCTTCGACCTTCTGCACCGACTGCACCAAGGCGCGGATCTGATCGGTCGCCGTATTCATGGCGGTCTGGGCATCGCGCGTCTGCTCGCGCACCATGTTGCTGACTTGGTTGGCAACCTGGGCCGACTCGCGGATCTCGGAATTTGTTCCGGTCATGGTTTCGGCGGCGGCCCGCAAGGTTGCGAACTCGTCGGCGTGGTCCTCGATCCGCCCGGCCACCGTGGTGATGTCCGAGGCCACATCAGCCAAGCTTTCCCAAAGATCGCCCAACATGCTGCCGATGCGGCGCACAAACTCGGCGTCCTTACCGTCGGTGGCGTCAAGGTTTCCCGACACGCCTCCATTCGGAGTGATATTATTCACGGCTCCTCCCAAACGTGCTGGCCAAGCCTCTGTCCGCCACGCCCGGCTTTGTGCCGGGTCTATTGTGTCACGCTAGCCCGGCTTGAAGCCGGGTCTTGATAAGTCGCACACGCCCAGCTTGAAGCCGGGTCTATATGATGTATCGCGTCGCCCGGCTTGAAGCCGGGCATTGACGCCGTGTCATTGTCCCATCCAACGCGTGTTGGCGCAAATGCCTTTATTCAGTGTACACGACTCAACTTTTCTTCTTTTTTGAACCCTTGTCATTGCTGCTTTCGTCGCACGCTGGCAGGGCGCGCACCCGGTTCAACGCCGCTTCAAGCTTGTCGGCGACCGTCTCGATGATCTTGACGCGGGCGTGACGCTTGCAATTCGCCTCGACCAGGGTCCACGGCGCCTTGCTGGTCGAGGTCCGTTCGACCATGTCATTGACCGCCGTTTCGTAGTCAGCCCACTTCTCACGGTTGCGCCAATCCTCGTCGGTCAGCTTCCACTGCTTCCACGGCGTATCCTTGCGCAGTTCAAACCGCTTGAGCTGTTCCTCGGCGGTGATGTGCAGCCAGAACTTGCCCAGCACCACGCCGTTATCAACCAACTGTTCCTCGAAGGTGTTGATCTCGTTGTAGGCACGCATCCATTCCTCGGTGGTTGCGAACCCCTCGACCCGCTCGACCAGGACGCGGCCGTACCAACTGCGGTCAAAGATGGTGAAGCGCCCGGCCCGCGCGATATGCCGCCAGAACCGCCACAGATAGTGATGCGAGCGTTCCTCGTCGGTCGGCGCGGCGACCGGGATGACCTTGTAATGGCGGGCGTCCAGGGCGTTGGTCATGCGGCGGATGGCCCCGCCCTTACCGGCGGCGTCCCAGCCCTCGAACATCAGTACGGTGGACACGCCGTGGTCCTTGGCCTCGCGGTACAGGCGGTGCAGACGCGCCCGCCCCTCCTGTAGACGGTCGTTGTAGGTGTCCTTGTCCAGGGACTGGGTCATGTCCAGGGCCTGAAGAATAGTCGGCTGGTGCGGCAGGTTAACCGACAGCATCCCGGTCCCTTGATGGCCGGTGGCGGCCTTCGTTTGGGCACTGCCGTCCACCTTGGCCTCGGCCGTGACATTCGCGGCTTCGCGGCCCTTGAGGTCCTCGGCCACGCGGCGGCGCAGTTCCCAGGCCTCCATGTGGCGGTTGAGGGCGTCGCGCAGGCTGGTCAACACGGTCAGCGAGCGGTAGCGCGCGTCGGCCCCTTCGACGATGGCCCACGGCGCGTGGCCGGCGCTGGTTACGCGGATGGTCCGTTCGGCGGCACCGATGAAGGCGTCATACATCTGCCAGTGCTGCCAGTCCGTCTCGGTCACCCGCCACGCTTCGAGCGGGTCCTTCTCCAGCTTCTTGAGGCGTTGCTTCTGGGCGTCCTTGCCGAGGTGCATCCAGAACTTGAGGATGAGGGCGCCGTCGTCGGCCAGCATCTTTTCAAACGCGGCAACCTCGCGCAGCCGCTCGTCCAGGTCGGAATCGCCAATGCGGCCGTGGGCGCGGTCCAGCACCGGGGCCGAATACCACGACGACAGGAACAGGCCGATGCGCCCCTTGCCCGGCAGGTCGCGCCAGTAACGCCAGAACTCCGGGCGCTCGCGTTCCTCGTCAGACGGCTCGCCATAGGCGTGGCTTTCGATCCAGCGGGGGTCCATCCACTCGTTGAGCAGGTTGACGCTCTCGCTCTTGCCGGCGCCATCAACCCCGGCGAACACCACGATCACCGGGAACGGGCAGTTGCGCAGGCGGTACTGCAACTCCAGCATCTCGATGCGCAAGGCTGGCGCCAGTTCGGCAAAATCGTCCTTGGAGACCTTGCGGCCCAACTCGGCAGTACGGAACATCATGCAGTCTTCCCCCGTTCATAGCGGCACGCGGCACCTTCCCCCGCGCCGCCGGTTGGTGAAGACTAACGCCTTGAAAGATTCATGCAACCCGCCTGCCCTGCCTCCCCCCGCCCGCAGGGGTGGGAAAACCCCGCCACCTGTGGGGAGTCTCAGCCGACGCTTTCGGGGGTGGGTGTTTTTGGCGCGGCTCTGCTACTGTCCGGGCTGCTCGACAAAAGGGGAACGGGCTGGATTTGTGGGGTTTTCCATGAGATAGGATACCTCGCCGCCAGCGCGCCGTTCTTCCGCGCCACGATGGTCGCCGCCCCCATACCGGGCGACCGCCGACGGGGCCGGGCACAACGAGAAGAACGACGTTCGGTGGCACGCCTTGTGGCAGAGACACTCTTTGGCTGGCTGTGCCCCGGTCATACATAGCGGAGGAAATTATGGCTGTTCGCGTTGCGATTAACGGTTTCGGTCGGATCGGCCGCCTGGTGCTGCGCGCCCTTATCGAGTCGGGCCGCAAGGACGTCGAGGTTGTTGCCATCAACGACCTGGGTCCCGTGGAGACCAACGCCCACCTCCTGAAGTACGATTCGGTCCATGGCGTACTGAAGAACGACGTCAAGGCCGAGGGCGGCAACCTCGTCATCGACGGCGTCGTCATCAAGTGCTTCTCCGAGCGTGACCCCAAGGCCCTCAAGTGGGGCGACCTGAACGTCGATATCGTCCATGAATGCACGGGCATCTTCTCGGACCGCGACAAGGCCGCCGTCCACCTGGAACAGGGCGCCAAGCGCGTTCTGGTGTCCGCCCCGTCCAACGGTGCCGACCTGACCGTCGTCTATGGCGTCAACCACGACAAGCTGACCGCCGAACACATGGTGGTGTCCAACGCGTCTTGCACCACCAACTGCCTGGCTCCGGTGGTTTGGGTCCTGAACAACGAGTTCGGCATCGAACACGGTTTCATGACCACCATCCACGCCTACACCGGCGACCAGAACACCGTCGACAGCCTGCACAAGGACCTCTACCGGGCCCGCGCCGCCGCGCTGTCGATGATCCCGACCTCGACCGGTGCCGCCAAGGCCGTCGGCCTCGTGCTGCCGGAACTTCAGGGCAAGCTGGACGGCGTCGCCATCCGCGTGCCGACCCCGAACGTGTCCATGGTCGACCTCAAGGTGGTGATGTCCAAGACCGTCACCAAGGACGACGTCAACAACGCGCTCAAGGCCGCCTCCGAAGGCGTGCTCAAGGGCGTGCTGAACTACAACACGGCGCCGCTGGTGTCCGTGGACTTCAACCACAACATGGCCAGCTCCAGCTTTGATGCCACCGGCACCAAGGTGATGGCCGGCAACTTCGTCCGCGTCATGTCCTGGTACGACAACGAGTGGGGCTTCTCCAACCGGATGCTCGACACCTCGGTCGCCATGGCGAAGTTCATCTAAAAAAACCAAACACTCTGCGCCCGCCCCGTCGGCCTTGGCCGACGGGGCGGCCCGCGAGCCAACATTACGGAGAGGGAACATGGCTCAGTTCAAGACGCTGGACGACATCGACGTCAACGGCAAGCGGGTGCTGGTGCGGTCCGACCTGAACGTCCCCATGAAGGACGGCAAGATCACCGACGCCACGCGCATCGAACGATCCGCGGAAACCATCGCGGAACTGATGAAGAAGGGCGCCAAGGTGGTCGTGATGACCCACTTCGGCCGTCCCAAGGGCGAACGCGTCCCCGAAATGTCCCTCGCCCCGGTCGCCGAGGCGCTCGGCAAGACCTTGGGCGTGACCGTCGCCTTTGCCGATGATTGCATCGGCCCGGCGGCCAAGACCATCGTGAACGGCCTCGCCTCGGGCGAAGTCGCCATGCTGGAAAACCTCCGCTACCACAAGGAGGAGGAAAAGAACGACCCCGAATTCGCGCGGGAACTGGCCGCGCTTGGCGACATCTACGTCAACGACGCCTTTTCGACCGCCCACCGCGCCCACGCCTCGACCGAAGCGGTCGCCAAGCTGCTGCCGTCCGCCGCCGGCCGCCTGATGCAGGCCGAGCTGGAAGCCCTGGGCAAGGCCCTGGAAAAGCCGGAAAAGCCGGTCGCCGCCATCGTCGGTGGGGCCAAGGTCTCGACCAAGCTGGACCTGCTCGGCAATCTGGTGGCCCGCGTCGATGTGCTGGTCATCGGCGGCGGCATGGCCAACACCTTCCTCTACGCCCAGGGCAAGAACGTCGGCAAGTCGCTGTGTGAAAAGGATATGTCCGACACCGCCCTGGAGATCATCGAAAAGGCCAAGGCCGCCGGCTGCGAGATCATCCTGCCGCAGGACGCCGTGGTGGCCGGCGAGTTCGCCGAGAACGCCGCCAACGAAGTGGTCTCGGTCAACGCCGTTCCGGCCGACAAGATGATCCTTGATGCCGGCCCCGAAGGCGTGAAGCTCATCCAGGACCGCCTGGCCACCTGCAAGACCTTGGTGTGGAACGGCCCGCTCGGCGCGTTCGAGATCAAGCCGTTCGACAGCGCCACCAACGCCGTCGCCCAGACCGCCGCGGCCCTGACCAAGGAAGGCCGCCTGCTGACCGTGGCCGGGGGTGGCGACACCGTGGGCGCGCTGGCCAACGCCGGTGTGGTGGATGATTTCTCGTATGTGTCCACGGCGGGCGGTGCCTTCCTGGAATGGCTGGAGGGCAAGACCCTGCCCGGCGTCCTGGCCTTGCACGACAGCGTCTGAGTCCGTCAGGACCGGTCTGAACCAAAGCCCTTCCGCTCCGGCGGGAGGGCTTTTCCGATCCGCCCCGGAGAACCTATGCGCTTCGGCAGGATGGACAAGGCGGCGGCCGAGGCCGATACTCTTGGTGATCGTAGACCAACAGGCTACCCGGACGACTTCAGGGGACCATGAGCGATAGCACAGTGGCAGTCGCACGCGCGGCGGGGGACGACCAAGCGGCCGATGATCTGGCCGCGTGGCAGGACCGTGTGGCCGGCGCCAACATCAACCAGCAGACCCTGCTGGCGACCGACTACCTGAACCACTTCAACGAGATTGTCATGTTGCTGGGGATGGTGGCCGACATGCCCGACATCCTCGACGACTGCAAGGAATGGGCGCCCAAGTCCTACCAGGATCACTTCCGCGACAGCACCTTCCGCGACAAGGACCTGGCCGTCGAGGCCTATGACCATGTCCCCGACCGCTTCCGCCAGCCGTTCGAGGAAACCGTCGCCCACATGAACGATCTGGTGGCCCAGTCCATCGACCGTATCGAGGACGCCCTGAGCCTGGACGACCCCGAACAGGTGCAACTGCGTGCCCAGGCCGCCTCCCACGCCCTCCAGCGCCTGATGGACGTCGCCAGCGCCATCATCCACGGCAGCGACCGTGCCATGGACCAGGACGCCATCGACGCGCTCATGGGGTTCTGACGGCGGCCGCCAACTGGTGCGCGCCTGGGGAGAAGGTGGTCTGCCGCCCACGCCCGCTCGGGATGGACCCCGAACCCCTTTTATTTCTTCAAAAAAACAAGGAGGTCTGGAGCATCGCTCCAGATGGGGTCGGGCGATAGCCCGCCCGCGTCAGCGGACTCTGGCGGTCAATCCATAGGACCGCTGGTGTTACTTCCCGCCCTTATGCTGGTCGTCGATGCAGACATAGCCCAGGCTCATGGCGCGGGCGACTCCCCCCTGGAGGGTGTCCACGCCCAGCTTCCGTTTGGCGTTGCCGATGTGGAAGATCACGGTGTTGCGCGACACGCCCAGGATGACACCGATGTCGGCCATGTTCTTTCCCTGGGCGGCCCATCCCAGGCATTCGGCCTCGCGCCGGGTCAGCGGTTCGCTATCAACCTGGGGGGAGCCGTGCAGGCGGCGCACCGCCGCGTGCAGGTGCGGACCGACAATTTGCAAGGCTGCGGCGCAGGCGAAAGCGCGTGGCAGGAAGGAGGCCTCGTCTTCGTCGGTGGCGACGGCGAAGGTGGCGAATTCCTGGCCGGTGAAATACATCGGCACGATCACGCCGATGCGCAGGCCGTATTCGGCCGCTTCCTCGTAGTGACGCCGGCCTTCAGGCGGCAGCTGGTCGCGCTCGGCCTGGGTGCCCCAGACCAGGGGAACCTGGCGGTTCTGCATCCCGCGCACGACGGGGTCGCGCACGGTGTAGTTTCCGGCGATATAGGCCGTGCGCCAAGCCAGCGGATAGTTTGTCAGGATCACCGGATCGCGCATCTGATGGCCGGCGATATTAGCTGCCATAAAGGCGTACTGCGGCGTTCCAAGGGTGCGGACGAACGCGTCCACCACCGCGCTCAAAGCGTCGTTCGAAGGCGCCTGGGCCGCCGCCACTGCAAAGTCATAGCAGCGATCGAGCCGAAATTCGCTGGCACCCGGATCAAAATCAGCATCGAACGGCAACGGCTGCATCCGCGCTCACATCCTTCATCGGGGCCGCAACAGGAACATCCCCCCGCAGGCCGGAAAGGGGGGCTCCCGTTATACCGCTCAAAGCGCCTCAAATACAGGACATTCAAGGGAGTTCCGACAGCAAGGGACGATGAAGACGATAACCGACAACCTATAAAGAACGTGCCGGGGCTGCATTCGCCCCGGCACGTTTAAGAGCATGTATTGTAGCATATTTTGTTTGCGGTCGTATAACCGGCCTACTTCGCGCGGCAGGTCTTGAGGCCGAAGGGAAGGTACACCGGGCACCATCCGACCAGCCCGGTGACCAGCGGCACAACGCCGATGTAGCCCCACAGGCCGACCGTCCCGGTGGCCGCCAGCGCGACCAGGGCCAGACCGACAACAATGCGCAGGATACGGTCAATACCGCCGACATTCTGGGAAAACATGGCTTTGTCCCTTTCAGAGGAATTCGGTTCAGGCCCCTATCCTGGACCCTCCGCGCCCCTCCGTCTGTGACTAGGTCACCAAAGGCTGGGAACTAGATCACCAAAGGCCGCGCCAGCTTTTCCAGCCCTCCGCGCGCGGTCAGCGACACCCGCCCCCGGCCCAGCACGACCAGCCCCCGGCGCTCGAAATCCTTGAGCTGGCGGGAGATCACCTCGCGGGCCGAGCCCAGTTCCACGGCCAAATCCTGGTGGGTGGCGGCAACCGCGTCACCCGCCCCCGCCTTTTCCAGCAGCAGTGCGGCGAGGCGCTGGTCGATGCGGCCGAACGCCACTTCCTCGATCAGCATCAACAGGTCCGACACCCGTGTCGCATAGGCCCCGAAGACAAATCGACGGAACACGTCCGATGTCGCCATCAGCGATTGAAAGGCGCGCGGGGCGAGGGCGAGGCCACGCACCGGCGTTTCCGTCACCCCCTCGGCCCCATAGATGCCCTGGCTGAGCAGGCAGGTGGTGGTCAGCACACAGGTCTGGCCGGGCTCCACGCGGTACAGCACGATCTCGCGCCCGTTCTCGGCCACTTTCTGGACCCGCACGCTGCCATCAAGCACCAACAGGAACGCCTCGCAGGCGCTGCCATCGGCAAAGACAGTGGTGCCCGGCGGCACGGTAACCGGCCGCACCCCCTCGTCAAGGACCCGCCGCGCGGCCGGTTCGAGGGCCGCAAGGGCTGGAAAGATGGTGGTCAGATCGTTTTTCATGGCGCCAGTGTGCCCCGCTGCCATCCCAAACGCCACTGGGAAGGCCACTGGGAAGCGAACCCCCCGCCCTAAAACTGCCGCATAGGAACCTCAGTATGCCGTGGGACGTTCCACCTGAATTCACCCACGCACCCCAAGTTTCCCCACCGGAGTCCATCATATGCGCCCGTCCAACAGTTTCATCGCCCTGCTCGCCGTCGGCGGCCTGACCCTTGGCGCCTGTACGCAGACCGACCCGCAGACCGGCCGGCAGGACGTCAACCGCCTCGGCACCGGCGCCATGATCGGCGCGCTTGGCGGGGCGGCCATCGGCGTCCTGAGCGGCGGTGACGACGCCAACGACCGCCGTCAGCGCGCTCTGGTCGGGGCCGGCGCGGGCGCCCTGGCCGGTGGCGCCATCGGCGCCTACATGGACAACCAGGAACGCCAGTTGCGCGACCAGCTTGCCGGCAGCGAGGTCGAGGTTCGCCGCAGCGGTGACACCCTCATCATCGACGTGCCGCAGCAGGTGTCGTTCGACTTCGATTCGTCCGACCTGCGCCCCGAAGGCCGCGACGCCCTGCGTCAGGTGGCCGGGGTCTTGGTCAACAACCCGAGCACCACCATCGACGTGATCGGCCACACCGACAGCGTCGGCCAGCCCGAGTACAACGTACGCCTGTCCCAGCGCCGCGCCCAATCGGTGGCGACGTTCCTCATCAGCCAGGGCGTGCGCGGCGACCGCATCCTGACCGACGGCCGGGGCGCCACCCAGCCCATCGCCACCAACGCGACCGAACAGGGCCGCGCCCGCAACCGTCGGGTTGAAATCCAGATCAATCCGTTGACCCAACCGGGCGCATAAGGCCAAGCCCCCCAAGGGGGGGGCCGGGATAGGCAGGTGGGAGCATCCTCCCCCTGCTGGCGGGCGTTGGTGTTTAACGCGTGCCCCCCGGAGTCTCCCATGACGCCCATCGAACCGTCGGAAAACGTCGGTGCGCGCCTTGCACCGCCCAGCAAAGCCCCTACGGCCGTTCTTCTGATACTGGCGGGCCTGTTGATTACGGCGGCGGTCGGTGGCTGGGTGGCTTTCATCGCCGCCGACAATGCGCGCACCATCCGCGACACACAGGCGGAACTCAGCCGTCTGACCGGCCTGTTGCGAGAACACGCGCACCGTACCATCGAGAACAGCGATCTCGTCCTGCAGCGCCTCATCGACCATCTCGGGGAGCGGGATCTCCAGGCTCTGCACGGCTCAAAGGCCCTGTACCGCGACCTTCAGGAGCTGGGAGAGGGACTGCCCCAGCTTGGCTCGCTGAGGGTGATGGATGCCACCGGCACCGTGGTCGCCTCGTCCCTCCAGCGCGAGTCGGTCGGCGGCACCTTTGCCGACCGCGACTATTTCCACGCCCATGCCGCCAGCCAGACAGGCAACGGCCCGTTTATCGGCGAACTCATGAACGACCGCCACACGGGGCGGAGATTTTTCAGCATTTCACGAGTACTGCGTGGGCCGGACGGGACGTTCCGGGGGATTGTCGTGGCATCCATCCACACCGATTATTTCCAGTCGTTCTACCAGGGTCTGGGATTGGGCAGCGGCGGGTCGATTGCCATCCTGCGCCGCGACGGCGCCCTTCTGGTCCGCGAACCCCTGCCTGACAACATCATCGGCACGCGCGCACCGCCGCCGGAGGAAGGTCTTGGCCCCCATACACCCGTTGTCGTCACGGTCACCCTGTCGCCTGTCGATGGGAACAAGAGGATCGTGGCACGGCGGCTGGTTCCCGGATACCCGCTGGTCGTTCTGGCCAGCCGCACCACCACGGCCGCCATGGCTGGCTGGCGTGCCCGCGCCATACAGAGCGGGCTGGCCGGCGCCGCCGTGACCGCAGCGGGCATGTTGCTGGCCGTGATCGGCCTGCGGGCCTTGCGCCGCCAGCGCGCCATGGAGGTCCAACTGCGCGAGGCCCGCACCACCCTGGAAGACCGCGTCCGGGAGCGCACGGCAAGCCTCACCGCCGCCAACATCAGCCTCGAACGGACGGTCGTGGAGCGCAACCTGCTGCTGCGCGAGGTCTATCACCGGGTGAAAAACAACCTGCAACAGGTCGATGCCCTGATCGCCCTACAAATCCGTGGCATGGCGACCGAAGAGGCCCGCCGCGCCCTGGCCGATATGCGGCTTCGCATCAACGCCCTGGGCATGGTCCACCAGCAACTCATTCAGGCGGCCGACCTGGAGTCCTTCAGCCTGCAATCATTCCTGAAGGACCTGTGCGCGGCGATCGCCTGTTCCGTTGGGGCCACCGCGCGCGGTATTGAGTTGCGCGTCGAGGCCGAGCCAATGACCGTGGACCTCGGCAGCGTCATTCCACTTGGGTTGCTGATCAATGAACTGATCGCCAACGCCTTCCGCCACGCCTTCCCAAACGGCCAGCGGGGGACGATCCTCGTGCAGGCCCGGCGCGAGGATCTACACATGATAGTCAGCGTAACCGATAATGGCGTGGGCTATGATGCGGGCGTGGCAACGACAGGCTCCGTTGGCAGCCGCATCATCGAGGCCCTGGCTCAACAGCTTCGCGCCACAATGACGGTGCGTTCCGACCACGGCACCCGGTGCGAACTGTCGATACCGTTGGAAAAGGAAATGCTCGATGCCTGATGATTGCACCATCCTGATCGTCGAGGATGACGCGCTGATCGCGCAGTCCCTGAAACTGACGGTCGAGGATCTCGGCTATGTCGTCTGCGGCGTGGCGGACAACGCCACGCTGGCCGTGGAGATCGCGCGCCGCGAACGGCCGAAAGTGGTTCTGATGGATGTTCGCTTGCGCGGGCGCGGTGACGGCGTCGATGCCGCCCTCACCATGCACGGCGAGGGCGCGCCACTGATCATTTTCATCACGGGGTCCAACGAGCCGGAGATGCGCGAGCGCATTTCCCAGGACCACGCCAGCGCCCTGCTCATCAAGCCAATCCTGCCGAACCAACTGGAGGACGCCCTGCGTCAGGTGCTGGCCGGAACGTAAGCAGAGGAACGCGAGCCCCTACTCGATGCCCTGCCGCCCCATGGCCAGGAACTTGTCGCGGCGCCGGGCGCGCAGCACGCCGGGGTCCAGGCGGACCAAGTCGTGCAAGTGGCGGTCGATGGCGTCGGCAACGTCCTTCATGGCGACGTCGGGAGCGCGGTGGGCGCCGCCCAGGGGTTCGGCGATGATTTCGTCGATGACCGCGAGACGCTTGAGGTCCTGGGCGGTCAGCTTGAGGGCCTCGGCCGCCGCCTGGGCCTGCTCGCCCGAGCGCCACAGGATGGAGGCGCAGCCTTCCGGCGAGATCACGGAATACACGCTGTGTTCCAGCATCATCACGACGTTGCCGGTGGCCAGCGCGATGGCGCCGCCCGATCCGCCTTCGCCGATAATCACGGAAACCAGCGGCACCCGGACGTTCAGGCAGGTTTCGATGGACCGCGCGATGGCCTCGGCCTGACCGCGTTCCTCGGCCCCGACACCGGGATAGGCGCCGGCCGTGTCAACCAGCGTGACGATGGGCAGGCCGAAGCGGTCGGCCATTTCCATCAGCCGGCGGGCCTTGCGGTAGCCCTCGGGCTTGGCCATGCCGAAGTTGTGCTTCACCCGGCTTTCGGTGTCGTGGCCCTTTTCCTGGCCGATCACCATGACCGAGCGGCCCCGGAACCGCCCGATGCCGCCGATGACGGCGGCGTCCTCGGCAAAGCCACGGTCGCCGGCCAGCGGCTGGAAATCCTCCACCAGCGCCGCGACGTAGCCCAGGCAGTGCGGGCGATCAGGATGGCGCGCCACCTGGGTCTTCTGCCAGGGGGTGAGCTTGGAGTAGATCTCGCGCAGGCGCTTCTCGACCTTGGTCTGAAGGCGCGCAACCTCCTCGGCGATGTTCAGGCCATCGCCGTCGCCCATGTGGCGGAGGTCTTCGATCTTGCCTTCAAGCTCGGCGATCGGCTTTTCGAAATCCAGAAAGTTCATGGGATCCGTGGCAGTAGTCAAAGGAGAACCAAGGTCTAACACACCCCCCGGCGCGGCGCGACAGGAACGTGACAGCGCGAGGCCCCCGGATGGACGGATTGAACGAACGAGCCCCGTGCGGGTTTCCCATTGTGCGCTTTAGGGCACCACGACATGCAATATAGTGCCTTATACCCTAAGAATTGAGGGGGTTTTAGCGTGTTGTAAGGGGAGTGCCGAGTGGCGTATGCTCGACCAACATGCACTATAGTGCAAAAGATAAAAGCCGAACACGGACCTGATAATGCACTGGGAGGAGCATCCATGACCACGTTCAAGACTTCGTTCAGCCGCCACGCGGCGATCAAGGCCGCTATGGCCTTTGGCGTCGGGCTGGGCCTGATGAGCCCCGCGACCGCCGCCGACCCCGTCAAGGTCGGGCTGATGCTGCCCTATTCCGGCACCTACGCGGCGCTGGGCGAGGCCATCACCAACGGCTTCAACCTGGCCGTCGAGGAGTCCGGCGGCAAGCTTGGCGGGCGCGACATCGCCACCGTGAAGCTGGACGATGAGTCGGATCCCGGCAAGGCCGTGCAGAACGCCAACAAGATGATCAAGGGCGAGAACGTCGATCTGCTGGTCGGCACGGTCCATTCCGGCGTGGCCATGGGCATGGTACGGGCGGTCAAGGACAGCGGCACCCTGATGATCATCCCCAACGCCGGGGCCGGTCCGGCGACCGGGCAACTGTGTTCGGAGAACGTCTTCCGCACGTCCTTCACCAACTGGCAGCCGGCCTATCCCATGGGCGACGTGGCCTATGACAAGGGGTATCGCAACGTCGTCACCATGACCTGGAAGTATGGCGCCGGCGAAGAGGCCGTGGCCGGGTTCAAGGAGGGCTTCACCAAGCGCGGCGGCAAGATCGTGCAGGAAATCTATGTGCCGTTCCCCAACGTCGAGTTCCAGGCCAACCTGACCGAGATCGCCTCCCTCAAGCCCGACGCCGTGTTCGTGTTCTTTGCCGGGGGCGGAGCCGTGAAGTTCGTCAAGGATTACGCGGCGGCCGGTCTCAAGGACTCCGTTCCGCTGCTCGGTTCGGGCTTTTTGACCGATGGTACCTTGCAGGCCCAGGGCGCCGACGCCGAAGGCATCCTGACCACCCTGCACTACGCCGATGGCCTGGACGACCCCAAGGACAAGGCCTTCCGCGCGGCCTACAAGGCGAAGTTCGGTAAGGAGGCCGACATCTACGCCGTTCAGGGCTATGACACCGCCCAGTTGTTCCGCGCCGGCCTGGACGCCGTGGGCGGCGACCTGACGCGCAAGGACGACCTGATAAAGGCCATGGAAGGCGCCACCATCGACAGCCCGCGCGGCGACTTCACCATCTCGGCCGCCCACAACCCGGTGCAGGACATCTACCTGCGCGAGGTCCGCGACGGCCAGAACGTGGTGGTCGGCATCGCCGCCAAGGCATTGAATGATCCCGCCACCGGCTGCAAGATGGCCGGCAACTAAGGCCTCCGAGGCAGGCGCCCCGGCCACCCTGGGCCGGGGCCCTTTCTTTCAGCCTTCTGCCGGAAAAGGCCCATGGATTTCACCTTCTTCCTGATCCAGGCCCTTAACGGGGTCCAGTACGGCCTGCTGCTGTTCCTGATCGCCAGCGGGCTGACGCTGATCTTTGGCATCATGCACGTCATCAATCTGGCGCACGGCGCGTTCTATATGGTTGGGGCCTATCTGGTGTGGTCGCTGACCGGCGTGTTCGACAGCTTCGTGGTCGCCATCCTGGCCGGCATCGTGTGCGCCGCCGCGTTGGGTTGGGTGATCGAGCGGTTCCTGGTCATCCACCTGTACAACCGCGACCACCTCGACCAAGTGCTGCTGACCTACGGCCTGATCCTGGTGCTGAACGAGGTGCAACGCATGATGTTCGGGTCCGACGTGCATGGCGTGGCCGTGCCGTCGATGGTGGCGGCGTCGATCCCCCTGACCGACACACTGTCCTATCCGGTCTATCGCCTCGTTCTGGCCGGCGTCTGTCTGGCCCTGGCCTTTGCCATGTACTGGATCATCCAGCGCACCCGCCTGGGTATGTGGATCCGCGCCGGGGCCGCCAACCGCGAGATGACGGCGAGTCTCGGCATCGACATCCGCCGCCTCAACGCCCTGGTGTTCGCGGCCGGAACCGCGTTGGCGGCCTTTGCCGGGATGATCGCGGCGCCCTTGTCGTCGGTCTATCCGGGCATGGGCGACAACGTCATCATCATCAGCTTCGTGGTGGTGGTGATCGGCGGCATCGGATCGGTCAAGGGCGCGTTCCTGGGTGCTCTGGCGATCGGCCTGACCGACACCTTCGGCCGCGTGCTGCTGCCCGAGATGTCGAGCGTGATGGTCTATGCCCTGATGGCCGCCGTCCTGCTGTGGAAGCCCAACGGCCTGTTCGCGCGGGCGTAAGGGAGATGCCGAGAGACATGACACCCGCCGCCCCCCTTACCGCCTCCACCGCGTGGCAGGCGCCCAGCCGGTTCGCCCTGCTGTTGCTGGCCCTGGCCGCCGTGCTGGCGTTCTATCCGCTATACGGCGAGGCGCTGTTCCCCGGCCAGCACGACTATTTCCTGCAAAAGCTGACCGCCATCATGATCCTCGCCATGCTGGCCATGAGCCTCGACCTGCTGGTCGGCATCGGCGGCATGGTCAGCCTGGGGCACGCCGCGTTCTTTGGTCTGGGCGGGTACGCTTTGGCTTTGTTCGGCCCGGAGTACGAGGCCGCCAATCTGTGGACCACCCTCCCCATGACCCTGGGCGCGGTCGGCCTCGCCGCCCTGGTCATCGGGGCGTTGAGCATCCGCACCGGGGGCATCTACTTCATCATGATCACCTTGGCCTTCGGGCAGATGTTCTACTACGTGTTCAACGACGCCGACTTTGCCGGCGGGTCGGACGGCACCTACATCTACGTCCGCCCGGCGGTCGAGGTGTTCGGGCTCAAACTGGTCGATCTGGGTGACGCGGTGACGTTCTTCTACGTCGTGTTCGCCGCCATGATGGGAACCTATGTGTTCCTGCGCGTGCTGCTGGCCTCGCCCTTCGGCAAGGTGCTGCGCGGCATCGGCATCAATCCGCAGCGCGTACGCGGGGTCGGCTACAACCCGGACGCCTACAAGCTGGTGGCCTTTGTCATCGGCGCCATGCTGGCCGGGCTTGCAGGATACCTGTCGGCCGCCCAGTTCGGATTCGTGAACCCGTCGATGATGTCGTGGCACCACTCGGGCACCGTGCTGGTCATGGTCATCCTGGGGGGCCTGGGCACCCTGCACGGCGCCATCCTGGGCGCCTTCGCCCTGGAGATCCTGCACGCCGTCATCGAGGCCCGGACCGAGCATTGGCTGCTGGTCCTGGGCGGCCTGATCATCGTGATGGTGCTGACCCTGCCCAAGGGCATCGCCGGACTGCTGGAGCGCCTGACGTCACCGCGAGCGAACCGTGCGAGGACTGGACATGAAGACCGTGGCGAAAGCTGATATCCGGCGGATGCAACACGCCAGCAAAGCCACTCCCCCGGCCGCCGAACCCGTCATGCGCGTCGAGGGCCTGACCAAAAGCTTTGGCGGCCTGACCGCCGTCGCCCGCGTGGACCTGATCGTCAACGCTGGCGAGGCCCATGCGGTGATCGGCCCCAACGGGGCGGGCAAGTCCACTTTGGTCAACCTGCTGACCGGCCACCTCAAGCCCTCGGCCGGGCGCATCCTGTTCGGCGGGCGCGACATCGCCGGGCTGCCGGCCCACAAGGTGGCTCGCCTGGGCATCGGCCGCAGCTATCAGAAAACCAACGTATTCGCGCCCCTGACCGTGTGGGAAAACGTGTGGCTGACCGGGCAGACCGCCCTGCCCCACGCCATGCGGTTCCTGCGCCCGGCCCACACCCACAAGGCCGTGCGCGAGCGGGTCGAGGAGGCCCTCGAACTGGTCGGCCTGACCGACCGTGCCCACACCCCGGCCGCCGCCATGAGCCACGGCGAGCAACGCCAGCTTGAACTGGCCATGGTGCTGGCCACCAAGCCGCGGTTCCTGGCGCTCGACGAGCCGATGGCCGGCATGGGGCCGGAGGAATCGGAAAAGGTGGTCGACCTGCTGCTGGAACTGCGCAAGACCTATCCGGTGCTGCTGGTCGAGCACGACATGGATGCCGTGTTCTCCATCGCCCACACCCTGACCGTGATGGTCAACGGGCGGGTGCTGGAAAGCGGCCCGGTCGAGCAGGTGCGCGAAAGCAAGGCCGTGCAGGACGCCTATCTCGGCGACGGGGACGAGGACTATTGAACATGGAAGCCCTTATTGATGCTGTAGGCCTGCACACCTACTACGGCGCCAGCCACATCCTGCACGGCGTGGATTTCCGCGTCGGACGCGGGGAAACCGTGTGCCTGATGGGCCGCAACGGCATGGGCAAGACGACCACCCTGCGCAGCCTGCTGGGCCTGACGCGGGCCAGGCGCGGCACGGTGACGGTGCGTGGCCGCGACATGACCAGGGCCGACCCCTCGGCCATCGCCCGCCAGGGCATCGCCTATGTGCCCGAGGGACGCGGCATCTTCGCCGGGCTGAGCGTGCGCGAACACCTCATCATGGCCGAACGCCCCGGCCCGGATGGCCGCCGCGAATGGACCGCCGAACGGGTGCTGGACTATTTCCCCCGTCTGGCCGAACGCCTGGACAACCAGGGCACCAACCTGTCGGGCGGCGAGCAGCAGATGCTGTCCATCGGCCGCGCCCTACTGACCAACCCCGACGTCCTGGTCCTCGACGAGGCGACCGAGGGGCTGGCCCCGCTCATCCGGCGCGACATCTGGAACGTCATCCGCGCCATCAAGGCGACCGGCATCGCCACCGTGATCGTGGACAAGAACGTCAAGGTCCTCCTCGACCTGACCGACCGCAGCGTCATCATGGTCAAGGGCCGCGTCGTCTACGACGGCCCCAGCGCCGAGTTGAAGGCCGATCCAGGGGTGTTGCAGACCCACATCGGGTTGTAGTTCAGCGGAGAAAGTGAAGGGGTTGAACCACAGAGGACACAGAGAGCACAGAGAAGTGAAGGAGAAGAGAAAGGGTTTTTGAAAGCGCGCAGCGCAGTGCAATATCCGTTATTGTCTGCCTGCGGCGCCGTCTCTCTCCTTACTCTCTGTGTCCTCTGTGTCCTCTGTGGTAAATTTCCTTCACTTCTCCTCAGGGGGAGATACCCGGAGGTGGAACACCGCCCACACCAAGCCATGGTCCTCCTCCTGGCCCGGCACCAGGCCGGGCGGGAAGACCAGCCATGCCGGGCCGCGTCCACCGATGGACAGCGATTTACCGTCGGCCTCGATGCCGAGGATCATGTCCGGCGTGGATTCGACCATTTCCATCGGCAGGGTGAACGAGTATCCGTCGAGCGCCTGCACGGTTACCGTCCCGTCGCGCGGCGCCCCGGCAGCGGCCAGAACGTCGGCCAGACGCGGCCCCCGCACCGACGCCGGACGCGGCCACACGTCATAGACCACGGTCGTTTCGCGCTGTCCCAGGGCTGCCAGATCGACGCGGGTGAAGGCGCGGGCCGCCTCAAAGGCGATGCCGTGAACGACGAACAGGGCGTCGGCGAAGTCATCCCGCGCTCCGCGATTGGGCTTGCCCACCGCACCGGTCACGGTGACCAGAACGGGTTCCGCCCACGCCTGTGGCACGAAGCCGAAACTCAGCGCGCCCACCACTATCAACACCCAAAGCTGTCGCATTTCGGCCTCCCCAAGTCATGCCCACCCCTGTGCAGGCTGACCGGCAACGCGTTTGCGACGCAAGTCCTTCATACAAACTATGGCGCGGGAGCAACAGTTCCGGGCGTTTCACCCTGCACACCCAGCGGCCAACCCCGATCAACCACCAGATCGGTCAGCGCCGCCCCCACCCACATGGCGGGCAGCGCAGTCCACGCGGTCAGGGCGAACACCGCGCCGCCAGTCACCCCGGCCCCGACCGCGCAGCCCCCGGCCAGCATCCCGCCGAACCCCATAAGGGCGGCGCCGATGATGTAGCGGCGCATGCTGTGGCCCCCCTCGAAGCCCTGAAGCTTGAGTTCACCGGCCGCTGCCGCCGACAGGAACGAGCCCAGGAACACCCCCGGCACCAGCCCGATGGCAAAGTCCAGCGGCGTGCCCGGCGGGCTGAGGACCAGCATCAGGGTGTTGGCGGACGGCCCGGTGAACGTCATACTCTCGACCCGCGTGACCGTGAAAGTCTGGGCCGACAGGGCATGGGTGAAGGCCCAGCCGGCCGCCACCGTGGCACCGACGCCCAACGCGCCGACCCATGCCCTCAGGGCCAGCCGATTGCGCGCCGCGACCACCACCGCCCCGACCATGAACAGCCCGCCCAGCACCACGCCGGAATGGCGGCCAAGGCCGACCAGCGCCAAGCCGTCCAGGGTGTCACGGGCCGATACCGTCCACATCCCGGCCAGACTGTCACGCAGGGGTGCGAGATGACCGCGCAGCGACGCCTGGGCCACCACGGCGAAAATCAGGCCCGACAGCAGGGTGCGCAGGTTGCCAGTGGCCGACAACACCAACATCCGGCTTGAACAGCCGCGCGCCAGCACCATGCCAGCCCCGAACAACAGCCCGCCCAGGATGGCGCCGGACAGGCTGCCGGTGGTGGCAAGCTGACGGGCCTCGGACACGTCCAGGAGGTCGGCGGCGATCAGGCCCTGGGTCAGCGCCACGGCGGCGGAAAAGGCCAGCAGCCAGATCGCCATCTTTGGCCCGAGGGAGCCGCGCGCCACCTCGACCACGGCGGCCCGCAGGCAAAACCCGCTGCGCTGGGCGGAAGCCCCGAACAGCATCCCCAGCACCACGCCGCCAAGGGCGCCGGCACCGCCGTCGCCCAGCCAGTCAATCAGCCACGCCAAGTCCAACCGGGCCACGTCCATTCGGAACTCCCGCGTTCATATGCCGACACCATAATATAAAGCGCAGCTAATATGAATGCGTTCCAAAGGACCATGGTCTGCGGGGGGCGAAAGCCTGTCGGGCCGGCGGCTCTTTGGGCTGAAAAAGTATTCTGCTGAGACAAGCCTGCGCTGTGGTGGGTGCGATGTAATCCCCTGCATGGTCTAATTACGCCGCGTGGTGGTGCGGGGACATGCACTTAATGGGGATGGCACTTAGGGAGCCAGCAGATGGGATACGTCAAGGACTGGACGAAGCTCAAGGCCACGTTTGCAGAGTCGAACAAAGTGGCGAAAAAAGAACTTCTGACCGTAAAAAATCAGCTTCAGAAATTTCAGAAGAAAGGAAGCCCAGACCTTGAGGAAATTGAGGACCTGGAATACGAACTCTCGTTAATCGTTCACGTGAAAAAGAAAAAAACAGGCGTAACACCTGTCCTGCGCGTATACGAAAAAATAATTCCTGAAATGGAGAAAATGATCAAGAAAAAGGTAAGCGCCCGCAACGAAAAGGCGTGGAAGCCTTACATAAAGAAGCTCGGAAAGGCCAAGACGGATACGAACAAAGCCGTGGCCTTTGTCAAAAAACAATACATGGAAGTAAAAAGCCTCGATAGATCATATGGAATTCAATGCAAAAAATCAAAAGCGCTCCCACGCCAAGCATACAAAAGAATGGTTGGAAAAACCGTCGCTGCCAGCATGCTGACATCTGGGCTCGATGATATTCTTATTGATGTAAATAATAGAATTGATGCTATTGCATACTACATGCGGAGCTAGCAGACGCAGGGTGTCGATGACGTCATCCTTGGCCACGGCAAAACCTTCGGCCTGCCTGCTCCAAACGGGGCAGGCAGGCCGAAGGTTGGCGGGTCAGAAGTCAATGGCGGGAGCACGTCCGTGCAAGCGGACCATGCCGCCGGGCCCAACCAGACCTTAGGGCCTATTCCTCGTCGTCGAAGTCGTCGTCGTCGTCGGGTTCAGCCGCGATGCCGCCCGGCAGGCGCATGCGCACGACGCCACGGAAGTCGGACGGATCGACCACTTCGCCGCGCTTGCGGACGATCTCGATCAAGCCCTGGCGGGCCATGTGGCCCATCTGCTGCTTGACCGGGACCATGTAGCGGCGCCAGCCGTCATCGGGTTCCTTGGGCTTGCGGCGCTGGGCGAAGTAGGCCTTGGCGACCTCTTGCGGCAGCACGGCCGAGCCGTCATGGATCATGGCCAGGATGAAGGCGACGAGGGGGTCGCCGCGCTGGGAATCGTTGTCGTTCATAAGGTCTTTCTCAGCTTTCGAGCATACGGCGCAGCAGTTCGACGTCCTCGCCGAAGGCCGGATCTTCGCCCATCAGCTCCTCGATCTTCTTGACCGCGTGCATGACCGTGGTGTGGTCGCGGCCGCCAAACTTGCGACCGATTTCGGGCAGCGACCGCGAGGTCAACTGCTTGGACAGGTACATGGCCACCTGACGCGGGCGGGCCACGGAACGCGACCGGCGGGCCGAGTGCATGTCCGAGACGCGGATCTGGAAATGCTCGGCCACCTTCTTCTGGATTTCCTCGATGGTGACGCGGCGGTCGTGGGCGCGCAGCACGTCGCGCAGCACGTCCTGGGCGGTTTCCAGCGACAGGTCGCGGCCGACCAGTTGCGCGTGGGCCACCAGACGCGTCAGGGCGCCTTCGAGTTCACGGACGTTGGTGGCGATCTTGTGGGCCAGAAACTCCAGCACCTTTTCCGGCACCTGCTGGCCCATCTGGTCGGCCTTGGATTGCAGGATGCTGAGGCGCAGTTCGTAGGTGGTCGGATGGATATCGGCCACCAGACCCGACGCCAGCCGCGAGCGCAGACGGTCGCCGATGTCTTCGAGGTCGGCCGGGCTTTTGTCGGCCGAAATGACGATCTGGCGGCCCTGGTCAACCAGCGCATTGAAGGTGTGGAAGAACTCTTCCTGGGTCGAGTCCTTGCCCGAAATGAACTGCACGTCGTCGATCATCAGGACGTCAACGGAGCGGAACTGCTCCTTGAAGGCCATGGTGTCCTTGTAGCGCAGGGCGCGGACGAAGCTGTACATGAACTTTTCGGCCGACAGGTAGACCACCTTGCGGTCTGGCTGGCGCTTGCGGATCGAGTCGGCGATGGCGTGCATCAGGTGGGTCTTGCCCAGACCCACGCCGCCGTACAGGAACAGCGGATTGAACGCCACGCGCTCGGATTCGGCAACGCGCTGGGCGGCCGCATAAGCGAATTCGTTGGGCTTGCCGGTGACGAAGTTCTCAAAGGTGTAACGCGGGTCGAGCGGCGCCGACAGGGCATCCGTGACCGCCGTGACCGAGGCCGCAGCAACGGAGGCCGCCATGGGGGCACTGGCCCCGGTGTAGTGCGACTCGGGGCCAATGTGGACTGCGCCCCCACCGACTCCATCGGCCACCTCGGCAGCCACCTCGGCGGCCTCGGCACGGGCGGCCCGGCCGTTGGCCGTGTCGACCACCACATCCACGCCGCGCACGGCCGGATCTTCACCGGCCCACAGGGTGCGGATGCGCTCGGCGTAGTGGGTCAGGACCCAATCGCGCATGAATCGGGTGGGCACCGCCAGACGGACATGACCGTCGGCCACCCCACCCAGGGTCATGGGCTTGAGCCAGCTTGAGTACGCGGCATCGCCGAACTCTTCGCGGAGTCGCCCTTGGACCCGCTCCCACTGCGCCACGGAGTGGTCGTCCGACCGCCTGCTGTTGTGCATACCCACGCTCCGCACCCTCGCCGACCCGGAGCGTTCAACGCCCCGCCACCGCATCAAGACTGGCGCCCCGGGAACGGGGTCGCCGTAGTTTCCGTCCGCGTCCGAGTCCCACCCGGCCGCGGCGTCCCAAAGCCCCGGCAAAACCGGATCCCGGACGCAAACATCCCCTTGCGAGGCGGCGCATGACGCCGCCCCCGCCCAGAGGCACTTTGTCGATAATCCGGCCCTGGCCGGTACGACCCGATCCACCAAACAGAACGGGCCATCAAACGGAACAGGCCCCAACCGAAACCAGCCACCAACCGGAACAAGACTGGCCCGCCCCGATCGACGATCGCCCGGAAGCGGGCAGATGGCATCAAGAAGTCGGGAACTTTGCAGCCCCGCATTATTAGTCAAAAACAAATAAAACGATTCAAATCGCGGGAATAATAAACGGAATATCCGATCAGGAACCATCCGTACAATTAAGCCCTAGAGCGCTCCAATTCCGGCGCAACCACACCAGCGGCAGCAAGCAAAGAATTTAACCTTAATGCCGGGGCATGGCAACAAGACCGAATGGGGAACGGTACACTTTAAGATTTGATATCAACATAGGCAGCACAAAGGCCGCCGCCGATGCGGCAGCGACCTTCTGGGAACGTGCTGGCAGTTTCGGGAGCCGGACGGCTCTCCGATGGTGCCTTAGGCAGCGGCCTGAGTGACCAGCGCCTTGATGCGGGCATTCAGGCGAGAGACCTTGCGGGACATGGTGTTCTTGTGGAACACGCCCTTCTGGACGCCGCGCATCATCTCGGGCTGAGCCGCCTTGAAGGCGTCCGTCGCCAGGGACTGATCGCCAGCAGAAATCGCCACCTCGACCCGCTTGATGAAGGAGCGGACACGCCCCTTGCGCGCGTGGTTGATCGCGAAGCGGCGGGCATTGCGGCGGATGCGCGTCTGGGCCGACTTGTGATGAGCCATGTTTGTTCGTTCCGTTAAAAACTGAAATCAAGGTCGCGTGGCGAAGCGCGTCTTATAGGGAAACACCTTGCCGCCGTCAACCGACTCTTGCGTCTTCCCCCGTGCGCGAACTGCTAAGGCGGGCACGGGAGAAGACCGGGACCGCCTCAGCGGTGCTTGAAGTTGGGCTGACGCTTCTCGACGAAGGCCGCCATGCCTTCCTTCTGGTCCTCGGTCGCGAATGTGGAGTGGAACACGCGGCGTTCGAAACGGATGCCCTCGGTCAGGGTGGTTTCATAGGAGCGGTTGACCGATTCCTTGGTCATCATGACCACCGGGCGCGACATGCTGGCGATGCGCTGGGCGGTCTTGACGGCGTCCTCGACCAGATCACTCAACGGCACGACGCGGCTGACCAGACCAGACCGTTCGGCTTCGGCGGCATCCATCTGGCGGCCGGTCAGGCACATTTCCATGGCCTTGGACTTGCCGACATAGCGGGTCAGGCGCTGGGTGCCACCGGCGCCCGGCATGGTGCCGATGGTAATCTCGGGCTGGCCGAATCGGGCGTTGTCGGCGGCGATGATGAAGTCGCACATCATCGACATTTCGCACCCGCCGCCCAGGGCGTAGCCGGCCACGGCCGCGATCACCGGCTTGCGGCAGGTGGTGACGCGTTCCCAGCCGTCGGTGATGAAATCCTGGAGGTACACGTCCATGTAGGACTTGCCCGACATTTCCTTGATGTCGGCGCCGGCCGCGAAGGCCTTCTCCGACCCGGTGAGCACGATGGCGCCGATGTCGTCGTCGGCCTCGAAGGCGTCCAGCGCCGTCCCCAGCTCGCGGATGAGCGGCGTGCACAGGGCATTCAGGGCCTTGGGACGGTGCAGGGTGACGAGGCCAACGTTGCCGCGGGTTTCCACGAGAATATGCTCGTAGGGCATGGAAGAACGCTCCCTTATGGATTTATGGGGGACAGGATCAGCCGTCAGGCGAGACGAGGAAGCGGACCGTGACAGCACCACCGGAGTCGGTGATGTCCAGGGTCAGTTCCTCCCCTTCCCGACGGAACAGGGTATCGCTGGCGCGGACCCAGCCGAGTTGCGGCAGGGTGGCACCGTAAAAGGCAAGAACAGCGGCGCGCGTGGTCCGGCCGGACGCGGTGGACTCGGCAATGCGGCCATAGGGGCTTTCGAACACGGTGACCCTGTCCACGTCCTGCGTCAGGGCGGGCATCAGCGGCAGATCGTCAAAACCGGCCAAAAATTGAGCCGGCGCGCCCCCGGCCACCGCCGGAGGAACGACACAAAACGCCAGTATGCCCGCCAGGGCTATGGAGGACACCACACGCATAGACACGGACGGTACACCATCACCGCTGGCGTTTGGCACAGAAAAATGTGGATCGCCCGGCCTGTACGATGCGCTGCACGGTTCCACCGGGGCAATCGCAGCCGGGACAGGGGTCACCTTCCCGCCCATAGACGGCGAAACTGTGCTGGAAGTAGCCGAGTTCGCCATTGACCGTGCGGTGATCGCGCAACGATGACCCGCCGCTGGCGATCGCCTCGCACAGCACCGCCTTGAGGGCCGCGACCAGCCGGGCGGCGCGCTTGCCGGTGATCGAGTCGCAGCCCCGGCGCGGACTGATCCCGGCCCGGAACAGCGCCTCGCAGGCGTAGATGTTGCCGATGCCCGCAACCACCTTCTGGTCCAGCAGGGCCGGCTTGATCGGCCCCCGCCGCCCGGCCAGCCCGGCAACCAGCATGGCGCCGTCGAACACGTCGTCGAGCGGCTCCGGCCCGATGTCGGCCAACATGGGGTGGGTTTCCAGCTCGGCCTGGGGGATGAGGGTCATCAGCCCGAAGCGGCGCGGGTCGCGGAACGTGACGATGGCCCCAGCATCGGTCTCGATCACCACATGGTCGTGCTTGCCCGGCGGCGGCCGATTCGATCCGGGCGGGGACACCTCGAAGGTGCCCGACATGCCCAGATGCCCGACCACCGCCCAGCCGTCGTCCAGCAACCACTGGTAATACTTGGCCCGCCGCCGCACAGCCGTGACCATGCGCCCGGTCAGGCGGTCGGCAAACCCGGCCGGAAACGGCACCCGCAGATCCGGCCGGTGGAGCGCCACATGGACCAGCCGACGGCCCTCCAGCACACCTGACAGGCCCTTGCACACGGTTTCGACTTCGGGGAGTTCAGGCATGGGGCGTGTTGCTTTCCTCGGGGGAACAGATCGTCTGAACGGTTATAGCGTTCGCTTTCGGCTTGGGCTATCGTGCCGCCATGACCGACCATGACACGCCAGAACCCGAAGCCGGCGGGGACACCACCCACTTTGGCTTCCGCACCGTCCGCGCCGCCGACAAAAAAGGCATGGTGCGGGAGGTCTTCGACTCCGTGGCTGAACGCTACGACCTCATGAACGACCTCATGAGCGCCGGCGTCCACCGCGTATGGAAAGCCCGCTTCATCGAATGGCTGGCCCCCCGACCGGGGATGAGGCTGCTCGACGTGGCCGGCGGGACGGGCGACATCGCCTTCCGCTTCCTCGACGCTGCGGGCAAACGCGGCGCTGATCCCGAAACGCATGTCACGGTGTGCGATATCAACGAGGAAATGCTCAAGGTCGGCCGCAACCGCGCGGTGGACAAGGGCATCCTGGGCGGCATCGAATGGGTGCGCGGCGACGCCGAGGCCCTGCCGTTCGAGGACAACTCGTTCGACGCCTACACCATCGCCTTCGGCCTGCGCAACGTGACGGACATTGATCAGGCCCTGCGCGAGGCCCGCCGCGTGCTCAAGCCCGGCGGCCGGTTCATGTGCCTGGAATTCAGCCATGTGGTGGTGCCGGGGCTGGACGCCGTCTACGACGTCTATTCCTTCCAGGTGCTGCCGCGCCTGGGTCAGGTGGTGGCCCGCAACCGCGACGCCTATCAGTATCTGGTCGAAAGCATCCGCCGCTTCCCCAAGCAGCAGGACCTGATTGACCGCATGGCGGACGCCGGCCTGCATCAGGGCAAGGTACGCAACCTCTCCGGCGGCATTGCCGCCATCCATTCCGCCTGGCGTATCTAGGGCTCTCGTCTCCATGATCCTGCGCAGTGTCCGCAATCTCGGCCGGCTCATCCGCATTGTTCGCGTGCTGGCCCGCCACGACGCCCTGTTCCCGGTCGAGCATCTGGCGATTGCCGAGACGCTGGCCCCGGCCATGCGCCTCATCACGCCCAAGAACGTCGAGGGCCGCCCCGGCCAGCGGCTGGCCCGCGCCCTGGTCGAGCTTGGCCCGACCTTCATCAAGCTGGGCCAAGCCCTGTCCACTCGCCCCGACCTGCTGGGCGAGGACGTCACCGCCGACCTGACCGACCTTCAGGACCGCCTGGAGCCCTTCCCCTTCGCCGAGGCCAAGGCGATCATCGAGGCGGAATTCGACGAGCCGCTGGAGTCGCTGTACTCCAGCTTCGATGAAAAGCCCATCGCCGCCGCCTCCATCGCCCAGGTCCACTTCGCCGTCACGATCGAAGGGGCGCCGGTCGCCGTCAAGGTGCTGCGCCCCGGCGTCGAGGAGCAGATCCGCCGCGACATCGACCTGTTCTACTGGATGGCCGAGGTGGTCGAACGCACCCAGCCGATGTTCCGCCGCCTGCGCCCGGTCGATACCGTGGCGACCTTCGAGGAATCCGTGAACCTCGAAATGGATCTGCGGTTCGAGGGCGCCGCCGCCGCCGAGATGGGCGAGAACTTCGCCGACGACGAGACCTTCCGCGTGCCCGGCATCGACTGGCAGCGCACCGGCCAGAAGGTGATGACCCAGGAACGCGTGACCGGCATCCCCATCGACGAGCGCGACCGCATCATCGCACTCGGCCTGGACCCATTGGAGATCATCACCAACGCCGCCAACGCGTTCTTCAACATGGTCTTCCGCGACGGCTTCTTTCATGCCGACCTGCACCCCGGAAACCTGTTCGTCGAGGAAAACGGCACCATCGTCGCCGTCGATTTCGGCATCATGGGCCGGGTGGACGAGGACAACCGGCGTTTTCTGGGCGAGATGCTGGTCGGCTTTCTCACGGGCGATTACCGCCGCGTTTCCGAGATCCATTTCGAGGCCGGATGGGTGCCGGCCGACAAGTCGGTGGACGCCTTCACCCAGGCCGCCCGCTCCATCGCCGAACCGATCTTCGGCAAGCCCATCCAGGACATTTCCATCGCCCGCCTGCTCGGCCAGTTGTTCCAGGTGACCGAACAGTTCGCCATGGAAACCCAGACGCAGCTTCTGTTGCTGCAAAAATCCATGCTGCTGGCCGAGGGCATCGGCCGCACCCTGGCCCCGCAAATCAACATGTGGGAACTCAGCCAACCGCTGGTCGAGGAGTGGATGCGCGGCACCCTGGGGCCGCAGGCCCGCGTGCGGCGCGCGGCGTTGAGCCTCAGCCAGAGCGCCGAGCGCCTGCCCGCCATCCTGGAGCACGCCGACAAGGCCATGGCGATGATCTCGTCGGGCGGGGTCAAGCTGCACCCCGACACCGTGAAGGCGATCACCCGGCGCGGCGCCAATGGCCGCCGGATCGGTGGCCTGCCGACTTGGCTGCCGTGGGCGCTGGCCGCCGTGCTGGCCGTCCTGTGGCTGAGTGACTAGCCCCGCTGGAGTCTTCCCGATGACGGACACCCTGCCGATTTCCCGCGTCCACGAGTTCAAGGCCGAACTGTTCGCGCCGTGGGTCCAGGACCTTGATTTCACCGTCGAGTCGGTCGATGCCGAGGGCGCGGTGCTGCGGATGCCGTTCTCCGACCGTCTGACCCGCGTCGGCGGCACCATTTGCGGCCAAGCCCTGATGGCGCTGGCCGACACGTCGGTGGTGTTCGCGCTGTCCGGGGCGTTCGGGGAATTCCGCCCGATGACAACGGTCACCCAATCGACCAGCTTCATGCGGGCGATCTCGGGAACCGCCGTGCTTGCCAAAGCCCGCCTGCTGCGCATCGGCAAGACCATGGCCTTCGCCGAGATCACCCTCTACGCCGAAGGCGACGACCGCCCGGCGGTGCATGTGACCTCCACTTACGCGATTCTGCCCGTAAAAGGTTAAGGTTCTACACTGAACCGCATGCCCGAGTTGGCGGCCAGATTTTCAAGAAAATAAGTGGGTTAACCACAGAGCGCACAGAGTTAAAGAGGAGGAATTTTACTCCACTTCTCTGTGCCCTCTGTGTCCTCTGTGGTTCATACTTTTCTTTTCTTGATCGGGAAGCGCAGGCCGGCGCGCCGGAGTTTTAACCGCCTGTGCTACAGACTCCGCCCTCTCGGTGGACTCGGTGTCCACACGTCCCTTTTCCCCCCGCAAAGGTGAAAAACCCTCTTGCGCGATAGGCTACTTTCGCCTATGTACATTACCAATACGTAATTTACATGGGAAACCCTCACCGTGTTGTCCGGGCGCAGTGTTCTTTTAATTGTTTCCGGCGGCATTGCCGCCTACAAGAGCCTGGAGCTGATCCGGCGCCTGCGGGATCGTGGCGTTTCGGTGCGGTGCGTGCTGACCAAGGGCGGGGCGCAGTTCGTCACGCCGCTGTCGGTGGCCGCGCTGTCGGAGAACAAGGTCTATCAGGATATCTTTTCCCTGACCGACGAGGCCGAGATGGGCCACATCCGCCTGTCGCGCGAAGCCGACCTTGTGGTGGTCGCGCCGTGCACCGCCGACCTGATGGCCCGCATGGCGGCCGGAATGGCCGACGATCTGGCCGCCACGGTGTTGCTGGCGACCGACAAGCCGGTGCTGATCGCCCCGGCCATGAACTCCATGATGTGGACCCACCCCGCCACCCAGGCCAACCTGCGGACCCTGGAGGCACGCGGCGTGCGCAGCGTCGGGCCGAACTCCGGCGACCTCGCCTGTGGGGAGGTTGGCTCCGGCCGCATGGCCGAGGTGCCCGAGATCATCGCCGCCGTCGAAACCTTCTTTGCGACCGATCTTCCGCTGAAGGGCCGCCGCGCCCTGGTGACCAGCGGCCCGACCCACGAGCCCATCGACCCGGTGCGCTTCATCGCCAACCGCTCGTCCGGCAAACAGGGCCATGCCGTGGCCGCCGCGCTGGCCGCCCTGGGGGCCGACGTGACCCTGGTCAGCGGCCCGGTGACGCTGACCGATCCGCCCGGCGTGCGCACCGTGCGGGTGGAAAGCGCCCGCGACATGCTCAATGCCTGCCGCGCCGCGTTGCCGGTGGACATTGCCGTCTGTGCCGCTGCCGTCGCCGACTGGCGGGTCGAGGCGGCCGGGCAGAAGATTAAAAAGCAGGTCGGCGGCGCGCCCCCTGTCCTGACCCTGGCCGAAAATCCCGACATCCTGGCGACCCTGTCCGCTGCTGGCCCACAGCGCCCGACCCTGGTGGTCGGCTTTGCCGCCGAGACCGAATCGGTGATCGCCCACGCCCAGGCGAAGCTCGCCCGCAAGGGCTGCGACTGGATCTGCGCCAATGACGTGTCGCCCGCCACCGGCACCTTCGGCGGCGACTCCAACACCCTGCACATTATCAGCGCGTCCGGCGTCGAGGACTGGCCCGCCCTGTCCAAGACCGAGGCCGCCCGCCGCCTTGCCGCCCGCATTGCCGAGGCATTTGCTACCGCTCCCCAAAGGACCCCCGCAGAATGACCCATCCGGTTTCCGTCGCCATCACCCGCCTGCCCCACGCCGAAGGCCTGGCCCTGCCCGAGTACGCCACCGCGCACGCCGCCGGCATGGACCTGCACGCCGCCGTGGAGGCCGATGTGGTCCTGGCGCCCGGCCAACGTGCGATGGTCCCGACCGGCCTCGCCATCGCCCTGCCCGAGGGCTATGAAGCCCAGGTGCGACCGCGGTCCGGGCTGGCCGCCAAGCACGGGGTCACGGTGCTCAACACGCCGGGCACCATCGACGCCGACTATCGCGGCGAAGTAAAAGTCATCCTCATCAACCTGGGCGATACAGCCTTTACCGTCGAGCGCGGCATGCGCATCGCCCAGGTCATCGTCGCGCCCTACACCCGCATCCAGTGGGCCGAGGCCGACACCCTGCCGGAAACGGCACGCGGGGTTGGTGGATTCGGCTCCACCGGCGTCGCGGCCCGCTGATTTATTACGGAGAGCCCCAATGCTCAGACCGTCCAAGAAGCTGCTGTTCGCCATCGAGGCGGTGCTCGACATCGCCTACCACGCCGGCGGCGAACCCGTGCAGAGCCGCGAGATCACCCGCCGCCAGGAAATCCCGCGCCGTTACCTGGAACAGACCCTCCAGCACTTGGTGCGGTCGGGCATCCTGGTCGGCGTGCGCGGCCCGCGCGGCGGCTATCGCCTCGCCCGCGAGCGCCGCCGCATCACGGTTGGCGAGATCGTGCGCGTGGTCCAGAGCATGGAAACCCAGGAGGACGTCTACAAGGACCTTCCCGGCTCGCCGCTCGGCCTGGGCGTCGTGCGGCCCATGTGGGAGGAATTGCAGGGCGAGATCATGGAGCGCCTGGACAACATCTCCATCGACGACCTGTGCATGCGCGCGTGGCGCGATGGCCTCAAGAGCGAGGCCCAGGACAAGATGGACTTCGCTATCTAGCGCGTTCCACGCTGGACCATCTAACACTTTACCCGCCGGGTCAGGCGTTCTTATATACACCATGCGAGACACAACCGTTTCAGATTTCACACAGCACAAAGGGGATTTGTCCATGGCCGACGCAGCTTCCTTCCGCGGACGCATCTATGACGACATTCTGGCTACCGTGGGCGCGACCCCGCTGGTCCGCCTGAAGCGCCTCGCCGCCGATGCCGGAGTGAAGGCCGATCTGCTCGGCAAGTGCGAGTTCTTCAATCCCCTGTCGTCGGTCAAGGACCGCATTGGCCTCGCCATGATCGAGGCCGGCGAAGCGGCTGGCGTCATCAAGGAAGGCACCACCCTGGTCGAGCCGACCTCGGGCAACACCGGTATCGCGCTGGCCTTCGTGGCCGCCGCCAAGGGGTACCGCCTGATCCTGACCATGCCCGAAAGCATGTCGCTGGAACGCCGCAAGATGCTCAAGCACCTGGGCGCCGAGATCGAGCTGACCCCGGCCGCCAAGGGCATGAAAGGCGCCGTCGAGCGGGCCCGTGAACTGGTCAAGGAACTGCCCAACGCGGTGATGCCCCAGCAGTTCGAGAACGCCGCCAACCCGGCCATCCACCGCTCCACCACCGCCGAGGAAATCTGGGCCGACACCGATGGCAAGGTCGATGTGGTGATTGCCGGCGTCGGCACCGGCGGCACCATCACCGGCGTTGGCGAGGCGCTGAAGGCTCGCAAGCCGTCCGTCCGCATCATCGCCCTGGAACCCGAGGACAGCCCGGTGCTGTCCGGTGGCGCCCCCGGCCCGCACAAGATCCAGGGCATCGGCGCCGGCTTCGTGCCCGACATCCTCAACCGGGACGTGATCGACGAGATCCTCCAGATCGGCAACGAGACGTCCTTTGAGATGGCCCGCAAGGCCGCCCGCCTGGAAGGCCTGCCGGTCGGCATCTCCGGCGGCGCCGCCATCGCCGCCGGCCTGGAAGTCGCCGCCCGCCCGGAAATGGAGGGCAAGACCATCGTCCTCATCCTGCCCAGCTTCGCCGAACGCTACCTGTCGACGGCGCTGTTCGAGGACTAAATATAAGTAAATTAACCACAGAGGACACAGAGGTCACAGAGAACAAAAAGAGAAGCGCGCAGCGCAACTTTCCTCCTCTGTGTTCTCTGCGTCCTCTGTGGTTAAATATTTTTACACTTCCCTTCAGGACATCCACCATGGACTTTACCGAGGACCAGATCCGCCGCTACGCCCGGCACATCCTGTTGCCCGAGGTTGGCGGCACCGGCCAGGCCACGCTGCTCGGCAGCCGGGTGCTGGTGGTCGGGGCCGGCGGGCTGGGCTCGCCGCTGGTGCTGTATCTGGCCGCCGCCGGGGTGGGGACCATCGGGCTGGTCGATGACGACACGGTGGACCTGTCCAACCTGCAACGCCAGATCGCCCACACCACGGCCCGCCTGGGCATGGCCAAGGTGGACAGCGCGGCCGAGGCGGTGGCCCAGATCAATCCCGATGTGCGCATCATCCGCCACCGCACCCGCCTGGACATCGACAACGTCCTGGGCCTGCTGGACGGCTACGACATCGTGGCCGACGGCAGCGACAACTTTGCCACCCGGTTCCTGCTCAACGATGCCTGCCATTTCGCCCGCAAGACCCTGGTCAGCGCGGCAATCCTGCGGTTTGACGGGCAGCTTTCGACCTACAAGACCCATGCCGGCGGGCCGTGCTACCGCTGCATTTTCCGCGAACCGCCACCGCCCGGCCAGATCCCGTCCTGCGCCGAGGCCGGGGTGTTGGGCGCCGTGGCCGGCACGCTCGGCACCCTCCAGGCCACCGAGGTGGTCAAGGAACTGCTCGGCATCGGCACCGGCATGAGTGGCCAGTTGTTGATCTACGACGCCCTGGAAACCACCTTCCGCACGGTGCGGGTCAAGCCCGACCCCGGCTGCCCGTTGTGCGGCCCGGCGCCGACCATTACCACCTTGGAGGCACCCTACGCCCCCAACGTTTGCGCCGGTTAGTGGTCTTTTAGGGGGCTCGGAGACCGTTAAACTCCCTTTTGTACTCATACGTCTGCACTGACCGCGATCACACCCTGTTCACCCGTTGGATTGTATAGTTCGGCATCGACAGACGCCGGAAAAACCGATTCGAGGGACGGGCATGACACCGCATCCCCCGCGCCTAACCTTGCTCAAGGCAACGGCGCTGGCCGCCGCATTGGGCCTTGCCGCGCTGACGGGAAGACCATCCCTTGGCGTGGCAAACACGGGACCCGCCACCTGGGCGCCGCTGGGCGAACCAGGCTACAGCGACCATTCCCAGGACCCCGTCCAATTGGCCCAGGCGGTGGCCGAGACCGCCAACGGCATCATGAACGACGCCCTGCCCGAGGCCGACATCCTGGGCGGCCTGACGCTGTCCCTGGGGGCAGGCGGAGAGTGGCAGGACAGTGACGGGTCCGAGGTCGGCTACGGCGGCGACACGGGAACGTTCAACATGATCGGCGCGGTGCCGTTGAACGAGCGGGTGACCTTCGGCATGGCCTCGACCTGGGAGGCTCCGGGCGCCGCCGGCAGCGGCGTGACGGCCGGACCGTTCCTCAGCCTGGACCTCGATAACGGCCTGTCGGTCCACGCGCTCGGCACCGCCAGTCGCCTGAGCAGCGACGGGGACTCCTGGTACGGCCATGGCCAGGGGGCGTTCACCGGCAACCGCCTGGGCGCCGCCGGCGGCCTCAGCTACGGCGTCACCGAAGGCCGCTGGCAGTACGGCGGCAGCGCGCAGGCCATCTGGTTCACCCAGACCCGCAACGCCTTCACCAACAGCGCCGGCCAGGGAAATCCCGCCGTCCCCACCGAGTCAAGGCAATTTACCCTGAGCGGCCGCCTGACCTACGGCGGCGACCTGTCAGCGCTGTCGCCGCGCCTTGAAGGCTCGTTCCGGCCATGGGCCGCCGCCGACGCCCTGCTCACGGGCCAAGGTGCCGCCAACGTCCTGGACGACCCGGACCCCGTGCGCGGCCGCCTGCGCCTGGGCCTCGATGTCACCCCTAAGGGCGGCCCGGCCCTGTCCGTCCAAGGCGGCGCCAGCGGCCTCGGCGCGGAAGAGCCGACCTTTGACGCGCGAGCGGGGCTAAGGTTGAAGTTCTAAAACCAACCGGCGCTTGAACTGACCGTCATAGTCCGCTTATGCGGACGAGGTGCCCCCCATAGGCGCCACCATAACGCCGGGCTCTGCCCGGACCCGCCAGGAGACTCAGTCTCCTGGACCTCAGGTGTTGGCCTCAGTAGAAGGCCGCGCAGCGCATCAAATGTTTAGGGAATCTCTGCCTGCGGCGCAAAGCACGCGGGAACGCCCATGTTTGTCCCAAATTCAAGGGGTCAAGGGGCCGCTCGGCCCCTTGCGGGCGCGGGCAGAGCCCGCTTTCTTTCACCAAAGTTAGCGCCTATGAGCGATAGCCCCTCCGCGTCAGCAGAAGAGTCTGCCTCCAATCAAAAACAAATCGCTTCAACGTGCCAGGTCGGGTCAGTCGCAACCGCATCCAGCCGTTGCGCCGTCGAGGCTTTCCAGGGCAAAGCCTTCGTCCGTCCACCCGGTGATGCCTCCGATCATTTCCTTTACCGGGCGCCCGAGCCGGGCAAGGCGAACCGCTGCCTTGTTGGCGCCGTTGCAGTGAGGGCCGGCACAGTAGACGACGAACACGGTCTTCGCGGGATACTCCGCCATGCGTTCTTCGACAATGGTCCGGTGAGGAATATTGACCGCTCCGGGCACATGGCCTGCGCTATAGGCGTCGGAGGAGCGGACGTCCAGCAGCACAAAATCCGCGTCGCCCGAGGCCATGGAAGCGTGGACGTCCCAGCAGTCGGCCTCAAAGGACAACCGCCGGCTGAAGTGCGCAAGCGCCTCTTCCGATGACGCTGGCGGGGTTTCGGTAACGGGTGTTGATGACATGACCTCCCCTCCCCCTGTGAGGCGGAAAGGGTATCGCATGTATCCTTGCGCGGGCAAGTAGCAGGTGGTGTTGCGCCAAAAAGCACCGCGTCAGGGCCCTACGCCGCGCTTTCCTTACGGACACGGTTGAGGAAGCGGTCCACGGCGCTGGACAGGTCGCCGGCTTGGCTGAGCAGGCCGTTGGCTTCGGCGAGGACCTTTTGGGCGGCGTCGCCGGTTTCGTCGGCGGCGGTGCTGACGTTGCCGATGGTCTGGGTAACCTCGTGGGTGCCGAGCGCGGCCTGTTGGGCGTTGCGGGCGATTTCCTCGGTGGCGGCGCCCTGCTGTTCGACGGCGGCGGAAATGGCGGCCGAGATTTCGCTCATGCGGTCGATCACATCGACGATGCCCCGGATGGCGTCAACGGCTTCCTGGGTGGCACTTTGCACATTGGAAATCTGCTGGCCGATCTCGTCGGTGGCGCGCGAGGTCTGGTTGGCGAGGTTCTTGACCTCGGACGCCACCACGGCAAATCCCTTGCCGGCGTCGCCGGCGCGGGCCGCCTCGATGGTGGCGTTCAGGGCCAGCAGGTTGGTCTGTTCGGCCACGGCGGTGATGAGTTGCACCACCTCGCCGATGCGGTTGGTGGCTTCGAGCAGGCCGGTCACCTGACCGTTGGCGGCGTGGGCACGGTCCACGGCGCTGCGGGCGATGTCGGCCGACTGGGCCACCTGGCTGGCGATTTCCCGAGTCGAGGCGGACAGTTCCTCGGTCGCGGCGGCGGCAATTTCGACGTTGGTGTTGGCCTGCTGGGTGGCCGAGGCGACGGTGGTGGCCTGACGGGCGGTATCCTGCGCGGTGGCGCTCATGGCTTCCGCCGCCGTCTGCACGTCGGTGGCCGAGCCGGAAATGGCGCTGACCACGCCGGCCACGCTCTGTTCCAGTTCGTTGGCGAGGTCGAGGATGGCGTTGCGGCGGGCCTTCTGGGCGGCGGCCTCGGCGGCGGCGCGCTCGCTTTCCAGGCGGTCCATTTCCAGGGCGTTGTCCTTGAACACCTGCACGGCGGCGGCCATTTCGCCGATTTCATCGTGGCGTTCGGTGGCCGGGATGGCGACGGTCTTGTCGCCATCGGCAAGACGGCGCATGGCGTCGGTCATGGCCGAGACCGGATTGACGATGCTGTGCCCGATGACGAAGGCGGCCACAGCGCCGATGACAAGGCTGATCGAGGCCAGGACGACGACCAGGGTGCGGGCGGAGGACAACTGGTCCTCTGTCCCGGCCTGGATGCGCCGTTCATCGGCCACGGCCATGTCCTTGGCCTGCTGGCTGGCCGCCGCGATGATGGCGCCCTGCTTGGCCAACTCGCCTTCCTGGTTCCACACCTCACCGATGATGCCGGACAGGGCGTTCAGGCCGTCCTGGTACATCTGGTAGTAATCCGCCGCCACCTCGGCCGCGCCGTCCAGGCGGGCCAGGGCCTCATCGACCTTGAACAGTTCCTCCCAGGCGCGGGCGAAGCTCTCGTCCGAGCGGGTCAGGAGGTAGTCGTTGACCGCCCCTTCGGCCTGCAACATGTGCTGGGCCAGTTCGCCAGCGGCCTGCGCGATGGTCGCGTTGCCCATGGCCCCGGCGTCATCGCGCACCTCGGCGGCGGCGGCGACCAGTTCGGCCGCCGTGGGGTTGAGGGTGGCGGTAATCATGGTCACCCGCTCGGCGGCCAGCCGCAGGGCCGGATCCAGGGCCGCGCCATAGGCCTTCACAGCGATGGTGATGGTCTCGACATGTTCGGCGATGGGCTGGCCGGTGGTGCGCGCCCGCAGGTCGGCCAACTGGGTTTCCAGGGCGGTGCGCTGGGCACGAACAGCGGCGAGTCCCTCGTCACTCGGGGTGCGCAGGTAGTCGGCTACCTTGCGGTCCAGGTCCTGCACCTGACGGTCGAACTGGACCGAGATCATCGCGACATGGGCTGTGTCGGAAAAGCTGCGGAAGCCGGTCGCGGTGTTCCCAAAGACCAAAAATGCCGCGCCGGCCAACCCGAACAGCAGCAAAAGAATGACCAGGAAGCCCGCATACAACCGAGTCTTGATACGCAAGTTGGAGAGCATGGCTTCCCTCACCGTCGGAGCGTAGGAGGACCCAGCCATATGATATAGCCGGGACGAAAAAGTTTCACGGAGTTTAGACCCTATGGCTGGGTAGACGCAAGAAATGCAAGGTCTTATGCAGGGACGCTGAAGGCCAGCCCCAAGGCCAGCGCAACCAGCACTGCGCCAGTCCCCAGCACAGCCATGGAGGTCAAGGCCGCATCGTTGCGCTCCAGGCGGTCAAGCCACCAACTCCAGACCGTCGCAAAGCCTGAACGGACCGCGGAGTCGCCCGGTGCCCGAACGTCAGGGACCGGCACCCGGCGGGCCACGAAGCCGGCCAGACGCGGCAGCCATACAGCGATGTCGCCATTTGGAATCACCTGCCGCAGACGCCACCCCCCCATACACCAAGCAGGGCACCAAGCAGGGCACCAAGCAGGGCTGCGCCCGATCAGCACCGCACCAGCGGCCAGTCCCAGGCCCACAAGCACCGGCCAAGCGGCCTTGACCATCGCGCCGGGGGCGAGCGCGTCGGCCACCGGAGCGCCGATGACATAGGCCACCGCCCAACTGCCGATCAACGCCGCGCCGGCCAGCGCCAGGACCGGAGTCGGCGTGGTCAGGTGATCGACGGCGGGTGGCGTCCCCGGACGGACCAACCACAGGAAGCGGGCCACCAGCAGGGTGCTGCCCACCGCGGCAAAGGGCAGCAGGGCGGTCACCAGGGCCAGCCACGGGTTGCCGGTGTCGTGGGGGGCGGCGTAGCCCAGCCACAGCTTGACCAGGGCGCCGCTGCTCAGGGCAAAGCCGCTGATCGACAGCCCCAGCAGGACCTGGACCGGGAATACCCAGCGCCCCGCCCGGCCGTCGCGGCGGGCCTGGACGCTCAGAAACAGGGCGCCCTTGGTCACCGCGTGGTGGAAGGCGAACAGGCCGAGGACCGGCACGACCATCCCCCACGACTCGGGCACCACTACAACGGCATAGGCCGCAGCCGCCGTCAGGATGCCCATCTGGCTGACGCTGGAGTAGGCCAACACAACCTTGGGCTTGTACTGCACCACGCCGGCCACCGCGCCCAGGAACGCGGCGAGCAGCCCGCCGCCAGCCATCAGCGGCAGCAGGGCGGCCATGCCGGCGTCTCCAGCCAACGGCATGAAGCGCAACCATGCCAGGACTCCGGTGCTGAGGATCGGGCCGGACAGCAGGGCGCTGGCCTGCGGCGGGGCCGCGCCGTGGGCGGGTGGCAACCACGCGTGCAGGGGCAGAACGGCGTGCTTGGTGCCCATGCCGAAGTAGAACAGCAGGGCTACCGCCACCCCTGGCACAGGCGGCGCAGCGGCCAGCATGAAGCCGGCCAGCATCGCCATCTCGCCACACAGCGCAAGGAGGATGAACAGCCGCCCGGCCCACAGCGCCTTGGCCCCGGCGCTGACGATCAGGCCATAGGCCGACAGCGTCATAATGGTGAAGAACAGATAGAACCCGGTCGGCTCCAGGGCCACCGCCGCCCCCGCCGCACCGCACAGCGCCCCCATCAGCGAGCCCAGGAACAACCGCCCGCCCGGCCCGTCGATCAACGCCCGGTCCAGCGCCGCCTGCCACGCCGCCGCCATCCACACCAAAGCAATGGCGAGCAGAAACACCGGGCCGTGGGAATCGAGGCCGAGGAACAGGCCGAGATGGACCACATCGGCCGGAACATCCGCCGCCTGCGGCAGCCCGGCGGCGAGCAGGGCGGGCAGAGGTGCGGCGACGGCAAGCCGGCTGACCCGACGCCGCTGTCCCGGCACCATGGCCAGCACCGCCAGCGCAGCAGGCACCAGGACGGCGGCAACGATGATGATATCGGCCAGCATGTGGCGGTGCCCCCCTCCCGACTCAAGAAAGGGAAGTGAAGAGGTTTAACCACAGAGGACACAGAGAGAGCGGAGCAGGACGGCGCCGCAGGCAGATAATAACGGAGTTTTTACTGCGCTACGCGCTGTCCAGAAACCTCTTCTCCTTCACTTCTCTGTGCTCTCTGTGTCCTCTGTGGTTATATCCCTTCACTTCCCTGCGGGAGCGCGTCAGTGCGCTTCTGAGGGATTAACGCCGGATGCGGCCGGAGGTTCCGGTTCTCCGAACTGCCCTAGTACCCGTATTCCTCGAACACCTTGGTGATGTCGCCGTTCCAGCGGCCGTGCCAGGCTTCCAGCAGGTCCTGGGCCGGGGTGCGGCCGGTTTCGGCGATTTCCTGCAAGGGGGCGAGGAAGCCGCTTTCGGTGTCGCCGGCCGCCGACATGCGGGCGCGGCGGACCAACCCGGCGCGGGCAATGGACAGCGCATCAAGCGCCACATCGCGCACGCTGCGTCCGGCCACAGTCGCCTGAAGGGCCTTTTCCGGTACGTCGGCGCGCAGTTTGGCGCGGTCCTCGGGCGTCCAGTCCTTGACCAGATCGAGCGCGGCATCCAGCGCCACGTCGTCATACAGTAGCCCGACCCAGAACGCGGGCAGGCCACACAGCCGGCCCCACGGCCCGCCATCGGCACCGCGCATTTCCATGAACTGCTTGACCCGCACGTCCGGGAACGCGGTGGTCAGGTGGTCGGCCCAGTCGCCAATGGTCGGGCGCTCGCCGGGCAGGGCGGGCAGGCGGCCGTCCATGAAGTCGCGGAACGACTGGCCGGCGGCGTTGATGTAGCGGCCCTCGCGATAAACAAAATACATCGGCACATCGAGGATGTAGTCCACCCAGCGCTCGAACCCGAATCCGTCCTCGAAGGCGAACTCCGGCAGACCCGACCGCTGGTTGTCGGTATCGGTCCAGATGTGGCCGCGATAGCTCTGGTAACCGTTGGGCTTGCCCTCGGTAAACGGGCTGTTGGCCCACAGGGCCGTGGCGACGGGCTGCAACGCAGTGGAGGCGCGCATCTTGCGCACCATGTCCACCTCGGTCGAGAAATCGAGGTTCACCTGCACGGTGCAGGTGCGCAGCATCATATCCAGGCCCATGGACCCGACGCGCGGCATGTGCTCGCGCATGATGGCGTAGCGGCCCTTGGGCATCCAGTGGACGTCCTCGCGCTTGGCCGTCGGGTGGAAGCCCAGGCCGATCAGGCCGACGCCGAAATGCTCGGCCACTTCCTTGATCTGCTTGCGGTGGGTGGTGACCTCGACGCAGGTCTGGTGGAGGGTTTCCAGCGGCGCGCCGGACAGTTCAAGCTGCCCGCCGGGCTCCAGCGAGATCGAGGCGCCGTCGCGGGTCAGGGCGATGATGTTGCCGTTCTCATCGACCGGCTTCCAGCCGAACTTCTCCATGCCTTTGAGGATGTCGCGGACGCCGCCCGGCTCCTCGTACGACAGGGTGGCAAAGCTGCCCATGCGATAGGCGAACTTTTCGTGTTCGGTGCCGATGCGCCAGGCATCGCGGGGCTTACAGCCCGCCTCCAGATAGGCCACCAGGGAATCGCGGCCGGTGATGGGCGCCGCATCGGGCTTGGAGAAGGCGGACATGGGATGAATAACTCCGAGGGATGACACGCGACCTGGGGGGGCCGACACCGACCTGGGGCTAGGACCGGAAGCCAGGAGCGGCGTTCCAGTCGCCACACAGCGCCTGCCAGCAGGTCAGGGCCGCCAGGGCCGCTGTTTCCGCGCGCAGGATGCGTGGGCCAAGGCCTACTGCGGTAACAAAGGTCGTTTGCGACAGCAGGTCAAGTTCAGATTTGGCGAAGCCGCCTTCGGGACCGCACAGAATGGCCGCCGGAGCCCCCACGCAGTCGGCCCCCAGGACCTTGTGAATGGGTGCCCCCCGCCCGGTTTCATCCATCACGAAAAGGCGCCGCGACGGGTCCCACCCGGCCAGGGCGGCGTCCAGGGTGGGGGCGGCGTCCCGTACCTCGGGGATGGTCAGGCGCTCGCACTGCTCGGCCGCCTCGATGGCCGTGGCGGTCAGGCGTTCGGTGTTGACCCGCGCCGCGTTGGTGTGGCGGGTCAGCACCGGCCACAGCACGCGGGCGCCCAGTTCGGTGGCCTTTTCGACCACGAAGTCGGTGGTCTGTTTCTTGAGCGGGGCGAACAACAGCCACACGTCGGGGTCGGACCCTTGCGGGCGGCGCCGTGCCCCGACCCGCAGGGCGGCCTCCTTGCGGGTGACCAGCAGCAGGTCGGCCAGCCACTCCCCATCGCGGCCGTTGAACAGGGCGACCGATTCGCCCGGCCGGGCCCGCATCACGGTGTTCAGATAGTGCACCTGGGGCGCGGCAAGTTCGACGTTGGCCCCGGCGTGCAAGGCGGCATCGACGAAAAGGCGTATGCGAGGGCGTTGCATGAAGAGGGTGTCCGGTGCTGGCTTGAGTCGGGAAAGGGAGAAGCGTATCTATAACGCCATGAGCGACGTGAGGCCAATGATCGGCGACATGCCGGCCGACGGATGGGTGGACAAGATCGCCCCGGCCGCGGCGCGACCCTACCTGAAACTGATGCGGCTGGACCGGCCCATCGGCACATGGTTGCTGTTGTTTCCGTGCTGGTGGTCGATTGCCTTGGCTTCTCAAGGTCCCTGGCCGGACCTGTGGCTGATGGCGCTGTTCGGCATCGGCGCCGTGGTCATGCGCGGGGCCGGCTGCACGGTCAACGACATCCTCGACCGCGACATCGACGGCAAGGTGGCCCGCACGGCGGCCCGCCCTCTGGCCTCGGGCGCCATCACCTTGCGCGGCGCGCTGGCCTTCCTCGGCCTGGAGCTGCTGATCGGGCTGATGGTGCTGGTACAGCTCAACCTGTTCAGCATCCTGCTCGGCGTGGCGTCCCTGCTGCTGGTTTTCGTCTATCCGCTGATGAAGCGCATCACCTATTGGCCGCAGGCGTGGCTGGGCCTGACCTTCAATTGGGGGGCGCTGCTCGGCTGGGCGGCGGTGCGCGGTGAACTGGATTGGGCGCCGGTCGCCTTGTACGCCGCTGGGTTCTTTTGGACCCTGGGGTACGACACCATCTATGCCCACCAGGACAAGGACGACGACGTGGTGATTGGGGTGAAGTCCTCGGCCCTGGCGCTGGGCGAACGGACGCGGCCGTTCCTGTTCATCACCTATGCCCTGACCATCGGATTGGTCGCCGTGGCCGGACTGCTGGCCGGGCTGTCGTGGGTGTTCTGGCCGCTGCTGGCGGTGGCCGGGCTGCATCTGGTGTGGCAGGCCGCCGACTCCGATATCGACGACGGGGCCGACTGCCTGACCAAGTTCCGCTCCAACCGGCACTTCGGGTGGCTGCTGCTGGCCGCCATCATTGCCGGTGGAGCGTTCGGACATGGTTGAGGTCCTGCACACGCCCGAAAGCCGGGCCACCTTCATCACCACCCACACCGCCGTCGACAGCACGCCGTTGCTGCCCGAACTGCGGCTATACCTGTCGACCGAGGTCACCCCGCTGTGGGAGGCCACCGAGGAGTTCCTGGAGCGCAACGGCGTGCCGCCACCCTACTGGGCCTTCGCCTGGGCGGGCGGGCAGGCGCTGGCCCGCTGGATCCTGGACAACCCCGAGGCGGTGGCCGGAAAGCGCGTGCTGGCCTTCGCCGCTGGCTGCGGGGTGGACGCCATCGCCTGCGCACGGTCCGGCGCCGCTACGGTATGGGCCAACGAGATCGACGCCTTTGCCCTGACCGCGCTGGACCTCAACGCCGCCCTCAACGACGTTGCGTTGACGGCGCTGCCCGACGACATCATCGGGAGCCTGAATGCCGACTGGGACATCGTGATCGCCGGAGACGTCTGCTACGAACGCCCTATGGCCGAGCGCGTCATGGCCTGGCTGCGCGCCCTGGTCGCCGACGGCCGGACGGTCTATCTGGCCGATCCGGGCCGCAACTACTTCAATGCCGAAGGCATGGAAAAGCTGGCCTCCTACACCGTGCCGACCACCCAGGACCTGGAGGGCTGCGACACGCGGCTGGCCGGGGTGTATCGGGTGGTGGGGTAGGAAAACTACTCGCGCGGTTCGACCGGGATGTTGTCGATCAGGCGGGTCTTGCCCAGGAAGGCGGCGCAGAACAGGCGGGCCGGGCGGTCGAACGCCTCCAGGGGGGCTAATCCGTCGGCATCGCGGAGGTCCAGGTAGTCGATCTTGCCAAACCCCGCCGCCGTAATCTCGGCCCGCGCGGTGTCCAGGGCCTGGGCGACGGGGGTACCGTCGTGCAGGGCCAGGGTGGCGCGGTGCAGGGCCTTGTACATCAGGTTGGCGACCGAGCGTTCCTTGTCCGACAGGTAGGCATTGCGCGACGACATGGCGAGGCCATCGACCTCGCGGACGATGGGCGCGCCGTCGATCTCCACCGGAATATCGAGGTCGCGGACCATGCGGCGGATCACCTGAAGCTGCTGGTAATCCTTTTCGCCAAAGATCGCCACGTCCGGCAGGCATTGCAGCAACAGCTTGGTCACCACCGTCGCCACGCCCTGGAAATGGCCGGGCCGCACCGCACCGCACAGGCCGTGCGACGGGCCCTCGACGGTGATGGTGGTGCAGAAGCCGGGCGGATACATATCCTCGACTGTGGGCGCGAAAACCAGGGCGGCGCCGGCCATGGCGACGCGGAACCGGTCCTCGTCAAGCTGGCGCGGGTACTTGGCGAAGTCCTCGGTCGGGCCGAACTGGGTCGGATTGACGAAGATCGACACCACCACCTTGTCGGCAAACGTCTTGGCCCGCCGGATCAGCGACAGGTGGCCTTCATGCAGGGCGCCCATGGTGGGCACCAGGGCGATGCGCAAGCCATCGGCCCGCCACGCCTGCACACGGCTGCGCAGATCGACGACTGAGGACACGGTGTCCAGGGAGCGGGCGGCGTTCATGGCCATGAGGAGCGTTTCCTGTTCAGGACTTCTTGACGCCGAAGCAGTGCTCCGGGCCAGGGAAGCGGCGGGCACGGACGTCGTCGGCATAGGCGCGGGCGACGTCGCCCACCTGCACCGACAGTTCGGCGTAACGCTTGACGAACTTGGGTTTGAAGTCGGTGAACAGGCCGAGCACGTCCTCGGTCACCAGAACCTGACCGTCACAGGCCGGCGAGGCGCCGATGCCGATGATGACGGTGGGGACCTCGGCCGCGATGCGCTGGGCCAGCGGCTCGACAGTGCCTTCGAGGACGATGGAGAAAGCCCCGGCCTCGGACACCGCGCGGGCGTCGTTCAGCACCTTGGACGCCTCGGCCTCGCTGCGGCCGTGGGTGCGGAAGCCGCCGGCCGCATGCACCGACTGCGGCATCAGGCCAACGTGGCCCATCACCGGAATGCCGCGCTGGGTGAGGAAGGCGATGGTGTCGGCCAACTCCGCCCCGCCCTCGACCTTGATGCCCGAGCAGCCGGTTTCGGCCATCACGCGGGCGGCGTTGCGGAACGCCTGCTCCCGGCTTTCCTGGTAGGATCCGAACGGCATGTCAACGATCACGCAAGCCTTGGACGAGCCGCGCATGGTGGCCGCGCCGTGGTTGATCATCATGTCCAGGGTGACACCGAGCGTGGTGTCCAGGCCATAAACCACCATGCCCAGGCTATCGCCGACCAACAGCAGATCCACATGAGGATCCAGGAACTGGGCCATGGGTGCCGAATAGCAGGTCAGACAGACGACCGGCTCGGCTCCCTTGCGGGCGGCAATATCGGTGATGGTGGTGCGCCGTGTGGGGGTTTGCGCGCTCAAAGGTCGTCTCCGGTCCTGGCTGTCCTGGCGGACAACGGCATGGGTGCACGAGTTTTTAGCGCGTTTGGCGTTCAGGCAAAAGCAATCAATCGCTGCCGCCACCCTCGGCGACACGGCGCAAGGCATCGGCATCGGTCAGGTCGACCAGTTCCGGGCGGACCAGGGCGATCAGGCCGTCGCGCTTGAGTTGGGTGATGGTGCGGCTGACCGTCTCGATGGTCAGGCCCAGGTAGTCGGCCAGATCCTGGCGGCTCATGGTCAGGGCCACCGGCGAGGCCGGGTCGTTGCGGCGCACCGCCCGCCGGGACAGGGTGAGCAGAAAATGGGCCACCTTCTCCCGTGCCGTCATGCGGCCAAGCAGCAGCATCTGTTCCTGGGCCAGGGCAAGGTCAGCGACCAGCCGCCCGAACAGCAGACGTTCCAGTTCCGGCGTCTGGCTGCGCAACTGGGCCAGCCGGCTGGTCGAGAACCGGCACACGCCGACCGGAGTGATGGCCTCGGCGGTGTAGGGGTAGGTGCCCTCGGCATCGAACCCGAAAAAATCGCCGGGAAACACGAACCCGACGATCTGCCGCCGCCCGTCGCCCAACAGCTTGGATAGCTTGACCGTCCCGCTGGTCAGGGAATAGACGGCCTCGGCCGCCTCGCCCTCGTGGAACACGGCGTCCTGGGCGCCGATGCGGGCGTTGCCGCGAATGACCCGCAGGCCACGCAGCCCTTCGGGGGTCAGGCTGGCGCAGACGGAATGGTCATCGGCCTCACAACAGCGGCAGACCGGGCCGGGATCGCCAGACAGGGCGTGCAGGGGATCGGCAGCCCTCACGGTTTGGGATCCTTGCCAGGGTCGGTCTTCTCATCCACAGCCGGCGGCGCCGGCGGAGTGCCGGGCATGTCGTCCTCATCGAACAGGATGCGATGGGCGGCGCCGTCCAGGTCGTCGAACTGCCCCGACCGCAGCGCCCACAAAAAAGCCCCCAGGCCGAGCAGGCCAAGCACCAGGGCGACCGGGATCAGCATTAGCAACGCGTTCATGCCAGGGGCTCCGGTGCAGGATTTTGGGCGGGCTGGGGGAGGCTCTTCGGGTCGGGGCCACGCCGCCCGGCCAGCCGCAGGGCATTGGCGATCACCACCACCGACGACGTGCTCATGGCCACGGCGGCGATCAGCGGGGTGACGAAGCCCAGCACCGCCAGCGGCACGGTCACGGCGTTGTAGGCGAACGACATCACGAAGTTCTGGCGCACCAATTGGTCGGCCCGTCGCGCCACGGTCAGGACCTCCAGCACGGGCCCCAGCTTGTGGCCCTGGAACACCACGTCGGCCGCCGTCTGGCTGACGTCCACGGCGGTCGAGGGCGACACCGAGACATCGGCCGCCGCCAGGGCCGGCGCGTCGTTGAGGCCGTCGCCGACCATCAGCACGGTGCGGCCCTCGCGGCGCAGTTCG
>LAEA01000146.1 GCA_000961745.1 Rhodospirillaceae bacterium BRH_c57 | reverse complement strand
CGCAACGGCGGCCGGGGCCGCGTCGGGCCGCACCCAGCGCGCCACCACGCGGGCCATCTCCGCCGGATCGATGGGCTTGGCGATATGGTCGTTCATGCCGGCGTCCAGGCACCGCTGGCGGTCGCGCTCCATGGCGTGCGCGGTCATGGCGATGATCGGCAGGTCGGCCGGAATCGCCGTGTCGGCGCGCAGGCGGCGGGTCACTTCATAGCCGTCCATGCCAGGCATCTGCACGTCCATCAGAACGCCGTCAAAGGTGTCGCGCGCCAGAACGGCCAAGGCGGTGGGGCCGTCTCCGGCCACCGTCACCGCGATCCCCAGGGCTTGCAGAAGTTCTGTCGCGACCTGCTGGTTGATAAGGTTGTCCTCGACCAGCAGCAAGGAAACGCCGTTGAGGTCGATGGTTGGTTCCTGGTTGCGGGGGCCGAGCGACAGGCCGGGGAACCCCGCCTCGGCCTGAAGGTGCAGCACGCCCAGAACGGCCTCCAGCATGGTGGACGGGGTGACGGGTTTTTCCAGCACCGCATCGACGCCCATGTCGTCCAGGGCCTCCAGCAATTCAGCCCGGCCATAGGCGGTCAGCATGATGACCGGCGCCGTCACGCCCCGTTCGCGCAGGCGGCGCAATGCGGTCACGCCATCCACGCCGGGCATCCGCCAGTCCAGGACCAGCACGTCGATGTCGGGCCCGGCCCGGCGCAGGCAATCCTCGCCGCCCGATGCGGTTTCGGCCTCCATGCCAAAGCGGGTCAGGATGTCGGCCGAGATGGTGCGCGCCGCGTGGCTGTCGTCAACCACCAACGCCCGCTTGCCGCTCAGGCAGTGGGGCGCGCGCATGACCGTCTGGGCTTCTGCGACCCCCATATGTACGGAAAACAGGAAGGTGCTGCCGACGCCGGGCGTGCTTTCGGCTCGGATCTCGCCGCCCATCAGGCCCACCAATTGCGAGGAGATGGCCAGCCCCAGGCCGGTGCCGCCAAACCGCCGGGTCATCGAACTGTCGGCCTGCGAGAACGGCCGGAACAGGTTGTCCACCTGTTCCGGCGTCATACCGATGCCGGTGTCGCGCACCGCAACATCCAGGCGGAAGCGGTCATGGCCTGTCTGCTGTCCGCCGATCAGCACCACTACCTCGCCACTCGAAGTGAATTTGACTGCATTGCCCATCAGGTTCAGCAGCACCTGATTGAGCCGCAACGGATCGCCCAGCAGGGTTTCCGGCACCGCCGGGTCGAGGTCGATGACCAGTTCCAGGTCCTTCTCCCGCACCCGCGACTGGATGACGATGGCCACGTCGCTGAGCAGGCGCCCGAAGTGGAAGGGCACCTCCTCGATGGTCAGCTTCCCTGCCTCGATCTTGGAGAAGTCGAGAATGTCGTTAATGACGCCCAATAGGTTGCGGGAACTGGCCTGCACCTTGTCCAGGTAATCGCGCTGGCGGGCGGTCAGGTCGGTCTGGGCCATCAGGTGGCTGAGGCCGATCACCGCGTTCATGGGGGTGCGGATCTCGTGGCTCATGTTGGCCAGGAAGTCGCTCTTGAAGCGGTTGGCGCGTTCGGCCTCCTCCTTGGCGCGGGTTAGTTCGTCCATGAACCGCTTGCGCTCGGTGATGTCCTTGTGGATGCCGGTGATGCGCAGCGGTGCGCCGGTCGCGTCGCGTTCGACCACCTTGCCGGAACTGAGGATCCACACCCAGCCGCCGGACTTGTGGCCCATGCGGAACTCCACGTCATAGGACGGCAGTTCGCCCGCGATGTGGCGTTTCAGGGTGGCATGGACGCGGGCAGCGTCGTCGGGGTGCATCAGGCGGGCCCAGGTCGACCCGGCGTCGGGAAGCTCGCCCGGCTTGTAGCCGAGCATTCCCAGCCACTGTTCGCTGAAGTGTGCCACGTCGGTCTGCGGGTTCCAGTCCCACAGGCCGGTGTAGGAAGCCTCCAGCGCGACTTTCAGGCGCCGTTCGCTTTCCTCCAAGGCGTCAAGGATGCGCTTGCGCTCGGTGATGTCCTGGAACACCCCGACCGACCCGGAAATCCGCCCGCCGTCGCGCAGCGGCACCGACACCAGGGATATCGGGAAAATGGTGCCGTCGCGGCGGGTGAAGTGGTCGTTGTCACTGCGATACACCTCGCCGCGCCGCACCGTCTTCAGGGTGGCGCAGTCCGGCCCTTTCATGGGACGGCCATCGGGATACTGGTAATGGACGGTGTCGTGCAGGGTCATGCCCTTCAACTCGTCCAGCGACCAGCCTAAAAGGCGCTCGGCCTCGGGGTTCAGGAAGGTGGCAAAGCCCCGTTCGTCGAGGCAGAACACGCCTTCGCCCATGGCGTCGGTGATGCTTTGCAGGAACCGGCGGCTGTCGCGCAGCTCGATTTCCATGCGCTTTTGTTCGGTGATCTCGGTGCGGATGGCGATGTAGGCGGTGGGTCGCCCCTGTGGTCCCAGCAGCGGAACGATGGTTGCCGACACCCAATAGATCGCGCCGTCCTTGGCCCGGTTGCACACCTCGCCATGCCACACCCGGCCGCGGGAAATGGTCGCCCACATATCCTCGAAAAAGGCCGGCTCGTGGACGCCCGAGTTCACGATGCGGTGGCTGTGGCCGAGCAATTCGTCACGGGTAAACCCGCTGATTTCACAAAAGCGGTCGTTGGCGTAGGTGATGCGCCCACTCACGTCCGTGATGCTGACGATGGCGTGCTGATCCAGGGCGAACTTCTGCTGCTCCAGGGCGTTCTGCGCCTCGGCCCGTTCCTCGACCAGATGGGTGATGGCCTGGGAAAGCTGGTCCAGGCTCTGCCCTTCGGCATCGGTGGACGGAGCATCGGCAGCGGTCAGGGCGACGACCGTGCGGCGCAGGGTGGCGATGGCGGCGTTCTGGGCCTCGGCCTCGGCCCGCAGGCGTTCGTTGGCCTGCTGAAGCTCGTCGGAACTGAGCATCAGGCTGCGGCTGCGCAGGTCCATGTCGCGGTCGGACTGCTCGTAACTTTGCTCCACCCTTTTGAGCAGCGGCCCCAGCCCTTGCAGAAAGCGCCCGGCCTCGGCACTCAGGCCCGGCGTGGCGGCCAGACCCGAGAGTTCGTCGAGGATGGCGGTCAATGGGGCCTCGCCGAGGACCCCAGTGACGCGCTTGAGCTGGTTTTGAAGCTGCCGGTGCATGGACGTGGGCGTCCCTTTTAGCGTTCGCTGATCACGGCGATGGTCATGGTCTGGTTGTGCAGGCTGCACACCCCGGTATTGCCGAGCGGGCTTAACTCGCCATAGGAATAGAACCCGGTCAGGGTCATGGACTGGCCCAGCACATCAGCCACCGCCTCGACCTCTTCGTCCACGCGGTCGCCCATGACCAGCTTGCGGCCGACACAGCTTACCAATAGGGCAAGGCCCGCGCCGCCGGCCGTCCCGCAGGCCGCTGCCGCCCGTTCCGCCCCTTCGACCAGGGCGTCGGTGCTGGCGTGCATCATGCGCAGCAGGCCGCCTTGGGCCACCGACCCGGCAAGGATCAGGCTGCCGGTCTTTTCATCCACGCCGAGGATGGTGCGGATGAGGCCCTGGGACGTGGCATCGGCGCCCAGCATCTCGAACGGGAACAGCAGGCCCGATGCAGGAAGGTCCTTGGCGTAGTCGCCCAGGTAACGCTTGTACACCTCCAGTGCCGGCTCATCGTCCAGGGTATGAAGAATGTTTTCCTCGGCGCTGGTCACCCGCCGGCTGGGGCCGAAGGGCTGCCAGCCGCCAAAGGACCCGTGGCTGATGCTCAGGTTATCCCCGAACAGGCCCACCGCGACCGCGCCATAGACGGTGCCATCGGTCGGACCCACCACAAGGGTATCAACAAAGGCGCCATCGTCCCCGGCCAACCCGCCTGATACCGGCACGTCCTGGCCAATACGGGCCAGCAGGCCGTCGATCAGGGCGCTGCCGTTCATGTCGGTTCCGCGCCCGAACACCAGGACGGCAGCCAGGGGTTGCCCGTTGGCCGAGGCCAGCAAGGCATCGCCCAGGCGTTCGCCCGCCGCCCGCGAGTCGGTCCCACCGGCCATGTCCGTACCGACCGCCGTGCAGGTGGCGCTGTCAAACTTCACCGCCGTGACCACGCAGGTCTTTTCGTCCACACCCTCGCCGGAAATCTCGCCGGCCGTGGAGCACCCGACCAGGGCCGCCGTGGGCAGGCCCGTCCGCAGGGCCTGTGTCACCGCGTCCTGGCGCAACAGATCGACCGACCCGAACACCAGCGCAAGATCAGGTTCCAGGGCGGCCAGACCATGGCAGGCGGCAGCCACTGAAGCGGCGTCGCGGACGATGCACTGGGCGGTCTTCATGATGGTGTCTCTCCGTGGGCGTCAGCCGGCCGTGATCGGCCGGGTGGGATGGGGGGTGGGGCGCGCAGGGCTGGCACAGGAAAGACCACGGAGATCGGGCGCGCACTCTCTCGGATAATCCAGCCCCCCAGGCTCCTCAACTCCTGGCGCGTACTATGAGATGTTTCTGGCGGGAAAACATCTCATCCTTGAGAACCATGGGGAGGGAATTATTCGTGGGGTGCAGGGGCTTGGCAGGGGGGCTTGGCCATAAAGAAAGCCCCGCAGGTCCATGGACCTGCGGGGCTTTGAAATGGTGCTGCCGAAAGGATTCGAACCTTCGACCTCTCCCTTACCAAGGATGATGTCGCGCGGCGCGTATCTCTTTGAAATGTAAAGTCTATCGGGTTGACGGTATTGCGGACTACACGGATTTTACACCGGCCCGCCGCCTCGTGTCCACGGTGCGGGGCTCGCTGAGGGTCCGCACCCGAGCGTACTTGACCGGGTCGGCCAGCCACCACGCGTCGCGCCATGCGGGCACCACCGGCAGCAGGTTGATGGCCTCTATCAGCGGGGCTTGCGGCACGGCCGTGTAGCGTCGGCTCATGCTGTCCACGGCGTGCCCGAGGATCTGGTCTTTGATGTACGGGTGTACTCCTGCGATGACGAGCTGCGTCGATACCGTGTGGCGGGCGGTGTAGGGGCTTATGTCGCGGATGCCGCAGCGGGTGCGGGCACCGTCTATGGCCCGGCTCAACTGCCCGCCACCCTCCTCGGTCAGCGGATAGGGGGTGCCGCGTGCCGACCGGAACAGGTGGCCGCCGCGTGCCTTGAGGGCGCGGAACATCGGCACCAGGAGGTCGTGCATTGGTACGCCGCGCGGCTCGCCGGTCTTGCTGGACGTCACGACGATCCACCGATCATCCGGCCGCACGTCGTCGGCCTCCAGGGCGAACAGTTCGATGGGCCGGAGGCCGGTGTAAAACAGGGTGGTCATCACCATGGCCGGGGCCGGCGTCATTGCCAGGACAAACGCGGCCGCCCGCTCGTAGCTGACGGGAGTTGTGCCGGCGCGCGACGCTTTGGCGCGGAGCGCGGTGCCCTTGGGCTTGCGCGGCCGGCGCCATGTGCGCTCCTCCGCCCAGCCCGAGGCAGCGGCATGATTCCACACGGCGATGAACGGCGTGTAGCACTGGCGGTTGCGGGTTTCGGGGCTGGCCTTGGGGTGCAGCTTTTCGGCCGCCGCGTCCAGCTCGCCCTGGCCGATCTCGCGGAGTCGCGTAGTGCCGAAGTGCCCGATAAGGCCGGTCCATTTTCTGGCGGCCTCGTCGTAGGACCCGAGGAACCGGGGCGATCCGCCGCTCTTGAGGTAGGCCTCGGCTGCCTGGGCGAACGTCTTGACGGCCCGCGCGCCGTAGACCGACTCCTCCAGGAGTTCGGCCTCGCGCTTGACCCTCAGCGCTTCCGCGATTTCTTGGCTGTCAGTACCCGTAGACTCATAAATGCTGCGTCCACGGACGGTGCCACGGAGGTAATAGTTGGGGGAGCCTCGTTGTTTTGCGAGACGTAGGGGCACGGCAGGCTCCTCTTGATTCGGTCAATGTCGGCGGGGTCTATCATCACCCGCCCGCCGCCGGGTGTCATGCGCGCAAGCGGGCCATCCTGGTCGCGCGGCACGGCCCGGAGGTGAGCCCGCAGGCTGTCGCGGCCGAGGCCGACCAGCGGCGCCGCCTCCGCAACGGTCAGGTAGGGCCTAGCCCTGGCTCCCATGATCTCTACTCCATCTTGTAACGGTTGCTTACAGGTTGAGCCGTCAAACGATCTTTGACTGTTGGCGAGATCTGGTTAAAGGGCTGAGGGCGCTTGCTATCCTCTCTGCAATGACGCCGACGATGGCGGCGCGCCGCACGGTTTCCCATCTGAACGGGTCATACTTCCGTTCGCAGTAGACCGCCCACACATCCACGCCATGAGCGTAGCCATAGCGCACGGCATCGACGGGCATTTCTCTCAGAAGAGCGCGGGCGCTGTGTTTCTGTCGCATGCTCGTCTCCCCTCGTTTATGCGACGGGCCGGACGGCCGGGCGGACCCACTGTGCGATCAGGTCGTCCTGGTCTTCATCCTGGAATGCAGACCACAGCATCCACCCGTCGCCGGCCGGCGGGAGTGGGCGCCACTCGCTCAGGTCGAGGCTCATCAGGTCGCCAATGTCCGGCACCTCCTCCAGCGTGGATTTCACCTCATAGCCAAGGGCCGTCAGCTTGGCGGTCCACTCGTTGCCATCCTCGGGCTCGTCAATGATGAGGCCGACGATCTCCACGCCGCCACCGTGCTCATTCCACCCGCCGCGATAGTCGTCCCGGTCTTCGCCAGCCCAATAGTCCGGCGGCATCGTCAGCGGGTAGAGGTGGGCGGTGTGGCCATCGACGGTGATTTCGCCGTCGCGCTCAAGCTGGGCGCTGATGTCCGTCTGTCGCTGCGTGATTTCAACAATTTCCTCCTGGGTGGCTGTGGCCCAATTCGGACCGGGCACCAGGGCGCAGGCTGCGTACCCGACAGCCATCATCCGCCAGTCGTGGCGGCTGGCCTTGCCGTCGAGGATGAGGATGTGCGGGGTCTTGGTGTCGTGTGCTTTGGTGGTCGCTTCGCTCATGTCCGATTTCCTTTCGGGCCTCTTGCGGTCTGTAAGCCGCATGGGCGCTGGAGTTTTTACTGACTTCCTCGGGCTGGTTTATGATCTGGCCGGGTTCGCGGCCAGATGCTCGACGCACTGGAGCCGGAACCGCTCGGCGTCCTGGATGGCCTCTTCGCGGGCAGCGAAGCCGTACTGCTTGCCGCCCACGTATTCGCCGGCCAGCTTGCCGAGGAACCGGGGGCCACGGTCGCGGGCATCTACGGCAGATGTTCCAAGGTTCAGGCCGACGATGTTCGCGGACGGGCGGGCTTTGGCGAAGCGCTCCAATTTCTCGCGCGGTACAGGGGTGGTCATGTCGGTGTCCTCGCTGGTGTGGGTCAGGCGTCGGTGGGGGTGGTGGACCGCCGTCCGCCATCCGTGGTCAGGGCGCCAAGGGCACGGTCGGCAAATGTGCGCAGAGCCCTGGCACCCTCGGCCGTCAAGTCCTGTTCCAGCAGCCGGGCGCCACCGCAGTAGCGGCTGACGTTGAGGCGCCACAGGCACTTGCCGTCCGGCCCTTCGTACCGCTCGATGCCGAGGGCGAGCGGCCCGTCGTCCAGTCTGCTGCTGCTTGCGCTGGTGATGGCCTTGCTCATCTGTCTCAAATCTCCGTCGTTGGGGCCTCGGGTTGCGACTGCATAGCGAGGCAGGTTTTGCGCATTCCGCCCGATGGGCCGGCGTCGGCTGGAACCGGGCCGGTGGTGGGTTTCGGTTCATAGGTGAGGCGGGGCCTGCGTTTCAGGCTGCAAGCCGCCTCAGAACCGGGGGTTATTGAGCGGCCACCTTGTCGCGTCGCCCGGATAGCCGTCGTGCAACACCCCGTCGAGGAGACGGCCGGCGGCGCGCTTGCCGACGCGGACGGCTTCGTGGTCGGCGTCGTATTCGCAGTGGTCGAAGACGCCAAAGCCAGGGCCCTGACCGCCTGTGAGGTTCCGCAGGTCGGGCACGCCAATCCATTCGCCGTGCTGTTTGAACAAGAACGGGACCTCGCCGCCGGCGCACTGGTCGCGCAGGGAACGCGCCCAGTCCAGGTGCAGCGGCCGGGCCTTGAGGCCGGACTCGCCGCCGACAATGACCCAATCCAGCTTGGCACCCTTGGTGCGCTGTCCGTCATCGTCGTGGTGGTATTCCCAGCCGTTCAGGGCGTCCGTTTGCAAGGCGTCGCCCATGCGCCCATAGATCGCCGTAAGGTCCACCGGCCCCAGCAGCGGCTCCATGCTGACAAATCGGACGGCCGCCGGGGTGTCAAGCAACAGCGGCACGCGCTCGTTCGCGGCAGATTGGTTCTCGGCCGACACGCCAAGCCACACGTTGCGCAAAGGGGCCTGCGACAGGGCAGAGAGCGCCCGCCAATAATCCTGTCCAGCCGTTGCCGCAATCGTTTGGCTGCGCCCGATGATCTCCCGACAGTACCGCTGCATCTGCTGCGGCCGCTTGGTCAGCACCTGGAACGTGTGCTGCGGCGCAAGCGCCATGGCGGCTAAAATCCGGTCCCGCATGTCGTCGGTAACGTTCTCGTGGAAAAGATCCGAGACGCTGTTCACGAACACCTTGCGCGGACGCTTCCACCGCAGCGGGTCGGCCAGCTTGTGTTCGATCAGCCGAACGTCGCCGGTCCACCGCGCCTCGCCGTTGACGCGCTTTGCCAGCCCCTCGAACGGCTGGCCTGGGCCGATGAACCGGGCCGCCATTCCCTCGGCGTAGCAGTTGCGGCAACCCTCCGACACCCTGGAGCACCCACGGATGGGGTTCCATGTCTCGTCGGTCCAGGCAATGCCGCCGTCTCGCTGGTCTGCCATGGTTTTCTCCCTCTCAAAAACGGACGTTTACGCAGCTTTAAGGACGCTGGTCGCGCGGTCCCGGTGAGCCTTGATGTGGCGGTGCAGCGTGGCTTTGCTGACGTGCAACTGCGCAGCGACGTCGGCGGCTGTGACGGTGTGGTCCTCAAGCAACTTGATCGCCATCACCGCTTGCTTGTCGGTCATCTTCGACGGGCGGCCGCCACGATGGCCTCGTGCACGGGCCGCCTTCAGCCCGGCCATGGTGCGCTCGCGGATGAGGTTGCGCTCGAACTCGGCCAGGGCGCCGAGCACCTGGAAGAGCAGGCGGCCGGTGGCGGTGCTGGTGTCCAGCGCCTCGGTCAGGCTGCGCAGGTGGACGTGCATGGCCTCCAGCTTGTCGCCCAGGCGCAGCAACTCGGAGAGGCTACGGCCCAGACGGTCCAGGCGCCAGATTACCAGGGTGTCGCTGTCGCGCAGGGAGCGCAGGCATTCGGCCAGCACGGGGCGGTCGGTGCGGGCGCCCGAGGCGTGCTCCTCGTAAAGGCGCTCTTGGGCGACGCCGGCCTTGAGCAGCGCGTCACGCTGTAGGTCAAGGCGCTGATCGTCGGTGCTGACGCGGGCGTATCCGATGTCCATGGGGACCTCCATCATGCTGCCGCTTGAATGGCGGCGACCACCCGCGCCACTTTGGGCGGGCATACTGCATTGCCGAGTTGGTGGATTGCCGTCCGGCGGGTGGGCGCCAGGATGTAGCTGTCGCGGAATCCCATGGCCGCCCGCAGTTCCGTCGGCTGCAACATGCGCATGTGGTCGCCCCGGATGATGGCCCATCGGTCTAGGGTGGTGACGGTGCCCAGGGGACGGTCCAGGCTGCGCCCGGTTAGACCGGAGCCGCTGCCGTAGTAAGGCGTCAAAAAGACGTCGGTGCCCAGGTCCCGCCGCGCCCGTTTGATGCGGGCCAGGGTGGCGGCGCTGCGGCCCGGCCGGTCGATGGGAGACCAGGCGTAGTCGTCCCACCGGATGATCTCGCGGGCGGGCCGGTGGGGCAGCGGGTCCAGCGTCAGGCGCAGGGGCGCCCGGCTGCGGGTGGCGATGATGAGCAAGCGGATGCGGTGTTGCGGTACGCCGTGGTCGGCCGCGTCGATGGTGTGCGGCGCCAGGGTATACCCGAGGCGGGCCATGGCGTCGGCCCACGCCGGGTAGAGCGCCCATGCCTGGAACTCAGGCACATTTTCCACAATGCACACGGGCGGCCGGTGGCACTCGGCGGCGCTGACCACAGCCCAGGCGGTCGAGCGGCTGGCGTCGTGGTGCGGCCGGTCCTTGCCGCGCGCCCTGGCGTGGCCCTGACAGCAGGGGGAGGCGAGCAGGATGTCGTGGGCCGGGACCTGGGTCCAGTCGGCCTGATGCAGATCCTGGCAGACGTGCGCCGTGTCAGGGTGATTGGCCGCGTGTGTGGCCACCGCCGCCGGGGCGTGGTTGGCGGCCCACAGGACGCGCACCCCGGCGAGCGATGCCCCCTCCGTAAATCCGCCGAGGCCGGCGAACAGGTCGATGGCGGTCGTCATGGCTCAGCCCCGGACCAGGGCGGTGGTGGGCAGCAAGGCGCGCAGGAGCGTCAGCCATTCGTCGGCGGCCTGGGTCCACGGCCAAGGGCGTAAGCGCGGGACCGGTAGCGGCAGCGGCCGCTGGTCATCCTGGACCCACGGCTGGTGCGGCGTGGCCAGCAGGTCGCGGCGCTCGGTGGCCAGGGCGCGGGCATCGGCCAGAGCGATGGCGGCGGCCTCCGAAACGGTCGGGGCGGTCAGCCCGGCGGCGGCCCATAGGGCCTCATCCGTGCGGTCGCGCAGGCAGTGCAGTGCAGCCAGACCGCCGAGCGTGTGCAGGCACCGCTGCAGGGGATCCGGTACGTCTCCGATGACAGCCTCATGGGCGTCGTGCAGCAGCGCGTGGAGGCGCAAGCGGGGCACCGGGTTCACCGCCTGGGCGACCAGCACGCAGTGCTGCGCCACGCTGTAGGTGTGTGGGCTGTCCTCGGCCATGTGACCGCCAAACCGGGGGGTGCGGGCCAGGGACGCGGCGAAGCTGCGCCACACCACGTCGGTCGGGCGAGGGTCCATCGGCCACCACGGCTCGCCCCCGGCAAGCTGTAGCCAGGCGCCCAGGCGGGCGACGGCAGCGGGGGGGTGTGGTGCGTGCGGTGCGGAAGTGGCGGTCATCGTGGGTCTCCTGAGGGTGGGAGCGCGGCTTGGG
>LAEA01000054.1 GCA_000961745.1 Rhodospirillaceae bacterium BRH_c57 | reverse complement strand
GTCGCCAAGGCCGCCAACCAGGTCATCGTCGGCATCACCATCGCCGCCGTGGCCGAAGCCCTCGCCATGGCCCGCCGCGCCGGGGTGGACCCGCTGGTCCTGCGCGACACCCTGATGGGCGGGTTCGCCGCCTCGCGCGTGCTGGATCTGCACGGCCGGCGCATGGCCACCGGCGACCTCGCCCCCGGTGCCAAGGCCACCACCCAGCGCAAGGACCTCGCCCAGGCCCTGGCCTTGGCCGACGACCTCGGCCTCGACATGCCGGTTACCCGCCTGACCCGCGACCTCTACGACCGTTTGATCGCCCAGGGCGACGGCGCGCTGGACCACGCGGCCCTCATCAAGCTGTTCGAGTAGGGGGCGGCAGGGGCGAAAGAATGCGGGCTCTGCCCGTACCCGCCAGGAGGCGCGGCCTTCTGGACCTCGGGAGTTAGGGATGCCAAGCCGCGCGCAGCGCATTAATTAAATGGTGAGAAAGTATCTGCCTGCGGCGCGAGAAAATCGCAGGATCCGTTCATGGGTTCAAAGGGCCAATGGCCCTTTGCGGGCCTGGGCAGCGCCCAGAACTTTCCTTCTTAATCCAACCCAGCATCCCACGCCGGTGCCCCGGCGAAGCGCTCGGCCAGGAAGTCCACGAAGGCGCGGACCTTGGGCGCCAACAGGCGGGCGTGGGGGTGGACGGCGTAGACGGCGGCTGTGGTGTCTTCCCACTGTGGCAGGACGCGGACCAAGCGGCCCTCGGCGAGGTCGGCGCCAACGAGGAACGAGGGGGTGTAGGCTACGCCCATGCCGCCCAGCAGGGCCGACCGCAGCACGTCGCCGTTGTTGGCGCGCAAGCGGCCGGTGACGAGAACCTCGACCGTGCGGCCGTCCGGCCCGGTCAACGGCCAGGTATCACCGCGCAACAGGTAGGAATAGAGCAGGCAGGCATGGTCGCGCAGATCCTCCGGCCGCTGCGGGGCGCCGTGGGCGGCGACATAGTCCGGGCTGGCCACCAGCAGGCGGCGCACTGGGGCGAGGCGGCGGGCGATCAGGCTGGAGTCGGGCAGGCGGCCGATGCGCACCGCCACATCAAAACCTTCCTCGACCAAGTCCACGAAGCGGTCGTTGAGGCCGAGATCCACGGACAGTTCGGGGTTGGCGTCCATGAAGGCGGGCAGCAGGGGACCCAGATGCTGCACCCCGAAGGACACCGGCGCGTTGACCCGCAGGACCCCGCGCGGCGCGGTGGACAGCCGGGATACGGCGGCTTCGGCTTCCTCGGCGTCGGCCAGGATGCGCACGGCGCGCTCAAAGAACGCGGTGCCGGCGTCGGTCAAGGCCAGCCGCCGGGTGGTGCGGTTGAGCAGCCGGGCGCCCAGGCGGTCCTCCAGCGCGGCCACCTGCTTGCTGACCGAGGATTTCGACAGGCCCAGCAGGCGGGCGGCGGCGGAGAAGCTTTCCTCCTCCACCACGCGGACGAACACGGCCATTCCCGACAGACGATCCATTATTCACCTCTCTGGCCAGGGCGCATCTCTCTGGTTGGCGCTTATAAGGAAACAATCTTATTCCAATCGCCTGGATTGTCCATGGATGGCGACAACCTACATGATGGGCAGAGACGTTAATCCTCTGAAAGCTGATTGGAGACTCCCATGCCCCGCGTCCTGGTTCTGTATTATTCCAGCTATGGTCACATCGAAACCATGGCCAATGCCGTGGCTGAAGGCGCCCGTCAGGTCGCCGGTGCCGAGGTGGTGGTCAAGCGCGTCCCCGAACTGGTCCCGGCCGAGGTTGCCCAGAAAAGCGGCTTCAAGCTCGACCAACCGGCCCCCATCGCCGATCCGGCCGAACTGGCCGACTATGATGCGATCATCTTTGGCACCGGCACGCGGTTCGGCATGATGACCTCGCAGATGCGCAACTTCCTGGACCAGACCGGCGGCCTGTGGGCCAAGGGTGCGCTGATCGGCAAGGTCGGTGGCGTGTTCACGTCAACCGCCTCGCAGCACGGCGGCCAGGAAAGCACCATCTTGTCGTTCCACACCACGTTGTTGCACCAGGGCATGGTCATCGTCGGCTTGCCCTACAGCTTTCAGGGCCAGATGACCCTGGACGAGATTGTCGGCGGCAGCCCCTACGGTGCCTCGACCATCGCAGGGGGTGACGGCAGCCGCCAGCCATCGGCAATCGAATTGGACGGCGCGCGGTTCCAGGGCCGCCACACGACGGAAATCGCCGCAAAGCTGCACGGCTAATCATTGGAGGAGACTACGATGGGCCTGTTGGTAGACGGCATCTGGACCGACCAATGGTACGACACCGAGGCGACCGGCGGCCGGTTTGAGCGGCAGGACAGCCGGTTCCGCGACTGGGTGCGGGCCGATGGCGAGACGCCCTATGCCCCGGAGGCCGGGCGGTATCACCTGTATGTGTCGCTGGCCTGCCCGTGGGCCCATCGCACCCTGATCTTCCGCGCCCTCAAGGGTCTGAAGGATGCCATCACCGTTTCGGTGGTGGAACCATTGATGCTGGAGAACGGATGGGAGCTTGCTCCCGGCGCTGACCCGGTCAACAACGCGCGGTTCCTGCACGAGGTCTACACCGCCGTCGAACCCGACATGACCGGCCGCGTGACCGTGCCGGTTCTGTGGGATCGCAACACCGCGACCATCGTCAGCAACGAGTCGGCCGATATCATCCGCATGTTCAACGCCGAGTTTGCGCCGCTGTCGAGCGGCCCGGACTTCTATCCGCCCGACCTGCGCGCCGAGATCGACGCGATCAACGCGCGGGTCTATGACACCGTGAACAACGGCGTCTATAAGGCTGGCTTCGCCACCACGCAGCAAGCGTACGAAGACGCCTTCGACGCCCTGTTCAACAGTCTGGAGTGGCTGGACGACCTGTTGTCCATGCGCCGCTACGTGGCCGGCGACCGCATCACCGAAGCCGACTGGCGGCTGTTCACCACGCTGGTTCGGTTCGATCCGGTCTACCACGGCCACTTCAAGTGCAACGCCAAGCGCATCGTCGATTTCCGCCACCTTGGCGGCTACGTGCGCGAACTGTACCAGGTGCCCGGCGTCGCGGAGACTGTGGATTTCCGCCACATCAAGACCCACTACTACGGCAGCCACCGCACCATCAACCCGACCGGCATCATCCCCAAGGGGCCGGTTCTTGACCTTATGGCGCCGCATCTGCGGGCGTAGGTGAGTTGTTGCGGGGGCGGATTGAGCCCGGAATGGGGCTTGCCGTCTTGAAGTCCCGCCCGAAAAAAAACCGCCCTGCCTGGGGTTACCGGGCAGGGCGGCGGGACTGTGGGTCAAACCTTACTTCTTGGTGCCGTCGAGGGCGAAGGTTTCGACCTTGGCGTCCTTGCGCAGGCCGGCGAGGACTTCGGTGACGGCGTCTTCGGCCAACTGGGCGCGCAGGTCTTCCTTGGCGTCCTCGAAGGTCGGCGGCTCGGCGGTGCGGCGGTCCTCGACCTTGATGACGTGCCAGCCGAACTGGGTCTTGATCGGGGTCTCGGTCACTTCGCCGGGCTTCATGGCAAAGGCGGCTTCGGCAAATTCGGGGACCATGGTGCCCTTGGTGAACCAGCCCAGGTCGCCGCCCTGCGGGCCGGACGGGCCGGTGCTCTTTTCCTCGGCCAGCTTGGCGAAGTCGGCGCCCTTCTTGACCTCGGCGATGACGGCCTTGGCGGCGTCTTCATCTTCCAGAAGGATGTGGCGGGCCTTGACCTCCTCCTCGGGCGGGGTGTCCTTGACCATGCGGTCATAGGCTTCCTTCAGCTTGGCGTCGGTCAGGGTCTTTTCCACGGCGCGCTGGAGGAAGGCGCGCTGCACCAGTTCCTGGCGGACCTGCTCAAGCTGCTTGATGACTTCGGGATCCTTCTCAAGACCGGCCTTCTTGCCGGCCGAGGTCAGCAGCTTCTGGTCGATGGCACGGTCGAGCAGCCCTTCGTAGACGGCCTCCAGCGGCATCATGGCGAGCTGGGGGACCTGCTGGCCGACACGGGCCTTCATGGCCTCCAGGTCGGACCGCTTGATCTTTTCACCGTTGACCACGGCAACCACTGGGTCGGCGTCGGCGGCCAGGGCGGGAACGGACGACAGCGAGGCAAAACCGATCCCGGCGGCAACCAAAGCGGCCAGGGCGGCGTGACGCAGAACGGCGTGCGACATGAAGTTTCCTTATGGGTGTCTGAAGAGAATCGGTCGCCACCAGACCACACTTTTTAGGCGTTCGCAAGATACGCCCCCCCTTTATGGCCGGTTACGTCTGCGTCCCCGACATGCTAATCCTTCGCCGCTGGCAATAACCCTATCGTTGGTGTACGTTTTTTCTCTTGGGTTTTGTAATAGGGAATGTGGGCAATGGGACGTTCGGGCATCTTGGTCAAGCTGCTGTCCATTGCCGCGTTGGCGTTGGTGGGGTTCGTCATCCTGTCCTGGGTGGCGTTGGGTCATCTGCATCAGTCCATGCTGGACGAGCGCGTGACAAAGGTCGCGGCGCTGACCGAAGTGGCCCGTGCCACCATTCAGTCCTTCCACGACCGCTCCAAGGCAGGCGAGTTCGACGAGGCCACCGCCAAGGCCCAGGCCATCGAAACCTTGCGCCCGGTCCGTTATCAGGGGCAGGAGTATTATTTCGTTTATGACTTCCAGGGCGTCAACGTCCTGTTGCCACCCCGGCCCCAGAGCGAAGGGACCAACATGATGGAGGTGAAGGACGCCAACGGCGTGCCCTTTATCCGTCAGTTGGTGGATGGCGCCAAATCCGGGTCCGCTCAGGTGTTCTACATGTTTCCCCGCGCCGGTTCCGACGAGGCCATCGCCAAGGTCTCGGTGAGCATGGCCTATGCGCCCTGGTCCTGGGTGGTGGGAACCGGCCTCTATCTCGACGATCTCGACGCCGAGTTCCGCGCCGCCGCGTGGCGGTTCGGCCTGATTGCCCTGGGCGTGATTCTGGTGGTGCTGGTGCTGGTGGCGGTGCTGGCCCGCAACATCGTCACCCCCATCACCCATCTGGTGGATGTGACCCAGCGTCTGGCCCAGAACGATTTCAGCGTTGACGTGGAACATACCAACCGCCGTGACGAGATCGGGAGCTTGAACCGCGCCATCGGAGTGCTGCGCGACGAGGCCATGCAGTTGATCGCGATGCGCGCCCAACAGACGGAAACGGAGGTCCTGGCCACGGCCCAGCGGCGCGACGCCCGTCTCAAGCTGGCCAATGACATTGAGGCCTCCATCAAGCGGGTCTCCGACGTTCTGGGGGCGGCCGTCTCGGACATGGAGGGTGCCGCCGGCGTCGTCTCGGGGGCGGTACGCAGCGCCGGGGATCAGGCAACGGAAGTGGTGGCGGTGGCCAAGCAGGCCTCGGCCAATGTGGGCACGGTGGCCGCCGCCGCCGAGGAGCTTTCCGCCTCGATCCACGAGATATCCGAACAGGTCCAACGCTCGTCGTCCATGTCGGGGCAGGCGGTGGCCGAGGCCGAGCGCACCGACGCCCTGGTGGCGGGGCTGGCCGAGGCGGCGGGCCGCATCGGCGAGGTGGTGACCCTGATCCACGATATCGCGTCCCAGACCAACCTTCTCGCCCTCAACGCCACCATCGAGGCGGCGCGGGCCGGTGAGGCGGGCAAGGGCTTCGCGGTGGTGGCGGACGAGGTCAAGACCCTGGCCAACCAAACGGCGCGGGCCACCGAGGAGATTTCCACCCAGGTGGGAGCGGTGCAGGCCCGCACCGAGGAGGCGGTGGCGGCCATTCGCGGCATCCGCGGCATCATCGGCACCCTGAACGAGATCGCTAGCGCCATCGCGGCGGCGGTGGAGGAACAGGGCGCCGCGACCGCCGAGATCGCCCGCAACGTCCAGGAGGCGGCAGCGGGGACCCAGGAGGTCACGACCGTGCTGGGCGAGCTTTCCGCCGCCACCGCCGAGGCGGGAGGCAGTGCCGAGCAGGTGCAGGACATCGCGGGCCGCCTCAGCACCGAGGCCGACAAGTTGAAAAGCGAGATCCACGACTTCATGAATTCCATGCGCGCCGAATAATATTCCAGGGCCATCGGGCTCCTGTCGCATGGGCCAAGCGCGCGAAGCCCATACCCGCGCCTGAGGGCCACGTCAACAAGCCGATTCGTTGACACGCTTGTCTGGTCGCTCTATGTCTGTCACGGTCCCGGAAAGGCTCTGACCTTGGATTCCGCCGGGGCCTTCGTCCTTCGGTTTCAGCCATTTCTGAGGTCTGCATGATCGGCGCCATCGCCAAGCGGCTGTTCGGGTCCGCCAATGACCGTTTTATCAAGTCCCTGCGCAAGACGGTAGACGCGATCAATGCGCTGGAACCGGACCTGGAAGCGCTGTCCGACGACGCGTTGCGCGGCCGCACCGTCTGGTTCCGCGAGCGCCTGGCCAAGGGGGAAACCCTGGACGGCCTGATGGTCGAGGCCTTCGCCACCGTGCGCGAGGCGGCCAAGCGAACGCTCGGTCAGCGGCACTATGACGTGCAGATGATGGGCGGCATCGTGCTGCACCAGGGCAAGATCGCCGAAATGAAGACCGGCGAAGGCAAGACCCTGGTGGCGACGCTGGCGGTCTACCTCAACGCCTTGTCGGGCAAAGGCGTCCACGTCGTTACGGTCAACGACTATCTGGCCAAGCGCGACAGCGGTTGGATGGGGCAGGTCTATCGCTTCCTCGGCCTGAGCGTTGGCGTGATCGTCCATGAACTGACCGACACCGAGCGCCAGGACGCCTACGCCTGTGACGTGACCTATGGCACGAACAACGAGCTGGGCTTCGACTACCTGCGCGACAACATGAAATTCCGCCTGGAGGACATGGCACAACGGCCATTCTCCTACGCCATCGTTGACGAGGTCGACTCCATCCTGGTGGACGAGGCGCGCACGCCGCTGATTATCTCCGGCCCCAGCGAGAGCGCGACCAACCTCTATGCGGCGGTCGATCAAGTCATTCGTGGCGTTGATCCCTCGCACTACGAGAAGGACGAGAAGGCCCGCACCGTCACCTTCACCGACGAGGGCACCGAGGCGCTGGAGCAGACGCTACGCGACGCCGGACTGTTGGAGGAGGGCAACCTCTACGACATCAACAACGTCACGCTGGTCCACCACGCCAACCAGGCGCTCAAGGCGCACGCCCTGTTCACCCGCGACGTGGACTACATGGTCAAGGACGGCAAGGTCGTCATCATCGACGAGTTCACCGGCCGCATGATGGAAGGCCGCCGCTACTCCGAAGGCCTGCATCAGGCGCTGGAGGCCAAGGAAGGCGTCGAGATCCAGGCCGAGAACCAGACCCTGGCCTCGATCACCTTCCAGAACTTCTTCCGCCTCTATCCCAAGCTGGCCGGCATGACCGGCACGGCGATGACCGAGGCCGGCGAGTTCGCCGAGATCTATGGCCTCGAAGTGGTGGAAATCCCGTCCAATCGCCCGCAGAGCCGCGTTGACCAGTCCGACGAGGTGTACCGCACGGCGCGTGAAAAGTACGACGCCGTCGCCAAGCTGATCGAGGACTGCCACAAGCGCAACCAACCCTGTCTGGTCGGCACCACGTCCATCGAGAAGTCGGAATATCTGGCTGACCTGCTGCGCAAGAAGATGAAGATCAAGCCGCAGGTCCTCAACGCCCGCTATCACGAACAGGAAGCCTACATCATCGCCCAGGCCGGCGTGCCCGGCGCGGTGACCATCGCCACCAACATGGCCGGTCGCGGCACCGACATCCAACTCGGCGGCAACCTGGAAATGCGGGTGTGGAAGGACCTCGGCGTCGAGCCGGGCGGTCTGCCCAAGGACGATCCGCGCGTCGCCGACATCATCGCCGACATCGAGGCCAAGAAGCAGGAAGCCCTGGCCGCCGGCGGCCTCTACGTCATCGGCACCGAACGCCACGAAAGCCGGCGCATCGACAACCAGTTGCGCGGCCGTTCGGGCCGTCAGGGCGACCCCGGCGGATCGTGCTTCTTCCTGTCCCTCGAAGACGACCTGATGCGCATCTTCGGGTCCGACCGCATGGACGGCATGCTCCGCAAGTTCGGCCTTGAGGAAGGGGAGGCCATTGTCCACCCCTGGATCAACAAGGCCCTGGAAAAGGCGCAGCAGAAGGTCGAGGCCCGCAACTTCGAGGCCCGCAAGTACGTCCTGAAGTTCGACGACGTCATGAACGACCAGCGCAAGGTGGTGTACGAACAGCGCCGCGAACTGATGCAGGCCGCCGATGTTGCCGAAGACCTCGTCGAAATGCGCGAGGAAGTGGTTGAAACCCTGGTCCATCGCGCCATCCCGCCCAAGCTGATGGCCGAGCAGTGGGACGTGAAGGGCCTGCAGGAAGAGTGCGTGCGGGTGTTCAACCTCGACCTGCCGATTGCCGCCTGGGCGGCCGAGGAAGGCATCGCCGAGGAGGAAATCCGCGACCGCGTGATGGCCGCCGTCAACGCCAAGCTGGCCGCCAAGGCCGCCAACTACGGCCCCGAAACGTGGCGCATGGTCGAAAAGAGCATCCTGTTGCAGATGCTCGACCAGACCTGGAAGGAGCACCTGCTCCACCTCGACCACCTGCGCCAGGGCATCAACCTGCGTGCCTATGCCCAGCGCGACCCGCTCAACGAGTACAAGAGCGAGGCGTTCGAGCTGTTCCAGGCCATGCTGGCCCACCTGCGCGAACGGGTCACCCAGGTCCTCTGTCTGGTCGAAATGCAGACCCAGCCGCGCGAGGAGGACCTGGCCGCCGCCCGTGCCCAGCAGGACATGCGCATGGAGCACCAGGAACCCGAACCCGCTGTTGGCGGCGGCCCGGTGCCCGGCATCGCCCCATCCGCCACCATCCACAACCCCGCCGTGGCCGAAGCCGACCGCGACCCCAGCCGCCCCGAAACCTGGGGCCGCGTGTCGCGCAACGAGGTCTGCCCCTGTGGGTCGGGCAAGAAGTACAAGCACTGCCACGGCGCGACGGCGTAAGCCGTCCGGGGGGCGGGAAGGGGAGGGGCGCCGAGACGCGCTTGCCGTCCGCCGCGCGCAGAGTTACCTTCGCGCGACTCCTGCACCCAGCACGCCCGCTTGGCGGAATCGGTAGACGCAGCGGACTTAAAATCCGCTTTCCCTAGGAAGTGCCGGTTCGAGTCCGGCAGCGGGCACCAGCCGGGTCGAGAGTTCGCTCATCATTATCGCTTGCATACCCGAAGACGCCGCCAACCACTCCGCTGAGCAAAACGCCCCGGCCGCCATGGTCCGGGGCGTTTGCGTCTGGCCCCTTCGCAGGTGCACAATACTGCGGCCTATTTCCTGCGCACGTCCTCTTTTTATGCATAAATATTAGGCTGATTTCTCTGCACATAAATTCATCATCATCTTCTTTATTCGCCCATTGCGCTGATTCTGCACGCGGAATCGCTGTCCGGAGATTCTGGCACGAGTCTTGATAAGGGCACCTCGGGTTCTTCCGGCGGGTCTGCCAGCCATGCGCGACCGCCAAGACAAATAATCGAGGGGTGATCTTCATGAAACTCGTCATGGCCATCATCAAGCCGTTCAAGCTGGATGAAGTGCGCGAAGCGCTGACACCGCTTGGAGTCCAAGGCTTGACCGTGTCCGAGGTCAAAGGCTTCGGGCGCCAGAAGGGGCAGACCGAGATCTATCGCGGCGCTGAATACCAAGTCAGCTTCCTGCCCAAGGTGAAGATCGAGGTCGCGGTCAAATCCGAACTGGCCGATCAGGTCGTCGAAACCATTTGCAACGCCGCCAAGACCGACAAGATCGGCGACGGCAAGGTGTTCGTGTTCGACATCACCAAGGCCGTCCGCATCCGCACGGGTGAAACCGACGACGACGCGCTCTAGGTTAGAGGATAGCTTCATGAACAAGATCAAGACTTTCTCTCTGGCCGCAGGCGCCGCGTTGGCGACGCTGGGCGTGGCCGGTCCGGCCTTTGCCGAGGTGTCCGGCGAAACCGCCTACATTTTCAACACGTTCTCCTTCCTGATCAGCGGCGTGCTGGTGTTCTGGATGGCGGCGGGCTTTGCCATGCTCGAAGCCGGGCTGGTGCGCACCAAGAACACCACGATGCAGTGCACAAAGAACATCGCGCTCTTTGCCATCGCCTGCATCATGTACTACCTGCTTGGCTACAACCTGATGTACAGCGGTGTCGATGGCGGCTTCATCGGCTCGTTCGCGCTGTGGGGGGCTGATGACTCGGCTGCCGCCGGCGGTAACTTCGAGGCCAATTATGCGGCTGGCTCCGACTGGTTCTTCCAGGTCGTATTCGTCGCCACCGCCGCCTCCATCGTATCCGGCGCCGTGGCCGAGCGCATGAAGCTGATGCCCTTCCTGGTCTTCGTGCTGGTCCTGACCGCGCTGATCTACCCGATCCAGGGGTCCTGGACGTGGGGTGCCGGCTGGCTGTCCGAAATGGGCTTCGTCGACTACGCCGGGTCCTCCATCGTGCACTCCGTGGGGGGCTGGGCCGCGCTGACCGGCGCCGTCATCCTGGGCGCCCGCAAGGGCAAGTACGGCACCGACGGTCGCGTGCACCCCATCCCTGGGTCCAACCTGCCGCTCGCCACGCTGGGCACCTTCATCCTGTGGATGGGCTGGTTCGGCTTCAACGGCGGGTCGGTTCTGGCCCTGGGTGCCGCCGACAGCGCCATCGAGATGTCCAACGTCTACGTGAACACCCTTCTGGCCGCCGCTGGTGGCGTGCTGGCCGCCATCGTGCTGACCCAGGTCCTGTACAAGAAGATCGACCTGACCATGCTGCTCAACGGCGCGCTGGCCGGTCTGGTGTCCATCACCGCTGACCCCGCCTCTCCGACGCCGGGCTTTGCCATCCTGATCGGTGCGGTCGGCGGCATCATCGTGATCTTCGCCGTGCCTCTGCTCGACAAGCTCAAGATTGACGACGTGGTCGGCGCCATCCCGGTTCACTTGGTGGCCGGCATCTGGGGCACCCTGGTGGTTCCGGTGACCAACACCGACGCGACCTTTGGTGTGCAGATCATCGGCATCGCGGCCATCGGCGCCTTCGTGATCGTCGCTTCGGGCATCACCTGGATGGTGCTCAAGGCCACCGTCGGCCTGCGGGTCGGCGAGGAAGAGGAAATGATCGGTCTCGACAAGGCCGAGCTGGGCCTTGAGGCCTACCCTGAGTTCGGCTCCGGTTCCAAGGCCATGTAATCTGCGGTTCCTGGTTCCCGAGCACTGCCACACGGCCCGGAAGTCCACTTCCGGGCCGTGCCCAATGTGAAAGCCTGGGCCCGGAAGTCCACTTCCGGGCCGTGCCCAACGCGAAAGCCTGGGGGCATATCGAAGACTCACCTTGACGGGGTCCGGCCTGGCAGGTAGAAACGCTGCCTTCAGGACTATGTGTCCGCCCCGTTTCATTCAAGAAGCTTAGAAAAGAGGACGAAGCCATGGCCCGTCGTTGTGTCGTAACCGGCAAGGGCGTTCAGACC
>LAEA01000241.1 GCA_000961745.1 Rhodospirillaceae bacterium BRH_c57 | reverse complement strand
TGGATCCTGCCGGTGATGTTCGGCGTGGGCGCGGTGGCGGTCGGCCTGGGCGTGCAACTGGCCGTGTGCGGGCTGTCGCGCGACATGCTGCTGATCGTTGCGGCGGTCGGGTTGGCCGTGGTCCGTCCGTGGCTGCCCGGCCTGCCGGATTTGATCGGCGTGGCGGCCCCGGCCGCCTGGGTGGTGCCCATGCTGACCCTGGTACTGACCCTTGGGTTCGCTGTGTGGGGGGCGGTGGCTGGTCAGCGTTTCGTGTCCGGCGCGGCGGCCATGGCGACCGCCGTGCAGGCTGTTGCCTGGGCGATGACGCCATGAATGCCCCAGGTCCGCGTCGGCGTTCGCTGGGGCTGGTCCTGGCCGGGGTGTGCGTGTTGCAGATCGCGTTGCTGCTGGCCGTCGTGGGGCGGCAACTGCACACCGTGGCGACGGGGCAGGCGGTGGTTCTCGACTCGGCGCCGGTTGCTCCGCTGCCGCTGTATCGGGGCGGCGACGTGCCGTTGCGCTATGGGTTTTCCGACATTCCGGTCAGCCTGTTGCCGACGTCGCGGCCGCCGCGTCCGGGTGACAGGCTGTGGGTGGTCCTCAGTTCGGCCGGGCCGGATGGGTCGGTGGTGCCGTGGCGCCTGGAGCGGGTTCTGGTCGCGCCGCCGGGCGATGGCCTGGGGCCGCGTCGATTGCTGCTGCGGGGCTATGTGCGGGCCGCACCGGACCATGGCGGCACCATCGTCTGTCCCCTGCGAGGCGGGGAGTGCCGGGTGTGGGTGGATTATGGCCTGGAACGCTTCCCGGTGCCCGATGCCGAGGCCACCCGCTGGGAGGACTGGCGCCGGGGCGAGCGGCTGTCCGTCGTCGCGCGGGTTACCGGTCGCGGCAACGCGGTGGTGACCGGCCTGCTGCTCGGCGAGCATCTGGTGCGCCGCGATATCCTGGACTGGTTGGGCGGGGCCGAAGGCCCGACCGAGGTGCCCCGCCCGAAGGGGCCTGCCCCCCAGGGGGTCCTGAGGAATCCTGGGGGAACTTGAGGGGTTAACTCCCCTGGACACCACGTTTACGTTTACGTAAACTAGAACCCATGAGCACAGAGCGCACTTACGGCATTTCAGAACTGGCCCAGGAATTCGGGATCACCGCGCGGGCCATTCGTTTTTATGAGGACAAGGGCCTCATGACCCCGCTGCGGGACGGCCAGCGCCGCGTCTACAGCGGGCGCGACCGCATTCGGCTGATGCTGATCCTGCGCGGCAAGCGGTTGGGCTTTTCCCTGCGCGAGATCCAGGACATCCTGGACCTCTACCACGCCGAACGCGGCGAGGTCGGCCAGTTGCGTTACTTCATCGCCAAGATGCAGGAACGCCGCGACAGCCTGATGCGCCAGCGCGAAGACATCGACCTGACCCTTCAGGAACTCGACCGCCTGGAAGCCGACTGCCAGACGTTGCTGGTCAGGGCGGAAGCCTGAGGGCTTCCTACTTGAAACTCAGGAACTGGTTGATGCTGCCGTCGAGGATGTCGGAGTTGGCGATGAGCTGACCGATTTCAGTCTCGCCCTTGATCGAGCCGCGTTTCTTCATTTCCTCGATGTCGCGCTTCAGGCCGTACAGGGCCTTGACGCCCTCGGGCGTTTGAAGGGCGCCGTCAAAGAACTTGCGGCCGAGGCCGGGCTTGGAGAACAGGCCCTCCAGGACGTGCAGGATCTCGCCGAAGCTGGTCGGGTTGTCGCCGACCATGCCCAACGCGCGCATGATGTCGGAGTTCATGTATTCGAGGAACCGTTCGCAGAACAGGCGCACCTCGTCGATGCGGTCCTTGCGGTCCACCTTGTCGGTGGTGCGGATGCGCGAGATCAGGTTGCCGAAGGCTTCCAAAATCTCCGGCGGCTCGGCCATCAGGGTATTGAAGAACCCACCCAGGATGAGGCGCGCGGCGGCGAGGTCGGTCTCGAACCGCTGGCCCTTGAGTTCGCCCAGGCCGCGGGCGCTGCGTTCCTCGTTCAGGCGGTCGGTGACGTCGCGGACTTCCCAGCGCCCCAGCACGGTGATGGCGTCGGGGCTGTGGATGGCGCCGATGGCGTCGCCCAGGTCGCGGATCTGCTCGACGCAGTTGAAGCTGCTGCCGATGGCCTTGATGATCTCGGCATCCCAGTCGGCGATGTTCTTGAAGCCGGCCCCCAGCGTCTGGCGCAGCGCCCGCAGGTGGTAGGATTTCAGGGTCGCCAGGGCATACAGCTTTTCAGCGTCGATCTTGGACAGAATCGGCCCGGCCTCGTGGCCCAGGCCCATCACCAGTTCGGTCAGCGACAATTGCTGGAAGTGGGCCAGGACGCGCATCTTGGGCAAGGCGTCGGGGTCGTTCACCATGCCCATGAGGCGGCGCTGCGACTTTGGGTTCTTGCGGAAGATCTGGGTCAGGGCAAGGTCGATGAAATGCATCTCGGCCTGCTCGACGGTCAGGCCGCACGCCCCCATGTAGGTACGGGCCTTTCCCGTCGGGACCGTCTTGCCGGTTGCATCGACCAGCCGGATGAAGTTGGACTTCCAGGCCGACACGAACAGGCGCAGGGCGCGTTCTATCTTTGCGTCGTCGGCCACGGCCTTGGCGAACGGCACCCCCTGGAGGGACTTTTCGGCGGCCGGCAGGGCCTTGTCCTCAAGCTTTTGGAGGATTGGGTAGATTTGTTGCGCCACCCGGTTCAGGCGCGCCATGCGCTGCCCGCTCAGGCGGTTGGACGTGCCGCGCAGCATACGGTTGAGCGGTGGCGGAATCATGCGGAGCAACGGGCCATCGCCCTCGGCATCGCCGACGACAAGCACCGGCGTGGTGATGGTGGCCCTGATCTCGTTCATGCCTTTGCGCGCGCCTACCCTCTTTAGAATTTATCGGCAAACCCTGCGCCACATGGCGCTGGAAATCAAGGCCTACCCACTTTGGGGGGGCGGCCCGGCGTCCAGGCCCGGTTATAGGGAGGACGGAATAGGCCTTCCGGCGTGTTGACGTTTACGTAAACGGAAACTACTGTAGCGGGCCACGGAGGAAACGGAGCGGTCGCCCCTTTCGCAGGGCAGAGCCGCGCAACAACAAAGGACGCGACCTATGACCTTTCCCAGCCTGAACTTTGACCTGGGCGAATCGGCTGACATGATCCGCGAGTCCGTGCGCCGCTTTGCGCAGGACGAGATTGCGCCGCGCGCCGCCGCCATCGACCACGAGAACGAGTTCCCCAACGACCTGTGGCGCAAGTTCGGCGACCTCGGCGTGCTCGGCATCACGGTCGAGGAGGAATACGGCGGGGCCGGCCTGGGCTATCTGGAACACGTCGTGGCGATGGAGGAGATCAGCCGGGCGTCGGCGTCGGTCGGCCTCAGCTACGGCGCGCACTCCAACCTGTGCGTCAACCAGATCCGCCGCAATGGCACGGCCGAGCAGAAAACCAAGTACCTGCCCAAGCTGATTTCCGGCGAGACCATCGGCGCCCTGGCGATGTCGGAGCCCGGCGCCGGGTCCGACGTGGTCGGCATGCGCACCCGCGCCGAAAAGAAGGGCGACCGCTACATCATCAACGGCAACAAGATGTGGATTACCAACGGCCCGGACGCCCACACCCTGGTCGTCTACGCCAAGACCGATCCGACCGCCGGCCCCAAGGGCATCACCGCGTTCATCATCGAAAAGGGCATGAAGGGCTTCTCGACCGCCCAGAAGCTCGACAAGCTGGGGATGCGCGGCTCCAACACCTGCGAACTGGTGTTCGAGGATTGCGAAGTGCCCGAGGAAAACATCCTCGGTGCGCTCAACGGCGGCGTCCGCGTGCTGATGAGCGGCCTGGACTATGAGCGTGCCGTGCTGGCCGCCGGGCCGACCGGCATCATGATGGCCTGCATGGACGTGGTCATGCCCTACATCCACGACCGCAAGCAGTTCGGTCAGGCCATCGGCGAGTTCCAGCTCATGCAGGGCAAGGTGGCCGACATGTACACCACCATGAACGCCACCCGGGCCTATGTGTTCGCCGTCGCCAAGGCGTGCGACCGGGGCGAAACCACCCGCCAGGACGCCGCCGGGGTCATCCTGTACGCCGCCGAAAAGGCCACCTGGATGGCGCTTGAGGCCCTCCAGACCCTGGGCGGCAACGGCTACATCAACGAATACCCCACGGGCCGTTTGGTCCGCGACGCCAAACTCTATGAAATCGGCGCCGGAACATCCGAGATCCGCCGCATGTTGATCGGTCGTGAACTTTTCAATCAGACGGCCTAACGCGTCCAAACCTCTTAGGGAGACCCTCCATGACCACCAATTCCGATCCCGTCGTCATTGTCGGTGGCGCCCGTACCCCCATGGGCGGGTTCCAAGGTGAACTGGCGTCGGTCAAGGCGCCTGACCTGGGCGCGCTGGCCATCCGTGAGGCCCTGGTGCGCGCCGGTGTGAAGCCCGAGGACGTGGACGAGGTCATCATGGGCGTGGTGCTGCCGGCCGGCATGGGCCAGGCTCCGGCCCGTCAGGCCTCGCGCTTTGCCGGCATCCCCGACGACAAGGGTTGCACCACCATCAACAAGATGTGCGGCTCGGGCATGAAGGCGGCGATGTTCGCCCACGACGCCATCCTTGCCGGGTCGAACAGCATCATGGTGGCCGGCGGCATGGAGAGCATGACCAACGCGCCCTATATCCTCGACCGTGCCCGTAACGGCTACCGCATGGGCCACGGGCAGGTGTGGGACCACATGTTCCTGGACGGCCTGGAGGACGCCTACGACAAGGGCCGCCTGATGGGCACCTTCGCCGAGGACACCGCCGAGGCGTACCAGTTCACCCGCGAGGCCCAGGACAACTTCGCCATCGAAAGCCTCAAGCGCGCCCAGCGGGCGACCGAGGACGGCACAGCCGCCAAGGAAATCATCCCGGTGACCGTCAAGGGCCGTAAGGGCGACGAGGTGATGACCACCGACGAGCAGCCGCGCAAGGCCAACCTGGACAAGATCCCGACCCTGAAGCCCGCCTTCCGCAAGGATGGCACGGTGACGGCGGCGAACTCGTCCTCGATCTCCGACGGCGCCGCCGCCCTGGTGCTGATGCGCCGGTCGGAAGCCGAAAAGCGCGGCCTGACGCCGCTCGCCACCATCCTTGGTCACACCACCGAGGCCCGCGAGCCGCGCTGGTTTACCACCGCCCCGGTCGGCGCCATGCAAAAGCTGTTGGGCAAGACCGGCTGGAGCGTCTCCGACGTTGATCTGTGGGAAATCAACGAGGCCTTCGCCGTGGTCGCCATGGCCGCCATGAAGGATCTCGACCTGCCGCACGACAAGGTCAACGTCCACGGCGGGGCCTGCGCGCTGGGCCATCCGGTCGGGGCTTCGGGGGCGCGCATCATGGTGTCGCTCATCAACAGCCTTCAGAAGTACGGCCTCAAGCGCGGCGTCGCGTCGCTGTGCATCGGCGGCGGCGAAGCGACGGCCATCGCCCTGGAACTGTGCGAGTAAGGAGGTCCCATGCGGAGCGTTCTCGTCACCGGCGCCAATCGTGGTCTTGGTCTTGAATTCGTCCGCCAGTACGCGGCCGACGGCTGGCGGGTCATTGCCGCCTGCCGTCGCCCGGACGAGGCGGGCGAGCTGAACGCCCTGGCCGGGGATGCTGTCACCGTCGAGAGCCTCGACGTCGGCGACGAGGGCTCCATCGCCGCCTTCAGGGCGCATGTGGGGTCGCAGCCGCTCGACGTCCTGGTCAACAACGCCGGGGTGTACGGCGAACGGTCGGTGCAGGTGCTGGGCACCCTGGAGCCCGACGAGTGGATGCGCGTGCTGCGCGTCAACGTCGTCGGCCCGGCCCTGCTGACCCAGGCGCTGGCCGATAATCTGGCCGCCGGATCTGCGCGTGGCGGGCGCCCGGCAGTGGTGGCGTCGGTGACCTCGAAAATGGGGTCGCTGGCCGACAACACGTCGGGCGGAAGCTACGCCTACCGCTCGTCAAAGGCGGCGCTGAACGCGGCGATGCGCAGCATGGCGCTCGACATGGCCGGGCGCGGCGTTCTCGGCGTGCTGCTGCATCCGGGGTGGGTGCGCACGGCCATGGGCGGGCCGAACGGCCTGATCGACGCCCCGGAAAGCGTGGCCGGGATGCGGGCCGTGATCGACGGCCTGACGCCGGAGAAAAACGGCGGGTTCTATGACTACACGGGGCAGTCGATGTCCTGGTGAGGGTCCAATAATCGGTTAAGGGGAGGTCCTATGTTTCTCGACGAACAGCAGCGCATGGTGCGCGATACCGCCCGCGCTTTCGCCCGCGAACAGCTTGCCCCCCATGCCGAGGCCTGGGACCGTGAGCACAAGTATCCGGCCGACGCCGTGGCCGCGCTGGGTGAGCTTGGGTTCCTGGGCATGGTGGTGCCCGAGGAGTGGGGCGGGGCAGGCATGGACAACGTGTCCTATGCCCTGGCGCTGGAGGAGGTGGCGGCCGGGTGCGGCGCCGTCTCGACCATCATGAGCGTGCACAACTCGGTCGGCTGCATGCCCATCCTGAAGTTCGGCACCGAGGCTCAGAAGGACCGCTTCCTGCGCCCGCTGGCCGAGGGCAAGGTGATCGGCGCGTTCTGCCTGACCGAACCGCAGGCCGGGTCCGACGCCGCCGCGCTGAAAACCCGCGCGGTGCGTGACGGCGACGATTGGGTGCTCAACGGCACCAAGATGTTCATTACCTCGGGCAAGCACGCCGGGGTCGCCATCGTGTTCGCCGTGACCGACCCGGCGGCGGGCAAGAAGGGCATTTCGGCCTTCATCGTGCCGACCGACACGCCCGGCTACACGGTGGTGCGCGTCGAGGACAAGCTGGGCCAGCACGCCTCGGACACCTGCCAGATCGCGTTCGAGGACATGCGCCTGTCGGCCGACCTCATGCTCGGCAAGGAAGGGGAGGGCTACAAGATCGCGCTCGCCAACCTCGAAGGCGGGCGCATCGGCATTGCCTCCCAATCGGTCGGCATGGCACGGGCCGCCTACGAGGCCGCGCGGGAGTACGCCAAGGACCGCCAGACCTTCGGCAAGCCGATCATCCAGCATCAGGCCGTACAGTTCCGGCTGGCCGACATGAAAGTCCGCATCGAGGCCGCCCGCCATCTTGTGCTGGAGGCCGCGCGCCTGCGCGACGCCGGTGAACCGTGCCTGACCGAAGCCTGCATGGCTAAGCTGTTCGCCTCCGAAATGGCCGAAAAAGTATGCTCGGACGCCATCCAGACCTTGGGCGGTTACGGGTATCTTGCGGACTTCCCGGTCGAGCGGATCTATCGTGACGTCCGGGTGTGCCAGATCTATGAAGGCACGTCCGACGTCCAGCGCATGGTTATCGCGCGCGCCATCATGCAAGAGGATTGATCCCAGTGGCCGACCAGAAAAAGAAGATCAACGGCAAGGGTGCTCCGGCAGCCCCGCCAGCGAAGAAGGACCCGGTGGAGTTCTGGTTCGACTTCTCCAGTCCCTACGCCTACATCGCCTCCACCCTCATCGACGACATCGCCGACGAGTATGGCCGCACCGTCACCTGGCGCCCGTTCCTGCTCGGCGTGGTGTTCAAGGAGACGGGCAACGCCTCGCTCATCAGCCAGCCGCTGAAGGGCGCCTATTCCCGCCACGACCTGGAGCGCACGGCGCGCTTCTTCGAGGTGCCGTTCAAGCTGCCCGACCCCTTCCCGGTCGCCACCCAGGCGACGGCGCGGGCCTTTTATTGGCTCGACCGTCAGGACCCGGATCTCGCCAAGGACTTCGCCGCCGCCTGCCTGCACTCCTTCTTCGCCGAAGGCCATGACATTTCCCAGCCCGATGTGATCGGCAATGTCGCCAAGGCGCTGGGCGTCGACTCGGAGGCCCTGCTGGAGGCCATCCAGACCCCGGACGTCAAGGCGCTGCTCAAGGACGCCACCGACGCGGCCATCGCCAAGGGCGTCTGCGGCGCTCCGTTCTTCTTCGTTGACGGCGAACCGTTCTGGGGCGCCGACCGCCTGTGGATGGTCGAGGAATGGCTGGAAAGCGGCGGCTGGTAAGACTGCGTAACACTTAAAAAAAACACCTGGGAGGACCTTCCACATGCCGCTGACCAAGGGATACAAGCAACTCCTCGACGAGGCCTATGGCCAGATCGAGACGGTGCCGATCAACGATGCCCTGGCATTGCTTGAGGATGACGGCGTGCAGTTCGTGGACATCCGCGACGTGCGCGAACTGCATCGCACCGGCACCATCCCCGGCGCCTTCCACGCGCCGCGCGGCATGTTGGAATTCTGGGTGGACCCGGAAAGCCCGTACTACAAGGACGTCTTCGGGTCGGGGAAGAAGTTCGTGTTCTTCTGCGCCTCGGCGTGGCGCTCCGCGCTGGCGACCAAGGCCTTGCAGGACATGGGCCTCGGCCCGGTCGCCCACCTTGAGGGCGGCTTCACCAAGTGGAAGGACAGCGGCGCGCCCATCCAGGAACTCGAAGAGCGGAAGGCCTGACATGACCGTCCTCAAATCCTCCATCAGCCCGCGGTCCGAGGACTTCCGGGACAACGCCGGCCACATGCAGGCCCTGGTTGACGACCTCAAGGCCCAGGTGTCGAAGGTCAAGCTGGGCGGCGGCGCCAAGGCCCGCGACAAGCATCTGGCGCGCGGCAAGCTGCTGCCCCGCGACCGGGTGCGCGGGTTGCTCGATGTCGGCTCGCCGTTCCTGGAGTTCTCCCAGCTTGCCGCCTACGGCATGTATGACGGCGACGACGTGCCCGCCGCCGGGGTCATCACCGGCATCGGCCGGGTGTCGGGCCAGGAATGCGTCATCGTCGCCAACGACGCCACGGTCAAGGGCGGCACCTACTACCCCATGACCGTGAAAAAGCACCTGCGCGCCCAGGAAGTCGCCAAGGAAAACAACCTGCCGTGCGTCTATCTGGTGGACTCCGGCGGGGCGTTCCTGCCGCGCCAGGACGAGGTGTTCCCCGACCGCGACCACTTCGGCCGCATCTTCTATAATCAGGCCAACCTGAGCGCAGCGGGCATCCCCCAGATCGCCGTGGTGATGGGAAGCTGCACGGCGGGCGGCGCCTATGTTCCGGCGATGTGTGACGAGAGCGTTATCGTGCGTAACCAGGGCACCATCTTCCTCGGCGGCCCGCCGCTGGTGAAGGCGGCGACCGGCGAGGTGGTGACGGCCGAGGATCTGGGCGGCGCCGACGTTCACTGCAAGATATCGGGCGTGACCGACCACTATGCCCAGGACGACACGCACGCCCTGTCCATCGCCCGGCGCATCGTCGGCGACCTCAACCGGGTGAAGCGCCCGCAGGTGGATATCGCCACGCCCGAAGACCCGCTGTACGACCCGGCGGAAATCTACGGCATCGTCCCCAAGGACACCCGCAAGCCGTTCGACGTGCGCGAGATCATCGCCCGTCTGGTGGATGGCTCCCGGTTCGACGAGTTCAAGGCCCTGTACGGCACCCAGTTGGTAACCGGCTTCGCCCGTATCTGGGGCTATCCGGTCGGCATCGTCGCCAACAACGGCATCCTGTTCGGCGAGAGCGCCCAGAAGGGCGCCCACTTTGTGGAACTGTGCAACCAGCGCGGCATCCCGCTGGTGTTCCTCCAGAACATCACCGGCTTCATGGTCGGCCGCAAGTACGAGAGCGGCGGCATCGCCAAGGACGGCGCGAAGATGGTCATGGCAGTGTCCAACGCCGCCGTGCCCAAGTTCACCGTCATCATCGGCGGCAGCTTTGGGGCCGGGAACTATGGCATGTGCGGCCGGGCCTTCGCGCCGCGTTTCCTGTGGATGTGGCCGAACAGCCGGATCTCGGTGATGGGCGGCGAGCAGGCGGCGAGCGTGCTGGCGACCGTGCGGCGCGATGCTGTCGAAGCGAGGGGCGGCAGCGTCTCGGCCGAGGACGAGGAAGCCTTCAAGGCCCCCATCCGCGACCAGTACGAAACCCAAGGCCACCCGTACTACGCCTCGGCCCGCCTGTGGGACGACGGCGTGATCGACCCGGCGGAAACCCGCACCACCCTGGCGCTGGGCCTGTCGGCGGCGCTCAACGCGCCGATCGGCAAGACCGAGTACGGCGTGTTCCGGATGTAGGGGAGGGCGACGACATGACCAGCGACATTCTTCTCGAACACGTCGATGAGCGCGGCGTGTGTACCGTGACCATGAACCGGCCGGACGTCCACAACGCCTTTGACGACGTGCTGATCGGCCGCCTCGAACGCCTGTTCCGGGGGTTCGAGCATCGCCCGGAGGTCCGCGTCGTGGTGCTGGCCGGCAACGGACGCAGCTTCTCCGCCGGGGCGGATCTGAACTGGATGAAGCGCATGGCGGGCTACACCCGTCAGCAGAACTTCGACGACGCCATGGGTCTGGCGACTATGCTGGAGGCCATCTACCGCTGCCCCAAGCCGACCATCGCCCACGTCCACGGCGCGGCGTTCGGCGGCGGGGTGGGGCTGGTGGCGGCCTGCGACATCGCCATCGCCTCGGCCAAGGCGAGCTTCGCCCTGACCGAGGTCAAGCTGGGCCTGATCCCTGCGACCATCGCGCCGTATGTGGTCGAGGCCATCGGCGCACGGGCCTGCCGCCGCTACTTCCAGACCGCCGAACGGTTCACGGCGGTTGAGGCGTGCCGCCTGGGATTGGTGCATGAGGTCTGCGACGAAGACCACCTCGACGCCAAACGCGACGAAATCATCGCCGCCCTGCTGCTCGGCGGCCCGCACGCCCAGGCCGCCGCGCGCGATCTGATCGGCGCGGTTGCGGGAAAGCCGGTGGACGCCGTCCTGCTGGCCGACACGGCGGCGCGGATTGCGGACATCCGGGTGAGTGATGAGGGGCAGGAAGGCTTGCAGGCGTTTTTAGAGAAGAGGGGGGCGTCGTGGGTTTTTTAGTGAAAGAAAAAAAGGGGATCTTTATCGTTTTCCCTGTAATGCTCGCTTTTGCCACTGGATTTGGTCCGTTAAAAATGGCCGCGTGGGCTTTTGCGGCCACAGGCGTTCTAGTGCATCTTGTCTTAATGAGGAGATATCCTCAACCTGTTGCGGCTCTAGTGTCCAGTGTGAGTGTTGTTTTTCATATTCTGTTGTATATTGGACTGCGATCTAGCATAATATCAGACACATTTACTGCATCTTTGATAGCGTTCTTGTTGTCTGACGTTCCAGCCGTATTAGCGGTATACGCTTTTTATATTAACCATCTTGGGGGAGATGTGGCAAAGCGTGTGCGGAAGCAAGTAGGGTATTTGCTTTTGGCTATCTCTGTAGCGGCGATGATGGCTGTTTCATACACAGGTTCTTCTTCGTCTGCGGGGATGGTTGGTAACGTTATTCTAGGTCTATTAATTTTGGCCTTTCTGTATTTTTTTCTCTACAGACCATTTGTATATTTTGGTGATTTTCTGCATGATAATAGGGACGGCATCTCAGAGTCTTTGCAGTCTCTCTATGCGTATGTAGCATCAAGATTTGCGAATATTTTTGCATTTTTACTTATATATATTGTAATGATAATGGTTTTTGCGTCGTATTACATGTCATCTGTAGAAAGCGTGATGGCTGGTGACTCCTCTATTGCGGGGTATGGGTATGGTGATTTCTTGATGCTATCCCTTCAGGCCTCCACGACGCTTCTTTTTGACCCCAGTCTTATGGCGAAGCAGCCCTTTGCAGCCCTATCCCTAGCGCAGGCAGTATTTATGAGCATATTTACTGTTATCGCTATTACCGCACTTGTCGTTGATGCTGCCAATATGCCGCGCGCGCGCGCCCTAGAGGCCGCCATTAACGAGGCCGACGCCATCACCGAGGAGGTCCAAAATGCCGCGAGCGTGCACCCTAAAGGCCGGATGCACCCTGTGCAACGCCCGGACAGGAAAGTGCGCCTCACAGTCAGAAAAATAAAGCGGGTCAGGAAACGCCAAAATGTTCACTAAAATCCTCATCGCCAACCGGGGCGAGATTGCGTGCCGGGTCATCAAGACGGCCCGCCGCATGGGCATCAAGACGGTGGCCGTGTATTCCGAGGCTGACCGGGACGCCCTGCATGTGCGGATGGCGGACGAGGCGTTCCTGCTCGGCCCGGCGCCGGCTGCGGAAAGCTATCTGGTCATCGACAAGGTGATCGACGCCTGCGTCCGCTCGGGCGCTCAGGCCGTGCATCCGGGCTATGGCTTCCTGTCCGAGAACGCCAAGTTTGCCGAGGCCTGTCAGGCCAACGGCGTGGTGTTTATCGGGCCGCCCATTCCGGCCATCCACTCCATGGGCTCCAAGTCCGAGTCCAAGCGCATCATGGAGGCGGCCGGGGTGCCGCTGGTGCCGGGCTATCATGGCGCCGACCAGGATGACGCCGTGCTGACCGCCGAAGCCACCCGCATCGGCTATCCGGTGCTGGTCAAGGCCTCGGCAGGCGGCGGCGGCAAGGGGATGCGCGTGGTGGAAAAGGCCGCCGATCTGGCCGCCGCCATCGCCGGAGCGCGCCGCGAGGCCAAGGCGGCGTTCAGCGACGACAGCCTGCTCATCGAAAAGTACCTGTCCCATCCGCGCCATGTGGAAATGCAGGTGTTCGGCGACACCCATGGCAACTACGTCCACCTGTTCGAGCGTGATTGCTCCCTGCAACGCCGCCACCAGAAGGTCATCGAGGAAGCCCCGGCGCCTGCCCTTCCGGCCGACGTGCGGGCCAAGCTGGGGGCTGCGGCCATCGCGGCGGCCCGCGCGGTGGACTACGTCGGCGCCGGGACGGTCGAGTTCCTCTATCAGGACGGCGCGTTCTACTTCATCGAAATGAACACCCGCCTTCAGGTCGAGCATCCCGTCACCGAGATGATTACCGGCCAGGATCTGGTGGAATGGCAGCTTCGCGTGGCGTCCGGCGGTACCCTGCCGTGCGCCCAGGAAGACTTGGCCGTGCGCGGACACGCCTTCGAGGCTCGCGTCTATGCCGAGGACCCGCAGAAGGACTTCCTGCCCGCCACCGGCCGCCTGCGTCACCTGCGCCCGCCGGCCGAAACCGCTGGCGTGCGGGTCGATACCGGAGTCGTCCAGGGCGACGAGGTGTCCATCCACTACGACCCGATGATCGCCAAGCTCGTGGTGTGGGACCATGACCGGGCGACGGCTCTGCGCCGGTTGCGCACGGCGTTGGAGGCCTATCAGGTGGTCGGCGTGGCCACCAACCTCGCGTTCCTGAGCGCGGTCGCGGCGCACCCGGCGTTCGAGGACGCCGAGATTTCCACCAAGTTCATCGACACCCACCGCGCCGTCCTCATCCCCGAGGCGGTTCCGGCCGGGGCCGAGACGCTGGCCTTTGCGGCGCTCGACACCCTGCTGCGCCGCGAGGACGAGGCCAAGGCGGCGGCGGTGCGGTCGGCCGATCCGTTCTCGCCCTGGAACACCACCGGCGGCTGGCGTCTGAACGACGACAACCACCACGACCTGATGTTCAAGGATGGCGAGGCGTCGCACACGGTGGTCGTCCATTACCGCAAGGGCGGCATCTGGCACCTTGACCTGCCGGGCCGGGATGCTCCGGTCGAGGCGCGGGCCGAGCGCGACGCCCACGGCGATTTGATCGCGAGCCTCGACGGCGTGCGCCGCCGGGCCACCGTGGTCCGCCTGGGCTGGGATCTGGTCATCATCGCCGAAGGTCGCCAGCACCGCCTGACCCTCGACGACCCGGCCGCCCATGCCGGCGAAGGCGAGGGCGCGGCGGGCAGCCTGACCGCCCCCATGCCCGGTAAGGTTATCCAGGTGCTGGCCGAAATCGGACAGGCGGTGGAGCAGGGCACGCCGTTGATGGTGCTGGAAGCCATGAAGATGGAACACACCATCAAGGCGCCGGGCGCGGGGGTCGTGTCCGCCATCCACTACGGCCCCGGCGATCAGGTGGCCGACGGCGCGGAACTGCTGGTCATTGATGCCGAGGGTTAGCTTCGGCGCGAAAGTCTGGACACCGAGGACACAGAGGGAGGCGCAGAGAACACAGAGGTCGTGAGTTTGCCGCGCCGCAGGCATAAAATCTGCGCCATGCGCATGGTCAGTGCGCGAACTCTCTGTGTCCTCTGTGCCCTTCCTCTGTGTACTCTGTGTCTCCCACTTCCTTTATAAGGAGTCCTCCCCATGGCCCTGCCGTCGAAAGTGAAGATCGTCGAGGTCGGCCCACGGGATGGCCTCCAGAACGAGCCCGGCATCGTGCCGACCCAGGCCAAGGTGGCGCTGATTGACGCCTTGTGCGGTGCCGGCCTGCGGGTGGTCGAGGCGGGCAGCTTCGTGTCGCCCAAGTGGGTGCCGCAGATGGCCGACACGCCGGAGGTGCTGGCCCGCATCGCCCACCTCAAGGGCGTCGTTCACCCGGTCCTGGTGCCCAACATGAAGGGCATGGAGGCGGCCGAGAAGGCCCACGCCGAAACCGGCAGCATCGAGGAAATCGCCATCTTTGGCGCGGCCTCGGAAGCGTTTTCGCAAAAGAACATCAACTGCTCCATCGCTGAAAGCCTGGGGCGGTTTCAGCCGGTGGTGGCCCGCGCCAAGGAATTGGGCTGGAACGTACGCGGCTACGTGTCCTGCGTACTCGGCTGTCCCTACGAGGGCGACATTGACCCGGCCGCAGTCGCCCGCGTGGCCCGTGCCCTGTGGGACATGGGGTGTTACGAGGTTTCGCTGGGTGATACGGTCGGCACCGGCACGCCGCTGAAGGCCAAGGCCATGGTCGAGGCGGTGGCCGCCGAAGTGCCGGTCGAGCATCTGGCGGTGCATTTCCACGATACCTACGGGCAGGCGCTGGCCAACGTGCTGGCCGTGCTGGAACTGGGCGTGGCGACGGTCGATGCCTCGGTGGCCGGGCTGGGCGGCTGCCCCTACGCCAAGGGTGCGTCGGGCAACGTGGCGACCGAGGATGTGGTCTACATGCTCAACGGCATGGGCATCGAAACCGGCATTGATCTGGACCTGCTGGCGCAGGCCGGGTGGGGGATCAGCGAATACCTGGGCCGCGAACCGTCGTCCAAGGTGTCGCGCGCCCTGAAGGCCAAACGGGGGATTCTGGGCTGATATGATTGCACTGATGCGCCCGCAGGTCCTGCTGGCCGGGCTGGCGGCCGCGGGGGCGGTGGTTCTCGTGCTGGCCGGTCAGGCCGGAGTGATCGACGGCGGCCTCGCGCGGGCCGGCGCCGTGGTGGTGTTCGCCCTGGCCCTGTGGGTGACCGGCGCCCTGCCCGAGCCGGTGACCGCCATCGGGTTTTTCCTGCTTGCCGTGCTGCTGGCGGTCAGTCCGCCGGCGGTGGTGTTCTCGGGCTTTGCCTCGACGGCGTTCTGGCTGGTGTTCGGCGGCTTGCTGGTCGGCATGGCGGTCAGGCGTACCGGCTTGGGCGAGCGCATGGCCCATGCCCTGGTGTCGCGCATCGGCGGATCGTATCTGGCGCTGTGCTGCGGCATTGCGGCGGTCGGCATGGCGCTGGGGTTCCTGATGCCGTCGAGCATGGGCCGCGTGGTCCTGCTGCTGCCGGTGATCCTGTCGCTGGCCGACCATCTGGGCCTGGAGCAGGGCGGGCGCGGCCGGGCCGGGCTGGTGCTGCTGACTGGCACCGTGGGCTTTATGCCGACGGCGGGCATTCTGCCGGCCGTGGTGCCCAATATGGTCATGGTGGGCGCCGCCGAGACGCTGTATGGCGTCACCTTCCAGTATTTTCCGTGGCTGATCGCTCACATGCCGACCACCGGGTTGCTCAAGCTGGCCCTCATCATCGGCCTGATCTGGGCGCTGTTCCGCGAAACCCCCAAGCGCCCCCCGCCGGTCGAGCATCCCGGTCCGCTCAGTGCCGACGAACGGCGACTGGCGGTGATCCTGGGCGTTGCGTTGGTGTTCTGGGCGACCGATGGGGTGCACGGCATCTCGCCGGCCTGGGTGGCGCTGGCGGCTGGTCTGACATGCCTCCTGCCGCCTAGGGCGCTGGTGCCGATGCCGGCCTTTAATGAGAAATTCAACCACGCCGCCTTGCTGCACATTGCCGGGCTGCTGGGCCTGGGGGCGGTGGTGGCCGACAGCGGCTTGGGTGCGGCGGCGGGCGGCTGGCTGATGGAGGTCCTGCCGCTCAGTCCCGAGGCACCGGCAACCTCGTTCGCCGCCCTATCCGGCCTGACCGCGGTGCTGGGGGCGGTGGCGACCATTCCGGGCGTGCCTGCGGTCATGACGCCGCTCGCCGAGTCCCTGGCCCAGGCCAGCGGCCTGCCATTGATGACCGTGCTTCATATCCAGGTGGTCGGGTATACGACTGTCCTGTTGCCGTATCAGGTGCCGCCGATGATCGTGGCCATGCAGATGGGCGGCGTCGGCCTGCGTCAGGCTGCGGTGTTCACCCTGGCGCTGGCTGCGCTTTCGATGGTGGTAGCATGGCCCATGACGTATGTTTGGTGGAGAATTATCGGCATCATGCCGGGCTAGGTTTTTCGCGCTGTTGAAGCGCGTTCAATGAGTCCGTAGAATGCCCAGGATTTTACAGGGGGTTTAGGGAAGGGGTTTTCCGTGATCGGCTTTGAGGGACGGCGGCTGAACGTCCTTATCGTAGAGGACAACATCAACTTCCGGCGCCTGCTGCGCACCATTCTGACGTCCATTCATGTTCATGACGTGATGGAGTCCGAGGACGGCGAAAGCGCGCTCGACCTTCTACGGACCTATCCGGCCGATCTGGTGTTGCTGGACTGGAAGATGGAGCCCATGGACGGCCTGGCCTTCATGCACCGGCTGCGACAGGGGCCGGACAGCCCCAATCCCACCGTTCCGGTCATCATGGTCAGCGGATACACCGACGCCGCCCTCATCGCCCAGGCGCGCGATGTCGGGGTCAACGAGTTCCTGGCCAAGCCGATCTCGGCCAAGTCCCTGATGACGCGGGTGATTGCGGTGATCGACTCGCCACGGCCTTTCGTAAAGTCGGGCCGATACTACGGACCGGACCGGCGCCGCAAGCAGGTGCCGCTGAAGGAGTCCGAACGCAGGAACCGGTCATAAGGGCCGATACGAATTACCACTTTTGCCACCAGCGAGAAACACTGTATACCTGAAGTGCCGGGAGTCTCCGGGTACCGCCCAGACAGGCGGCGCGCAAGACGCTGTCGGGGATGCAGTGGAAGAGGAGCCGAATGAGCGGGTACAACCTGGAGAGGCTTAACTTCCTGGTCGTGGACGACAACAAGCACATGCGTGCGCTGGTCAAGACGATCCTGCACGCGCTGGGCTCGAAGAACGTCCACGAGGCGGCCGATGGCGCGGACGCCTTTAAGGAACTGCGCCACTTTCCGGCCGACATCATCATCTGCGACTGGAACATGTCGCCGCTTGACGGTCTGGATTTCGTGCGGCTGGTTCGAACCGGCAAGGACAGCCCGAACCCTTTCGTGCCCATCGTCATGTTGACCGGGCACACGGAAATGCACCGCGTGATCGAGGCGCGTGACGCCGGCGTTCACGAGTTCCTGGCCAAGCCGATTTCGGCCAAGGGCCTGTACTCGCGCCTGCGCTCGATCATCGAAAAGCCGCGACCGTTCGTGCGGGCCGGCATGTACTTCGGGCCTGACCGCCGCCGCCGCCAGATTGACTGGAAGGGCACCGAACGGCGCAAGGCCATGATCGAAGCCAAACGGGCCGCCGCCGAGGCTCCGCCCGAGGAGGCCGGCGGCCTCAGCCAGGCCGAGGTCGAGGCACTGCTGGGCGGCTGACCCATGTCGTGGGCATGGCGTTTTAGGGAACGGAAGAGAACATGAGCGCTGACGGAAAGCCGCAGTTCATTCAGCCGCCGAACCATGTCAAGGACAAGGTCAGCGTCACGTCCAACGGCATCGACTTCGACACCCTGGAGAAGGCCGAGCAACTCATCGCCGGCATGCAGGACAGCTATCTGGAATGGGTGGACGAGGATCTGCGCAAGTTGCAGGCCCTGGAGGCCCAGCTTGACGGTGCCGGCCCGCGTCTCCAAGTGTTCAAGGACATCTATTCCATCTCCCACGACGTCAAGGGACAGGGCGGCAGCTTTGACTACCCGCTGATGACGGTGATCGGCAACCACCTGTGCCGCTACATCGAGCGGCTGGGCGACGTTGAACCGTCGGACAAGAACGTCGGGGTGGTCAAGGTCCACATCTCCGCGCTGCGTCTGGTCATTGCTCAGCGCATGAGCGGCGACGGCGGCAAGATGGGCGACAATCTCATCCGTGGCCTGGAAGCGGCGATCAACAAGACCACGGCGGCCAAGTAAAACGACCTTGATCGGCCCTTTCATGCCGAAAAAGCACTGGGTTGTGACGCCCGTCACAGCGGGCGCGGGGAATACCAGCCATACTGTGGGCGTCACGTCGAGGGGAGGTTCGCCATGTTCGACCGTTTCGAAGTGGCGTTGTACAACGCCGAAGTCCGGCGCCTCGTCTACGAGGGCAGCCACCACCGAGATTTGAAAGATTCCTGGAGTTCGACCCACTTCGTCGAGATCCGCGCCACCTCCGCCCTTGAAGCGCGCCGCAAGATCGAGCAGCGCTATCCCCGAGATCGCGGCTTCGTCATCGAAGCCGTGAACCAGGCCTGACCTCCCCCGGCAGGCAACCCCCGACCGGGCGTCCCTTCATCCCCCCCGACGAAACTCCGGGGCGTCCGGTCACCCCTCCTGAAAAGATTTCTCCGCCGCCCAAGGTCCTGAACCTGTGGGCGGCGCTGCGCGTTGTCATCATTCGGTGCCTGCGGCTACCTCTTCTGGCGTAGAAAATCCCGGTGGAGAGCTTGTTTCCATTCTGTAATAATCGACAGAGAAGCAAGACAAAGCCGCCCAGGGAAAGGGTGCCGACTTCGGGGATTTACCCCGGACCAAGAAAAGATGGAGGATGCCCATGCCTGGTGATCATGCCGACCCCTTGCACCGACCGCGTGGCGGCTGCGAACGATTCGCCGTCCATATCTACAACAGCGACGTACGCCAGACGGTAAAGGATAACCGTCCCCACCATATCCTCAGCGAACGGTGGGCGGAGGAACAAACCCACGAAGTCGTCGCCAAGGACGAACGCCAGGCCCGCGCCATGGCCGAACAGCGCTTCCCACCCGCGCAGGGGTTCGTCATCACGACGGTAAACCGCGCCTACGTTTGACGCGGTTCAGGGACGTGCAGAAGGAGGTGAAGCGGGGAATCACAGAGGACACAGAGAGTGCAGAGTAGCGCCGCAGGCAGTTATCCCCCGCTGGGAAGTGATGCGTTGCGCGCTGTCATCTGCACCTAAATCTCTGTGACTTCTCTGTGACTTCTCTGTGTCTCTGTGTCCTCTGTGGTAAATCCCTTTCCTTCACTTCCCTTTACGGCAATTCCCTCAGGTCCTTGCGCCGGATCTTGCCGGTCGGGGTCATTGGCAGCGACTCGACGAAGGCGACCTGACGGGGGTAGGCGTGGGCGGCCATGCGGCGCTTTACGAACTCCTGGATGTCGGCGGCCAGTTCGGGGCTCGCCTCCTGGCCGTCTTGCAGCACCACGAACGCCTTGACCGCCTCGGTGCGCACGGGATCGGGCACGCCGATGACGGCGGCCATGGCGACGGCCGGGTGCTTCATCAGGGCGTCCTCGACCTCACCGGGACCGATGCGATAGCCGGCTGAGGTGATGACGTCGTCGTCGCGGCCGACGAACCAGAAATATCCGTCACCGTCCTGGCGGCCCATGTCGCCGGTCAGCAGCCAGTCGCCGATGAACTTGTCGGCCGTAGCGGCGGGGTTGTTCCAATACCCCAGGAACATCACCGGGTCCGGGCGGCGCACGGCGATGCGGCCGACCTGACTGGTCGGCATGCGGTGCCCAGAGTTGTCGATGATCGCCACGTCGTGGCCGGGGATGGCGCGGCCCATGGCGCCGGGCCGGACCTCCATCAGGCCGGCGCAGTTGCCGATCACGAGGTTACATTCGGTCTGGCCATAGAACTCGTTGATGGTCAGGCCGAAGGTGGCACGGCCCCAGTCCAGCAGTTCGGCCCCCAGCGTCTCGCCACCCGATCCAATGGAGCGCAGGGCCGTGCGCGGCGGGTTGGGCACTTGGCGCATCAGCTTCAGGGCAGTCGGCGGCATGAACACATTGCGCACGCCGTGCCGGTTCATCAGGGCGAAGGCTTCCTCGGGGTCGAACTTGCGCGCCCGGTGGGCCAGCACCGGCACGCCGTGGTGCAGGGACGGCAGCAGCACGTCGATCAGCCCGCCAATCCACGCCCAGTCGGCCGGCGTCCAGAACAGGTCGCCCGGCTGGGGAAACATCTCCTGCGGCATCTCGACCCCCGGCAGGTGGCCGAGCAGGACGCGGTGGGCGTGCAGGGCGCCCTTGGGCTTTCCGGTGGTGCCGGAGGTATAGATGATGACCGCCGGATCGTCGGCCGCCGTATCTATCGGGACAAAGGATCCGCCGGCCGCGCCCAGGGCGTCCCAGAAGTCTACGGTGCCGGTGCCGCCGCCGACGCATAGAATGGTCGGTCTGACGTCGAGGGCGAGCACGCGTTCCCGATTGGCGGTGTCGGTGACCAGGACCTTGGCCCCGGAATCCCCCAGCCGGTAAGTCAGGGCATCCTCGCCGAACAGGGTGAACAGCGGCACGGCGATGGCGCCCAGCTTGTAGGCGGCGATATGGGCGATGGCCGTTTCGACCGCCTGCGGGAGCAGGATGGCCACCCGGTCGCCGCGCTCAACCCCCAGGCCGCGCAGGGCCAACGCGCAGCGGTCCGACGCGTCCTTGAGGGCGCCGAAGGTGTGGCGCCGCACGCTGCCGTCGGCCTCCTCGACGATCAGGGCGACGCGGTCGGGGTGGGCGGCGGCGTGGCGGTCGCACACGTCGGTTCCGATGTTGTAGCGGGCCGGGACCTTCCAGTGGAAGGCGGCCGCGCCCTCCTCATAGGACGTCATGGGGTCGAGCATTGTGGTCCTCCCGAACGGCCTCTTGATTAAGGCACTGGATTGGTTGGTCTTTGCTGGGATACGGTACGGCGAGACCACGATCTCATCAACCCACACCGCATTAACCCACACCACATCAATAAGGGAACACCGCCCATGCCGCTTCCTCCGTCGCTTGATGGCCGCCTTCGCCTGCCGGTGGTGGCGGCGCCGATGTTCCTGTGCTCGGGGCCGGAGCTGGTGGTGGCCTGCTGCCGGGCTGGTATCCTGGGGACCTTCCCGGCCTTGAACCAACGCTCGACAGAGGGGTTTGAGGACTGGCTGAACACCATCGAGGGGCAAATTGGCCCGGCTGATGCGCCGTTCGCGGTCAATCTGATCGTCCACCGCAGCAATGAACGCCTGGACGCCGACCTTCAGGTGGTGGTGCGCCATCAGGTTCCCGTGGTCATCACCTCGCTGGGCGCCGTGCCGGACGTGGTCGAGGCGGTGCAGTCCTACGGCGGTCTGGTGTTCCACGACGTGACCACCCGCCGCCACGCCGAAAAGGCGGTCGAGGCCGGGGTGGACGGTCTGATCCTGGTGTGCGCCGGGGCGGGCGGCCATGCCGGCACGCTCAGCCCCTTCGCCCTGCTGCCCGAGGTGCGGTCGTTCTTCGACGGGACCATCCTGCTGGCCGGCGGCCTGACCCGTGGCGAGCATGTGGTGGCGGCGTTGGCCATGGGGGCGGACCTCGCCTATATGGGCACGCGGTTTCTGGCGACCGAGGAATGCCTTGCCGCACCCGCCTACAAGGCCATGGTGACCGAGGCACGGGCGGCCGACATCCTCTATACGCCGGCCCTGTCGGGGGTGCCGGCCAGCTACCTGCGGCAGAGCCTGCTGGCCGCCGGGGTGGATCTGGCGACGCTTGCGGCCAAGGACAAGGATGCCCTCAACCTGGACCCCGCCACCCGAGTCTGGCGCGATATCTGGTCGGCCGGGCAGGGGGTCGGGGCGATCTCGGACGTGCCGACCACCGCCGCGCTGGTCGGCCGCCTGGAGCAGGAGTATTCCGCCGCGCTCGATCGCATGGTCCTGCTGGCCCAGGGTCTGGAGGAGGCGTGAGCATGTTCCTGCCCGATGTGCTTGCCGGCCGCGCGGTGGCCGTCGCAGGTCCAGCCGGTCCCCTGGCCGAAGCGGTGGCCGACGCCGCCGGACGGGCCGGAGCGGCCGTCGCCCTGTGCGGCC
>LAEA01000112.1 GCA_000961745.1 Rhodospirillaceae bacterium BRH_c57 | reverse complement strand
GCTCCAGCAAGGTGGCCGGGCTGACGTCGAGCAGTTCCACGGCGTCGGCCGAATCGAGCAGATCGTCGGGCAGGGTGTTGCGGGGCAGGATGCCGGTGTAGCGTCGCACCACCTCGCGGGCGGCGCGCAACTGGGTGACGCTGACGGCGGCGCGCACCGACAGGCCCCGGCCAAGCAGTTCCTCGACGTCCTGGCGCCGCGACAGGTGCCGGCTGCCCGACGGGTTGGTCTCCAGCAGGTCCTCGACCAGGACCACGTCGGGGGCGGCGGCCACGATAGCGTCGAGGTCGCCGCTCATCACGAAAGCCCCATCCCACCCTTCGGCTGACAGCGCTTCGCGGACTTGGCCTTCGACATCGCCGCTGGGCACCATCAGCGCGGCCAGTCCCACGTCGGGAGCCGCTTGGGCTGCCGTTGTTGCCAAGGTTGGCGCGGTGGCGACGCCCGGCACGACCCCCAGGACCAGGGTCAGCCGGCCACGCAGGGACTCGGACTCAGGTGCCACAGATGCGGCTGGCATACTGTGCTCCGTTATGGCTTGGTCTGGCATGGTTGTGTCTGAGGAGGTCCGGGCGGGATGTCCTGTTCCAAACGTTGCGGCCTATCCTTCAGGGTAGGCAAAGCCCAACGGAAACGGAACCTGAAATATCAGCCTTCCTGGTTCCGCATGGCGCGCCGCGCCCGCACCCGGCTGGCCACCCGCTGCATCACGACGCTGACCGTGATCCACAAGGTGATGATGGCGCCCATCAGCAGGATGTGGTGCGGCTGCGGGTTGTCGAGCAGGCTCATAAGGCTGCTGCCGAACAGGGTCATCACGATCATCCCCGGCAGCATCCCGATGGCGGTTCCGGCCATGAAATCCAGGGCTTTGACGTGCGAGGCCCCGGCGATCAGGTTGATGACCGTGAACGGCGCGACCGGGACCGTCCGCACGATGATGACCGCGAGGATCCCCTGGCGGCCCAGTCGGCGGCTGAGGCTGTTGATGGTGTGGCCGGCATAGCGCCGGATGAGGTCGCGGCCCAGGAAATGGCCCAGCATGTAGCCGACACCGGCACTCGCCAAGGCTCCGGTCAGCGCGTAGCCAAACCCCCAGAACGGCCCGAACAGCGCAGCGGAGGCGGCAATCAGCACGGTCACCGGAAAGGCCACCAGCCCCAGGCCGACGAACAGCCCGATCACGGCAAACGGCGTCCACGGACCTCGAAGGTCCTCCAGCCAGGCGTGAATGGTGTCCGGGTCGACCATCTCGGACAGCGGCGTGAAGCGCCACGCCAGGACCAGGGCGAGCACCACGCACAGCAGGCCGATGCCGATCCACAGGTGGCTGACCACCGGCCGGCGGTGGACCGTCATGGGGGGAGGCGCCTCGTGCATGAGGAAGTCTTCCATGTCGATGGGTTTTTCCGGGTCACCCAGGCGGATCAGCGGCTCCAGCCGGTCGAGTTCCTCGGGATCGCCATCGGGCAGGGGGGCCAGTCCACGGCCGAAGCTGCCATCGCCCAGGGCGTCTACCGTGGCGGCCAGGGACCCGGTTTCGGCCAGGCTTGCGGCCACGGCATCCGACCCGGCCCCGGTGTGCTCGCCGAGCAGGCGGTGGAGGGTGGCGGCGATGAAGGTGCGTTCCCCCTCCGTGGTGGCCTTGATGGCGAGGTTCATCTCGCAGTCCAGGCCGAGCGACCGGTTGGCCAGATTGGCCGATCCGATGGTGAAGGTGGCGTCATCGACGATCATCAGCTTGGCGTGGACCTTGATGCCCGAACGGCCCGCGCTCTTGTCTCCCGTTCCCTTGACCCACGGATAAACCACCCGCACGCGGTCGCGCACGCCGCGCCGGGCCAGGGTTTGCAGAAAGGCCGTGCGCGCCGCGCCCATGGTCACGCCTTCCAGCCAGCCGTCGTGGTCGCGGGTGGTGACCAGGATGACGTCGGGCGGGTCGGGCGCCTCCAGGCGGGCGATCAGCGCCTCGGCAATGGCGCGCGATGACAGGTACTGGTTCTCGATGTAGATGAAGCGCCGCGCGGCCTTGATGGCGGACAGGTACAGGCCGAGGATCTCGAACGCCCCGGTGTGGCCGTTGTAGGCGGCGGTGGTCCGCGCCAGCGTCACGGTGCATGGCCCGCCGATCACGGGCGGCAGGGCCGGGATGCCGGGAAGCACCTCCGGCCATGGCGAGGACGCGACCTCGGGCGCCTCGATGGTCTCCCCGATGGCCAGCCGCCAGCGTTCGCGGACATGGTCGCCCAGGGCGCGGGCGGCAGGACCTTCGACCGCCATGGCCGCGTCGTGGACGGCCGGATAAAGTTCGCCGTCGGGGTCAATGCGCCGGGCGTCGCCGGGGCGATGTTCGCTGGTGTCCCAGCGCCTGAGGGCGATGTCCATGCCGCCGCAGAACGCCACGGTGTCGTCAATCACGACCAGCTTTTGGTGCTGGGCGGCTTCCAGGGGGATGGCGTCGTCAAGGCCCAGGTGGATGCGGTCGGGCGTCGCCCAGCCCAGCGACAGGGTAGGCAGCATCTCGCGGCTGAGCGAGTACAGGACCGTGAAGTCCCACAGCAGGATGCGGATTTCCAGCTCCGGCGTGCGCTTGACCAGGGCTATCAGCAGGTCGCGCAGGGCCAGCGGCAGGCCGTCGTCCGGCGGGTCGGCCGGGTCGCCCATGGGGGTGCGCCCGTCCACGTCCCAGCCGACGATGTAGATGCTGCGCCTGGCCTGCCGCATGGCCTGGCGCAGGGCGTAATAATAGGCCGCGCCGTCAACCAGCACGGCCGCGCGTGTCGCCTGCTTCGTGCACCACGCCGCCGACTGTGCGGTAGTTTTCACGGAGGCGTCTGGCACGGAAGTGTCCGGGTCCGGGCGGTGGGATTGGTCCTGTGGCGGGATGTGGTCTGCGCCGGGCATGTCGTCTTGCGGTACCCCCTCTAAAAGCCCCCTCGATCACACGGTCTTACAAACGCATCATCCGGAAGCGTCGTTCCCTTCATAAAACATAAGCCGTGATCCGGTGGCCTGCCATGCGCATAGTGCATATCAAACGGTCATATATCGGGCCTTTATATATCGGCCCGGCATGTTATATAAATGGCCTGCGTTCACTTGGGTGTGTTTTCATGGATGCCAAGACCCTGTGCCTGGGGGCCCTCATGCTGGGTGACGCCTCGGGTTACGAAATCCGCAAGCTCTACGAGGACGGCCCCTACAGCGCCTTCCACGCGGTCAGCTTCGGGTCGATCTATCCGGCCCTTAACCGGATGCTGGCCGATGGGTTGGTAACGGTGTGCGAAATGGTCCAGGAGGGGCGGCCGGACAAGAAGGTCTACGCCATCACCCCACAGGGTCAGGCGGTGTTCATCGCCGGCCTGCAGGTCGATCCGGCCCCCGACCGCTACCGTTCGGACATGCTCTACATCCTGGCATTCGGGCACATGCTGCCCCTCGAGCGACGCACCGCGTTGCTCGACAGCTATCTTGAGGAACACCGGCGCAAGTTGGCCGACCTGCGGGCCTGCACCGACGAAGACCCCGACGACCCGGCCGACAACCCGGCCAGTGCCCCGGCCGGCGCACGGTTCGTGCGTGATTTCGGGTTGGTCATGTATGAAACCGTCATCCGCTACATCACCGAAAATCGCCACATCCTGGAAAACGCCGAGGCGGCGCAGACGGACCGTGACGCCCACAAGGAGAAGGCTTGATGCGCACCTCTACCATCATCGCGGCGCTGATCGCCCTGGTCGCCGTCCTGTGGATTGGCAGCGGCATCCTGTTCCCGCATGAGGAAGCCGCCCAGGAACGCGCAATCGACTCCATGCAGGCGGCCGATGAAGCCCCGGCACCGCGCGTGCGGGTACGCGACATGACGGCCCGCGAAACCGTCACGCCGTTGGTCGTCCACGGCCACACGCAGGCCTCCCGCCAGGTGGTGGTGCGGGCCGAAACCAGCGGCCGCGTGGTCGAGGTGGCGGTGGACAAGGGCGCGGCGGTGGCGGCCGGCGACGTGCTGGCCCGCCTCGACATGGGCAACCGCGCCGAACGGCTGGAGGAAGCCGACGCCCTGGTCGCCCAGCGCCAACTGCAATTCAACGCCGCCAGCAGCTTGGCCCAGCGTGACTACGCCAGCCGCACCCGACTGGCCGAGGCGCGGTCGGACCTGGAGGCGGCGCGGGCGGATCTGTCGACCATCCGCAAGGAGATCGACGACACCGTGATCCGGGCGTCGTTCGCCGCCGTGGTTAACGAGCGGGCGGTCGAGGTTGGCACTTTTCTGGCCGCCGGGGGCGAGGTTGCCACCCTGGTTGACCTCGACCCCGTCACCGTGTCGGCCGAGGTGGCCGAGCGGGCGTTTGGGCGCCTTGCCACCGGCACTCCGGCCGAGGTCCGGCTGATCGACGGTCGCACGGTGGAGGGCATGGTGACGTGGATTTCGGCCACCGCCTCGCCGGCCACCCGGACCTTCCCCATTGAGGTCGCGATCCCCAACCCGGCCCAGGACATCCCCGAAGGCATGACCGCCGAAGTGCGTCTGCCGCTGGAGGCGGTGGTGGCGCATCTGGTGTCGCCAGCCGTTTTGACCCTCAACGACGGTGGCGTGATCGGCGTCAAGCTGGTTGACGAGACCGACACCGTGCGCTTCGTCCCGGTGCAGGTGGTGCGTGACGCCGCCGACGGCATGTGGATTGCCGGCCTGCCTCCGCAGGTACGGCTGATCACGGTCGGTCAGGAGTTTGTGACGGAAGGCCAGACGGTCGAGCCGGTGCCCGAGGGAGCCGTGCCCGAAGAAAGCCAGTCTGAAGGAGCCACCAGCATGGTCCAGCGGGCCAATGGAAGCACGCCCAATGGAGGCACGCCATGAAAGCGATCATTGACGCCTCCCTGACCCATGCCCGGACGGTCCTGGCGACCCTCGCGCTGGTGCTGATCGCCGGTACTGCGGCCTATGTGGCGATCCCCAAGGAATCCGCCCCGGACGTCAATATCCCGATCATCTACGTGTCGATGGTCCACCAAGGCATTGCGCCGGCTGACGCCGAACGCCTGCTGGTCCGCCCGATGGAAAAGGAACTGCGGGCGGTCGAGGGCGTCAAGGAAATGCGCTCGACGGCCTACGAGGGCGGCGCCAACGTGCTGCTGGAGTTCGAGGCCGGGTTCAACGCCGACCTCGCCATTCAGGACGTCCAGCGGCAGGTGGACAAGGCCAAGGCAGACCTGCCCGACGCGACCGAGGAACCATCCGTCAACGAGGTCAATATCAGCCTGTTCCCGGTGGTCGTGGTCACCCTGTCGGGGAACCTGCCCGAGCGCACCCTGCTGAGCATGGCACGGCGCCTGGAACGCGAGATCGAGGGCCTGCCCACGGTCCTGGAGGTGGACATCGGCGGTGACCGGGACGAGCAGGTGGACGTCATCATCGATCCGGTGCTGGCCAAAAGCTACAACCTGTCGGCCAACGACTTCGCCGCCTTCCTGGCCCGCAACAACAAGCTGGTCGCCGCCGGGGCGCTCGACACCGGGCAGGGCCGGTTTTCCATCAAGGTGCCCGGCCTGCTCGAAAACGTGCCCGAGGTCCTCGACCTGCCGATCAAGGTCGAGGGCGACGCGGTGGTGCGCCTGCGCGACGTGGCCGATGGCCGGCGCGGCTTCAAGGATGCCGAGAGCATCGCGCGGGTCAACGGCGCGCCGGGTCTGACCCTGTCGGTCAAGAAGCGCATCGGCACCAACATCGTCGAGACGGTCGAGGCCGTGAAGGCCGTTGTGGCCAGCGAACGCGCCGCCTGGCCGGACACCGTCGAAGTGCACTTTACCCAGGACCAGTCCAAGGAAATCCAGACCAGCCTGCACGACCTTCAGAACAGCGTCATCACGGCCATCCTGCTGGTGATGGTGGTGGTGGTCGCGGCGCTCGGCCTGCGCTCGGGCCTGCTGGTCGGGCTGGCCATTCCGGGATCGTTCCTGATGGGCGTTCTGGCCCTGTCGGCCATGGGGCTGACCGTGAACATGGTGGTGCTGTTCGGCCTCATCCTCGCGGTCGGCATGTTGGTGGACGGCGCCATCGTGGTGACCGAATACGCCGACCGCAAGATGACCGAAGGACTGCCGCGCTCCCAGGCCTACGCCATGGCGGCCAAGCGCATGGCGTGGCCGGTGATCGCCTCGACCGCGACCACGCTGGCCGCGTTCCTGCCGCTGGCCTTCTGGACCGGCGTGGTCGGCGAGTTCATGAAGTACCTGCCGATCACCCTGTTGGCGACGCTGTCGGCCTCGTTGCTCATGGCGTTGATCTTCGTGCCGACCCTGGGCAGCGTGTTCGGCAGGCCCGGCGGGGCCAGCGCCGAGGACATGAAGGCCTTGGCCGCCAGCGAGCACGGCAGCTTGACCGACCTGAGCGGCCTGACCGGGGTATACGCCCGCTCCCTGAAAGTTGCCCTCAATCACGCCGGCAAGGTGTTGATCGCCTCGGTCATGCTGCTGGTCGTTGCCCAGGTGCTGTACGGCGCCTTCGGCAAGGGCATCGAGTTCTTCCCCGACGTTGAGCCCGAGAACGCCAACATCCTTGTCCACGCGCGCGGCAACCTGTCCATCCACGAGAAGGACGCCCTGGTGCGCGAAGTCGAGCAGCGCATCCTTGATATGCCAGAATTCGTGTCGGTCTTCACCATCATCGGCCAGGGCGCCGGAGAACAGGATAGTCCGACCGATCTGATCGGCCGCATCGGCATCGAACTGACCGACTGGGACACCCGCCGCCCGGCCTCCGAAGTGCTGGCCGAGGTGCGGCGCCGCACCGACGATCTGGCCGGCATCGACGTGGAGATCCGCAAGCAGGAGTCCGGCCCGCCGGTCGGCAAGCCGGTCCAGGTCCAGTTGGGCTCCGCCCAACCCGAACTTCTGGAGCCCGCCTCCCGTGTGGTGCGGGCGGTGATGGCCGACCTGGGCGGCTTCACCGACGTCGAGGACAGCGCCGCCGTGCCCGGCATCGATTGGGAACTGCGGGTGGACCGTGCCCAGGCCGCCAAGTTCGGCATCGACCTTCAGTCGGTCGGCGACATGGTGCAGATGGTCACGCGCGGCCTCAAGGTCACCGACTACCTGCCCGACGATGCGGTGGATGAAATCGACATCGTGGCCCGATTCCCCGAGGAGAACCGCACCTTGGAGCAACTGGACCACCTGTTCGTGAATACCAGCCAGGGGCCGGTCCCGGTGTCGGCCTTCGTCACCCGCGAGGCCAAGCCCAAGACCGGCGAGATCCGCCGCACCGACGGCCGCCGCGTGGTGGACGTCAAGGCCGACGTGGCCGAAGGGCTGCTGGTCAACGACAAGGTGCGCGTTCTTCAGGCCGAACTGCTCAACCATCCCGACATCCCGCCGCAGGTCACCCTGACCTTTCGGGGCGAGGACGAGGAACAGCGCGAGTCCCAGGAGTTCCTGGTCAAGGCGTTCGGCGTGGCGCTGTTCATCATGGCGATCATCCTGGTCACCCAGTTCAACAGCTTCTACTCGGCGTTTCTCATCCTGTCGGCGGTCATCATGTCCACCACCGGCGTGATGCTCGGCCTGTTGCTGTTTGGGCAGCCGTTCGGGATCATCATGTCCGGCATCGGGGTCATCAGTCTGGCCGGCATCGTGGTCAACAACAACATCGTGCTGATCGACACCTACGACCGCCTGAAGATGGAGTTCTCGGACCCGGTCGAAGCCATCCTGCGCACCGGCGCCCAGCGTCTGCGCCCGGTGCTTCTGACCACGGTGACCACTATGCTCGGCCTGCTGCCGATGGCCTTCAAGCTCAACATCGACTTCGTCAACCGCGAGGTCACCATGGGTGCGCCGTCCATGCAGTGGTGGTCACAGTTGTCCATTGCCATTGTGTCGGGTCTGGCCCTGGCCACCGTGCTCACCCTGGTGGTGACACCGTGCATGCTCAAGCTGCGCATTGATTTCCGCCGCCGCTGGCGCATCTGGCAACGCCACCGCGCCCGCAAGGTCAAGGCGGCGTAGGGGAGCAAATAGTACAAAAAGCGAGTGCCCCGTGCAGGGGGGCACGGGGCACTCTCACGGTCGAGCCTAAGGGGGGGCGTCAGGCTGCGCGGGGCATCCGGACGGCTTCCAGGGGGGTCGGCTCGACGCGTATCGGAGATGTGCCGTTCAGTTGGGCGGCGACAGTCCGGAAGGCTTTCATGGCGTCGTGGAAACGGTCCATGCACTCGGGCATTTCGGTGCCGAAACGGGCGACGGTGGCGCTGAAGGCCTTTGCACTCTCGCGGGATCGACGGGCCATTGCCACGATGTCGTTCTTGGCGATGGCGGGGGGGACGAGCTTGAGGCGGGTGGCGGTGGGGGTCGAGCGCATATCCAGTCTCCCTTTGCGGGCGAAGCATTTGTTTGTCTGTGAACCCACTATGCCTGCCCACAGGGTGGGCGTCCCGCGAGCAGAGGTTGCTGCACAGGGAAAAAAGGGTCTTTCAGCGCCGGATCTTTATACCAACGTATTTTGTACCGGATTGGTCTGAATTGCCGCGGGCACCGTATTGGCGCCTCAGAACAGCGTAATGAGGACCGGCACCAGGATGGCCGTGAGCAAACCGTTCAGGCCCATGGCGATCCCCGCAAAGGTGCCGGCCAGGGGATGGACCTGAAAGGCGCGGGCGGTGCCGATGCCGTGCGCGGCGATCCCCATGGCAAAACCGCCCGCCGCCCAGTCGCCTTTCCTGGGGTCATTGGACAGGCCCACGGCATTGAGCAGTGGCGTGGCGACCATGGCCCCGACGATGCCGGTCAGGATGACCAGGACGGCGGTCAGCGACGGCAGCCCGCCGATGCGCTCGGCCACCCCCATGGCGATGGGCGTGGTGACCGACTTGGGGGCCAGCGACAGCATGGTTTGCGGCGCCGCGCCCAGCAGCGACGCCACGCCCACTGCCGACACTACCGCCGTGACCGACCCGACGAGCAGGGCCACCGCCATCGGCACCAGACGGCGGCGCACCTCGGCCCTGTTGCGCCACAGGGGCACGGCCAGGGCCACGGTGGCGGGACCAAGCAGGAAATGCACGAACTGCGCGCCGTCGAAATAGGTGGCGTAGTCGGTGCCGGTCACCGTCAGTACGCCAACCAACAGGATGACCGCGATGGCCACCGGATTGACCAGCGGATTGCCGCCCGCCCGCAAGTGTAGGGCATGGCCCACGGCATAGGCGGCCAGGGTCGCGGTCAGCCACAGCAGGGGGCTTTGGGTGAGGTAGACCCACAGGAGATCGGGGCTGGTCATTGTGGGGCCTGCGGCGTCCGCCGCCGGGACAGCGCCCGGTCAACCAATTTGAACACCACCGCCGACACGGCGATGGTCACAACGGTCGAGACGATGAGGGCCACGGTCAGGGGCAGCCAGTCGGCCGCGATGCGTTGGGCGTGTACCATCACGCCGACCCCGGCCGGCACGAACAGCAGCGACAGGTGGGACAGCAGCCCGGCGGAGACTTTTTCCAGGGGTTCGGGCACGTCTCCCGACTCCGGCCCCCGTACCGCGCGCAGCAGGGCCAAGGCGCCCAGCAACAGCACCAGACCGAGGACCGGCCCCGGTACTGGAACATCGGTGGCGCGCACCAACGCCTCTCCGGCAAGCTGGCACAGGAGCAATGCAAGAAGGGCGTTGACCATCTACCTCTCCGGCTTCAGCCGGAAAGGTAGCATGGCCGCACGCCTGACCGGAAGCGTCCCTATTCCCGGAAGCGTACCTATTCGGCGGCCATTTCCTCGGCGGCATCCTGGCCGCGCATAAGGCGACGGTCATGGCCGCCCGGATGGGCTTCGAAGGTGTGTTCGAGGATGCGCAGTGCGGTGACCGCTTCCTTGCTGTCGCCCTTTTCGATGGACCGGCGAACTTCGTCGATGACCATCTGGCGGACGGCCGGGGCACCCCATTCCTGTTGCAGGAACGCGTGGGCCTTTTCGAGCGCCACCATGTCGGGGAGATGTTCATGATGCGCGATGGCGACCAGCTCGTCCCAATCGATGCCGGACATCTCAACGCAGTCTTGCAGGGTCAGCATGACTGGCCTCCTGAATGAATGCAGTGCCGTCTTTAAGCTGTTGAAGTCTAGCCCAAATGCGGCCGACATGCGAGCAAACCCGGTCTTCTTAAACGATATTTCTCCTGTTCTTTCAAGTGGATAGGTGTGCAGGCGCGATGTTGCGACGCGGTATTTCTCTACCACTTTCCGGGCTGTCAATCTCAAGCCCATGAAATTCTTACGACTTCTTCCGTTGCCCGCTGATGGTGCGGTGCGAAATGCAGTCACCCGACCGTGGTCGGGTTTTTTGCCGCATGACGGGCCACTTTGCGCATCACCGTCGGCAGGGCTTCGGCGCCGAAGGCTTCGGGCGCCACCCACCGCCCGGCCGGCACCGAGCCGCCCCGCGCCACACCGGCCAGAACGCTCAGTTCCAGATGGAAATGGGTGAAGGTGTGGCGGACGACTCCACCCACCGCGTGCCAATCCAGGTGGAACGGCCCCAGTTTCCGGGCTTCCTCCAGCGTCCACGGCGAGTCGCGCCACGGCGTCGAGGGCACCTCGATCATCCCGCCGAGCAAACCGCTGGGTGGCCGCTTGCGCAGCAACACCGCGCCGTCCCACCGCACCGTCCAAAAGGCCACCCCGTAGCGTACCGGCTTTTCGCCCTTGGGCGTCTTGCGCGGCAACTCGGCGGCAATGCCCTGGCGGCGGCCCTGGCAGCCGCGCATCCACGGGCACAGGCCGCACGCCGGGTTGCGCGGCGAACACAGGGTGGCGCCCAGATCCATCACCGCCTGGGCGTAATCGCCGCACCGCTCGGCCGGGGTCAGGGCGTCGGCCAGAACCGTCAGGGCGGGCTTGGCGCCGGGCAGGGGGTCTTGGACGGCGAACAGGCGGGCCATCACCCGCTCGACGTTGCCATCCACCACCACGGCCCGCCGCCCAAAGGCAATGGCCGCCACCGCCGCCGCCGTATAGGCGCCGATGCCGGGCAGGGCGCGCAGGGCATCCTCGGTGTCAGGAAATACGCCGTCGTGGCGCTCGACCACGGCGCGGGAGCATTTCAGCAGGTTGCGGGCGCGGGCGTAGTAGCCAAGCCCGGCCCA